>NZ_JBHWIW010000041.1:0-71138 GCF_042731955.1 Streptomyces sp. NPDC059828 | reverse complement strand
GTGGTGCGGGCCCACACCGGGCGCCCCGCCCCCTAAATCACCGGGGGCGCCCCTCCTCGTGTGTGCGGACCGGTCAGTCCTCTCCGAGATACGTCTTGCGGACGTTCTCGTCGTGGAGCAGATCCTGTCCGGTGCCGGTGAGCTTGATCTCGCCGACCTCCATGACATACGCCTGGTCCGCCAGGGACAGCGCGGCCTGGGCGTTCTGCTCGACGAGCAGGATCGTCGTGCCGCCGGCCTTCAGCTCGGTGATGGTCTCCATGATCTTCTGCATCATGATCGGGGAGAGACCCATCGACGGCTCGTCCAGCATCAGCAGCTTGGGCTGGGACATCAGAGCCCTGCCCATCGCGAGCATCTGCTGCTCACCGCCCGAGAGGGTGCCTGCGGCCTGCTTGCGGCGCTCACCCAGGATCGGGAAGAGCTCGTAGGCGCGCTGGATGTCCTTCTCGATCCCGGCCTTGTCACTGCGCAGGAACGCTCCGAGCTGGAGGTTCTCGGCGATGCTGAGGCGCGGGAAGATGTGCCGGCCCTCGGGGGAGTGAGCCAGTCCGAGGGACACGACCTTGTGGGCGGGGATGCCGTTGAGGGCCTGTCCGTCGAAGACGATCCTGCCGCTGGACGGCTTGAGCAGTCCGGACAGGGTGCGCAGTGTCGTGGTCTTTCCGGCGCCGTTGGTGCCGATCAGGGTCACGACCTGGCCGGCCTCGACGGAGAAGGAGATGCCCTTGACGGCCTCGATCTTGCCGTACGCGACCCGGAGGTCCTCGACTTCGAGGAGTGCGGTCACTTCGCGTCTCCTTCCGTGCTGGTGGTGCTGGTGTCGCCGTCCGAGCTGTCCGCCTCGGCGGTGTTGTTCGCCTCGTCCGAGACGTCCGTGTCAGCCGGCTCGTCCGCCTCGTCCGAGGTGTCCGCCTCGTCGGCGTCCACTACGGCTTCCGGGGTCTCGTCAGCGGCCTCGGCCGCCTCCTCCGCGGTCGCCTGCTCGGCGGCCTCGACCTCGGCGACCTCTTCCTGCCCGGGTGCACCCTCGAAGGGCGTACCGAGGTAGGCCGCGATGACACGCTCGTCGCCCTGGACGACCGCCGCGGTGCCCTCGACGAGCTTCTGCCCCTGCACGAGACAGGCGACCCGGTCGCACAGGTTGAAGATGAAGCGCATGTCGTGCTCGATGACGAGCACGGCGATGCCCATGTCGCGGATCGCGAAGATGAGCTCTTCGGCCGCTCGGGTCTCCTGCGGGTTCATACCGGCCGTGGGCTCGTCAAGGAGCAGCAGGCCGGGGTCACTCGCGAGCGCCCGGGCGATCTCCAGCTTGCGCTGCTCGCCGTAGGGCAGGTTGCGCGAGAGGTGGTTGGCCTTGTGGGCGAGACCGATGAACTCGAGGAGTTCCATGGCACGGGCGTGCGACGCCGCTTCGGCCTTCTTGAAGCCCGGGCCGCGCAGCAGCGCGGACCAGAGGCCCTCCTTCGTCCTGGTGTGGCGTCCGACGAGGACGTTCTCCAGGACGGTCATGTTGGAGAAGAGCCGGATGTTCTGGAAGGTACGCGCGATGCCCGCGGTGGTGACGAGGTGCGGCTTGGGCGGCAGCACCGTGCCCTTGTACGTCACCTTGCCCTCGGTGGGCACGTAGAGCCCGGTGAGGCAGTTGAAGAAGGTCGTCTTGCCCGCACCGTTGGGTCCGATGAGGCCGACGATCTCGCCCGCGCGAACGGTGAGGTCGACGGAGCGTACGGCGGTGAGGCCGCCGAAGCGCATCGTGACGCCGCTGGCTTCGAGGACGGTCTCCGCCGTCGTCTTCGTGCTGGTTTCTGTGGTGGTGGTGGTCATGGTGCTCACGCCCCAGCCTTGGCCGTGCCGACAGCGGCGTCATCGGGGGTTCGTTGTTCCGGCACGTCGAGTTGGCCGGTCTCGTGGAACTCGAGCTGGGCGCGCCGGTTGGCGATGAGGCCTTCGGGACGGAAGCGCATCAGCAGGATGAGGGCGATGCCGAAGCCGAGCAGCTGGTAGTCCTGGATGAACTGGAGCTTGGCCGGGATCATGTAGAGCAGCGCGGCGCCGAGCAGCGGTCCGCTGATGGTGCCCATACCGCCGAGGATGACGGCCGCCAGAAGGAAGGCGGAGTTGGGCGGCACCGGACCGGCGAACTGGTACATCTCCGGGACCACGGTGTGCTGGACGTGTGCCTGCACGGTTCCGGCGAGGCCGGCGAGGGTGGCGCCGAGCGCGAAGGCGATCAGCTTGACCCGGAAGCCGTTGATGCCCATGGCCGTGGCGGCGGTCTCGTCCTCGCGGATGGCGACCCAGGCGCGGCCGATGCGGGAGCTGCCCGCGCGGCTGAAGACCAGGACGACGAGGACCGTCGCGAGGAGCATCAGCAGGTAGTAGTTCGCATAGGCGCCGAGCTCGAAGCCGAGGACGGTGTGGGACTCCCCGAAGTTGTACCCGAAGAACTCGAGGTCCGGGATGTTGGGGACGCCGTTCGGGCCGTTGGTGATCTGGGGTCCGGAGACACCGTCGAGGTTGCCCATGGCGATACGGAAGATCTCACCGAAGCCGAGCGTGACGATGGCGAGGTAGTCGCCGCGCAGTCGCAGGGTCGGGGCGCCGATCACGACGCCGAAGATCAGCGAGACGAGGGCGCCGAGCAGGACCGCGGCCCAGAAGGGCAGGTGGATACCGAAGGCGGATGCCGTCGATCCGGAGACGAGTGCGGCGGTGTACGCGCCGACGCCGAGGAAGGCGACGTATCCGAGGTCGAGCAGGCCCGCGAGGCCGACGACGACGTTCAGGCCCAGAGCCACGGTCGCGAAGATGAGGATGTTGACCGCGACCAGGGTGTACTGGTCGGTGTTCTGGGTGAAGGGGAACGCCGCGGCGGCGACGAAGGCCCCGATCAGCGTGACCTGGCGGTGCTTGGCGGTGATCACCGACAGACGCGCCATGAGCCCGGACTTGATCAGTCCGGCCGCGGCGAAGCCGACGACGGCGAGGTAGCCGGTGAAGAGCTCGGCGTACTCGGTGTCGATGCCGTACGTGATCACGTAGAGGCCGACCGCGAAGGCGCCGACGATGACCAGGATCTCGGCCCAGGAGGGGAGCTCCTTGGGCCGGGCGGCCACGCGGGTGTCGTCGGGCAGCTGGAACGCGGCGGCGACCGGGATCACGGAGGCCACGGCGGCGACGAAGCCGCCGGGCTCCAGGTTGATCAGGCCGCCCAGCTCGACGGTGATGGCGCCGAGGGCGAACCAGGTGGTGGCGAGGCCACCCAGGGCCAGGGCCCGGAGGGCCTTGGTGCTGCCCGCGGGCACGAGCCAGCCGAGCCCCTTGATGCCGAGCGAGCCCAGCGCGAAGAGGGTGGTGAGGAGGCCGGCGACGAGGGTGAGGACCTGGAGGCCGCCGGGGTACCCGCTGATGGTGAGGTTGCCGGGGAAGGCCGGCGTCCAGGTCCAGGCCAGGAAGGTGCTCGCCATGGTGGCCACGCCGCCCGCGGCGGTGAGCCAGCGCAGGGTGGTCACCTTGGAGGCGCCGTCGGCGGGGATGGTGCCCGTTGCCTTGGTGGTGTCGGAGGTCGTCATCATTCTCACGCCCGATCCGCGACGCGCTCACCGAGCAGGCCCTGTGGCCTGACGAGAAGCACGACGATGAGGAGTACGAAAGCCCAGACGTTGGACCAGGCGCCACCGCCGAGCTGCTGCATGCCGGGGATGTTCTCGATGTAGGCGATCGACAGGGACTCGGCGAGACCGAGGACGACACCGCCCACCATGGCGCCGTAGATGTTGCCGATGCCACCGAGGACCGCGGCGGTGAAGGCCTTGAGTCCGAGGATGAAGCCCATCTCGAAGTTGATCTGGCCCTTGTCCAGGCCGTAGGCGACCGCTGCGACCGCGGCGAAGGCGGCGCCGATGGCGAAGGCCATCACGATGATGCGGTCGGTGTTGATGCCCATCAGCTTCGCGGTGTCCGGGTCCTGGGCGGTGGCCTGCATGGCACGGCCGCTGCGGCTCTTGGAGACGAAGAGTCCCAGGCCGAGCATGCAGAGCGGGGCGAGGATCAGCACGAAGGCGTCGGACTGCTGGATGGCGAGGTTGTCGAAGATCTTGAACGACTCGCCGGTGAACTCGGGGAAGCTCTTGGCGGACTTGGCGCCCGGGTAGAAGCCCCAGATGAGCTGCTGGAGCGCGATGGACAGACCGATCGCGGTGATGAGCGGGGCCAGGCGCGGGGCGCTGCGCAGTGGCCGGTACGCAAAGCGTTCCGCGGCGGTGGCGACGGCTACGGAGGCGATCGCGCCACCGATGATCATGAGCGGGATCGCCACCAGGAGCGGGGTTCCACTGGGGAGCCATATGTAGGTGGTGAGGGCGCCGAAGCCCCCGATCATGAAGATCTCGCCGTGGGCGAAGTTGATGAGCTGGACGATGCCGTAGACCATGGTGTACCCGATGGCGATGAGGCCGTATAGGGCACCGAGGGCAAGGCCATTGGCCAGCTGTTGCGGCAGTTCGTTCACCGCAGGGCCTCCGATGAAGGTGTCGGATATGAAACCGCGCGAGGGCGCTGTTTGCGCCCTCGCGCGGGCTGGATCATGTGGTGCTGGGTACTGCGGTGGGGGTCAGTCCTGGAACGTCTCGCTCTTGACGTCCACGAACTCGCCGTTCTTGACGACGTACACGGTGAGCTGCTTGTTCGTGGTGTCACCGAACTCGTCGAAGGAGACCTTGCCGGTCACACCCTCGAAGGAGACCTTGGCCATCGCCTCGGTGACCTTGGCGCGGGCGTCCTCCGGGAGCTTGTTGTCGTTCGCCGCGACGACCGACTTGACCGCCTGGATGATGGACCAGGCCGCGTCGTAGGAGTAGCCGCCGTAGGCCGCGTACGGGTCCTTGTAGTTCTCGGCCTTGTAGTCCGCGATGAACTTCTTCGCGGTCTCCAGCTTCTCGACCGGGTAGCCGACGGAGGTGGCGAGGTCACCGTCGTTGGACACACCGGAAGCCTTGATGTACTGCGGGTCCAGCATGCCGTCGCCGCCCATCGTGGGGATCTTGGCGCCGGCCTTCTTGATCTGGTCGGCGAGCAGACCGCCCTCGGGGTACTGGCCACCGAAGTAGACCGAGTCCGCGCCGGAGCCCTTGACCTTGTCGGCGGTGCTGGAGAAGTCGGTCTCCTTCACCGTGACGTGGTCGGTGCCGACGACCGTGCCGCCGAGGCGCTTGAACTCCGCGGAGAAGATCGCGGCCAGGCCGGCGCCGTAGGTCTGCTTGTCATCGACGACGAAGACCTTCTTCTTCTTGGCGTCGGTGAACAGGTAGTTCGCGGCGAACTTGCCCTGGATGGCGTCGGTGGTGGCGGTGCGGAAGTAGGTCTGGAACGGACGCTTCTTCTCGCCCTTGCCCCAGTTGTCGCCCAGGGTCAGCGCGGGCCCGGTGTTGGCGGGGGACACCTGGGTGAGGTTCGCCGAGTTGAAGACACCCTGCATGGACTGGGCCACGCCGGAGTTCAGCGGGCCGACGACGCCGAGGACTTCCTTCATGCCGACCAGCTTGGTGGCGTTGGCCTGGCCGGACGACGGCTGGGCCTGGTCGTCGAGGGCCTCGGTCTTGAACTCGACCCCGGGGACCTCGTTGTTCTTGTTGGCGGTCTTGACCGCCAGGTCCACGGAGTTCTTGATGCCCATGCCCAGGGCGGACAGCGAGCCGGTCAGCGGGGCGTCGACGCCGATGACCACGGTGGTCTTGCCGCTGCTGTCCTTGCTGCCGCCGTTGGCGTCGTCGCGCGAACCGCAGGCAGTGAGGCTGAGTGCTCCCGTGGTGATCACGGCGGTGAGAATGAGCAGGGAACGGTGTCGCACGCTGTGTCCTTTCCTGGCGCGGCCTCCTCGTGGTTGAGGTGCCGTTTCCGTTGCCGGTGCGTACTGAAGGGTGGGGCAGTGCCGTACTTGCAGACGCGCCCGGCGGCGCGGTGACTGGGCGTGACTCTAAGCGCAGCCGGCGGGCTCCGGGGACGGTGGAGGTCAGGATGTGACTGTCTTGTTATGCCACGAGGGAGAGGACGTGGGGGCTGTGTGGGCAGATAGGGCGTTTCCGGCCGATGGTCGAGTTCTCACATAGTGAGAACTCCCAGTTCCGCTAAGGTGCATGGGCTCGCGATGGTGCTGACATGACGGGGCCGTGCTTGATGCCCGCGGAGGCGTCCGGCCTCGGCCGCGCTGTGTGCGCGGCGCGGCTTTCTCGGGGAGCGCTGGTTACTCAGCGTTAACTTAGGGAAAGGTTGTTCGACCCCCGACAGGGTCCCGTGATCCTTTCGCGAGGTTCCGCCTCAGGTCTCCCGCAGGCCGTCCTGGCGCCTGGAAGCCGACGGCGAACCCGGCCGCTCACCGGGGAAGGTCCCAGTTCTCGGAGCTGCCGGTGGCGCCGTTCTGCGCCTTGCATCTCTTGCCGGCCTCCCGTCTGACCAGCGCCACGGCGGCGGTGCGGCCATTCCGCTTCTCCTCCGCGCGGGCTTCCGTCAACACCTCATCGTGAAGGGCGAGTTGCTCATTGGACAGGCCCTTCTGCTCCCAGTCGAGGCCCGCCCATGTACTGCCCTTGAGGGCCTCCTCGGCCCAGTACGCGACGAGGCTGGTGCAGACTTCGGCGGGCGTGGCGGGCGCGGGGGTGGTGGCACCGGTGCCGGCCCGGCCCGCGGGCGAGCAGGCCGCCGCGGCCGCAAGGGCACCGGCGACCAGGAGCGCGCAGGCGGTGCCCCGGCGCGGTGAGTACGCCGTGAACCCCATGGCACCACGCTACGGCCTGGCCCGCCGGGGGCAAAAGGGCGTGCGCAAACGGGTGTTGGCGCACTCGCGGTCTGGTGCGGTTGGTACGGGAGCGATGGAATACGTTCGCGCGTCCCGCGTGATCGTCACTAACCCCGGCCCCGGAGGCAGGCACGATGGCGAGAGCCACCCGAACAGGCAAGGCCCAGGGAACCCGCTTCGCGGGGAGAGTGCGCAGCTGGGGGACGGTGGCTCTCGCCGCCTCCCTGCTGACTGCCCTCCCCGCACCCACCGCCCAGGCGGGCGCCGCCCCCGCCCTCAGCATCGTCGGCGACGAGACGCAGCCGGTGTTCTCCCGCGCCGACGCGGTGTATCAGCAGGTCGACATCGAGACGGAGGCGGACAGCGACGGCGACGGCCGCCGCGACACCGTACGCATGAGGATCCTGCGTCCCAAGGAGACGGACACCGGGCTCAGGGTCGCCACCATCATCGAGGCCAGCCCCTACTGGGCGGGTGGCAACAAGGTCGAGAACCACCACGTGGACGTGGACGTGGACGGACTTCCGGCCGGCCGGCAGTCGGCGCTCATGGACCGTGTCCCCGGTCTCGCGAGCACCTCCGCTCCCGCAGGCACCTCAGCCCACGCGGCGAGCGGACCCTCCGTCGTCTGGTCCGGCTACACCGACAACTACTTCCTGCCGCGCGGTTACGCCGTCGCCCAGGTCGACAGCCTCGGCACCGGAGGCTCCACCGGCTGCCCGACCTCGGGCGGACGCAACGAGACCCTCGGCGCGAAGGCCGCCGTCGACTGGCTGAACGGCCGCGCCAGGGGCTGGGACCCGGACGGCAGGCCCGTCGGCGCCGACTGGTCCACCGGGAACGCCGCGATGATGGGCGTCTCGTACAACGGCACCCTGCCGACCGCCGTCGCGACGACCGGGGTTGAGGGGCTCAAGGCGATCGTGCCGATCTCCGGGATCTCGTCCTGGTACGACTACTACCGCGCGGGCGGCGGAGTTGTCGCGCCCGGCGGCTACCAGGGCGAGGACACCGATGTGCTCGCGAAGTACGTCCACACCCGCGCCGACCGCGAGGTCTGCAAGCCCGTGATCGACCGGTTGACCGCCGAACAGGACCGTGTCAGCGGCGACTTCGGTCCCTTCTGGCGGGAGCGGGACTATCTGAAGGACGTGCGGAAGATCAAGGCAGGGGTCTTCGTCGTGCACGGCGGCAACGACTGGAATGTGAAGACCCAGCACTTCGGGCAGCTCTGGGAGGCCCTCAAGAAGCATCATGTGCCCCGCAAACTCTGGCTGCACCAGGCGGGCCACATCAATCCCATGCCCCTGCGCATGGAGGAGTGGCTGACCCAGCTGCACCAGTGGTTCGACCACTTCCTGTACGGGCTGGACAACGGCGCGCTCAGCGCGCCCCGCGTCGATGTCGAACAGGCGGACTTCAGCTGGCGGCAGCAGGGCGAGTGGCCGGAGCGCTCCACCCGCGACCTCACCCTGCGGCTGAACGCCGATGGCCTGTCGCCGCACCCGGGAGCGCCCGTGCGGCAGACGATGACCGACGCCGGCCGCACCGTCCCCGCCGAGCAGCTGGTCGCCGGCCCCGACACGGCACGCCCGGACCGGCTCGGGTACACGACCGGCCCGCTCCCGGCCGATCTGCGGGTCAACGGCACCCCGGAGTTGTCGGTACGCGCCTCGCTCGCCGGCTCGTCCCCGTATGTCACGGCGCTGCTGGTCGACTACGGCGCCGACACCCGCGCCGTCGCGGCCACGACCCCCGACACCTCGCAGCAGATCTGCTACGGCGAGGGCATCCCCGGTGACACCGGGTGCACCTACCGGACCGTCCACCGTACCGAGACCGCCGACTTCAAGATCGTCTCGCGCGGCTGGCTCGACATCCGCAACCGGTCCTCCCTCGCCCACGAGAGCAAGGTGGTCGAGGGCCGCGAGTACCGGCTGAAGTGGGCCATGCAACCGCAGGACTACGTCTTCAAGAAGGGCCACCGGCTGGGAGTGGTGCTGATCTCGACCGACTACGACTACACCCTGCGCTACCCGGCCGGGACACGGCTGTCGGTCCGAGCGGGGTTCAGCAGCGTCACCCTGCCGGTCAGCGGGTAGCGCGGGTCGCTGGTGCCGTGGCCGGAGGCTTCACCGGCTCGTGGCGCCACCGCCGTGCTCCCCCTTGCTTCGTGTCGTGGCACCCGGGTGCGTCCCGTACGAGGGTGACGCTCCGCCTTGCGGTGCTTCCCCCGGCCCAGGGCCGGGGGAAGCACGGTGCACCGGACGCCGCGAGAACACGGCAGTACTTTCGGCCACGGCACGGGTCAGGCCGTGGTCCCCGCTCCCGGGAGGTTCTCCGCGTCCTGGGGGCGGACATCACGCAGCAGGCAGGTCAGCCGGGCCGTGCAGACCCGCTTCTCCTGCTCGTCGGTGATCACGATCTCGTACGTGGCGGTGGAGCGGCCCCGGTGCACCGGAGTGGCCACTCCGGTGACCAGGCCGGAGCGGACGCCCCGGTGGTGGGTGCAGTTCAGGTCCACGCCGACGGCGATCTTGGAGATGCCGCCGTGCAGCATCGTGCCCACCGAACCGAGGGTCTCGGCCAGCACGGCGGACGCGCCGCCGTGCAGCAGCCCGTACGGCTGGGTGTTGCCCTCTACCGGCATGGTGCCCACCACGCGGTCCGCGGAGGCCTCGACGATCCGGACGCCCATACGTTCGCCGAGGTGCCCGGCGGAGAAGAGGCCGGGCAGATCGATGCCCAGCGCCGCGTACTCGTCGATGACTTCCTGCGGGAACTTCACGCTGGTCTGCTCGCCCATGGGCCCGGCTCCGTTCGTCTGTGTACGGCGTCGTCCGACGTCCGTCACTCGTCCCTCTGTCGTCAGCTGCCTGAGCAAACGCTTAGGCGGACGGTGATTGTTCCAGACGGACCACCACGGACTTGCTCGCGGGGGTGTTGCTGGTGTCGGCGGTGGCGTCCAGCGGCACCAGGACGTTGGTCTCCGGGTAGTACGCGGCGGCGCAGCCCCGCGCGGTGGGGTAGTGCACCACCCGGAACCCGGGAGCCCTGCGCTCCACACCGTCCTTCCACTCGCTCACCAGATCGACGTACGTGCCGTCCGCGAAGCCCAGCGCACGGGCGTCGTCCGCGTGCACGAGCACGACCCGGCGGCCGCCCCTGATCCCCCGGTAGCGGTCGTCGAGGCCGTAGATCGTGGTGTTGTACTGATCGTGCGACCGCAGGGTCTGGAGCAGCAGCCGGCCCTCGGGGAGCTCGGGATACTCCACGGGGGCCGCCGTGAAGTTGGCCTTGCCCGTGGCGGTGGGGAAGCGGCGCTCATCCCTTGGTGCGTGCGGCAGGGTGAAGCCGCCCGGACGGGTGATCCTCCGGTTGAAGTCCTCGAAGCCCGGGACCACCCGCGCGATCCGGTCGCGGATCGTCGCGTAGTCGTGCTCGAAGTCCTCCCACGGGGTTCGCGACCCCGGGCCCAGCACGGCCCGCGCCAGCCGTGCCACGATCGCCGGCTCCGACAGCAGCCGCCCGCTCGCCGGGGGGAGATTGCCCCGCGAGGCGTGCACCAGGCCCATCGAGTCCTCGACGGTCACGAACTGCTTACCGCCGCGCTGCACGTCCTTGTCGGTACGGCCGAGCGTGGGAAGGATCAGCGCCCGCCGCCCCGTCACCACGTGCGAGCGGTTGAGCTTCGTGGACACATGCACCGTGAGCCGGGCCCGCCGCATCGCCGCCTCCGTGACCTCCGTGTCCGGAGTGGCGCCCACGAAGTTGCCGCCCATAGCGAAGAACACCTTGGCCTCGCCGTCGCGCAGCGCCCGGATGGAGCGCACCACGTCCATGCCGTGGTGGCGCGGCGGTGCGAAGCCGAACTCCTTCTCCAAGGCGTCGAGAAAAGCGGGCGAAGGCCGCTCGAAGATGCCCATCGTGCGGTCGCCCTGCACATTGGAGTGCCCGCGCACCGGGCAGACCCCCGCCCCCGGCCGGCCGACGTTCCCGCGCAGCAGCAGGAAGTTGACCACCTCGCGGATGGTGGCCACGGAGTGCTTGTGCTGCGTCAGCCCCATCGCCCAGCAGACGATCGTGCGCTCGGACTCCAGGACCATGCGCAGCGCACGCTCGATCTCGGAGCGCTCCAGGCCGGTCGCGGCGAGCGTTTCGTCCCAGTCCGCGGCCCGGGCCGCGGCGGCGAACTCCTCGAAACCGTGCGTGTGCTCGCGTACGAACGCTTCGTCGACCGCGCCCTCGGTCTCCAGGACCAGCCTGTTGAGGAGGCGGAACAGCGCCTGGTCGCCACCTATGCGGATCTGGAGGAACAGGTCGTTCAGCGCGGCGCCCTTGAGCATGCCCTTCGGGGTCTGCGGGTTCTTGAACCGCCCCAGACCGGCCTCCGGCAGCGGGTTCACCGAGATGATCCGCGCGCCGGACTTCTTGGCCAGCTCCAGCGCGGACAGCATCCGCGGGTGGTTCGTGCCCGGGTTCTGGCCCGCGACGATGATCAGATCCGCCTGGTGCAGATCCTCCAGGGAGACGCTTCCCTTGCCGACGCCCAGCGTCTCGGTCAGCGCCGAGCCCGATGACTCATGGCACATGTTGGAGCAGTCCGGCAGGTTGTTGGTGCCGAATTCGCGGGCGAACAACTGGAGCAGGAAAGCGGCCTCGTTGCTGGTGCGGCCCGAGGTGTAGAACAGTGCCTCGTCCGGCGACGACAGGCCCGTCAGCTCCTCCGCGATGATCGCGAACGCCCGCTCCCAGCTCACCGCCTCGTAGTGCTCGGCACCCTCGGGCAGATACACGGGCTCGGTGATACGCCCCTGCTGCCCCAGCCAGTAGCCGCTGCGCCGTTCGAGCTCGGACAGCGGATGCGCGGCGAAGAACGCGGGCGACACCCGGCGCAGCGTCGCCTCCTCGGCGACCGCCTTCGCGCCGTTCTCGCAGAACTCGGCCAGGTGTCGCTTGTCCCCCTCCGGCCAGGCGCAGCCGGGGCAGTCGAAGCCGTCCTTCTGGTTCACCTTGAGCAGGGTCCTGGCGGTGCGCGCCACTCCCATCTGCTGCTGCGCGACCCTCAGCGTGTGCCCGATCGCGGGCAGCCCGGCCGCGGCGTGCTGGGGCGCACCCACCTGGGGCGCGTCCTGGACGGGGTCACCGGAGGGCGGCTTGCTGGCCATCGTGCTCCTTCTCGAGCGCGGAATGAGTCGTCTCCGGTACAGATCCTGTCACGCGACGGCGGACACGGGCCCGTCCGGCCGTGTCCGCCGTCGCGGGAAGCGTTGTCAGTGCTCCGTGGGAGGATCGTGTCCGTGGCAGAGACAGCATCGAAGAAGACCCCAGAAGAAACCCGCCCGCGCCTGCTCCTCATGGACGGGCACTCCCTGGCGTACCGGGCGTTCTTCGCGCTGCCCGCGGAGAACTTCACAACGGCGAGCGGCCAGACGACCAACGCCATCTACGGCTTCGCGTCGATGCTGGCGAACACCCTGCGCGACGAGGCGCCTACGCACTTCGCCGTGGCCTTCGACGTGTCCCGCAAGACCTGGCGCTCCGAGGACTTCCCCGAGTACAAGGCGAACCGCTCCAAGACCCCGGACGAGTTCAAGGGGCAGGTCGAGCTGATCGGCGAGCTGCTCGACACCATGAACGCGGTGCGCTTCGCGGTGGACGGCTTCGAGGCCGACGACATCATCGCCACCCTGGCCACCCAGGCGGAGGCCGCCGGGTTCGAGGTGCTGATCGTCACCGGTGACCGGGACTCCTTCCAGCTCGTCACCGATCATGTCACCGTGCTCTACCCGACCAAGGGCGTCTCCGAGCTCACCCGCTTCACCCCGGAGAAGGTCGAGGAGAAGTACGGACTCTCCCCGCGGCAGTACCCGGACTTCGCCGCCCTGCGCGGTGACCCGTCGGACAACCTGCCGGGGATTCCCGGCGTCGGCGAGAAGACCGCCGCGAAGTGGATCAACCAGTTCGGTTCGTTCGCGGAGTTGGTCGAGCGCGCCGACGAGGTCAAGGGCAAGGTGGGCCAGGCGTTCCGCGACCATCTGGAGGCCGTCAAGCTCAACCGCCGACTGACCGAGATGGTTCGCGACGTGGAGCTGCCCGGATCCGTCGCCGACCTGGAGCGCGCCGCCTACGACAGAACAGCGCTCCAGGGCTTCCTGGAGGTCCTGGAGATCCGCAACCCGAGCCTGAGGGAGCGGCTGCTCGCGGTCGACCCGGGTGCCGAGGAGGAAGCGGCACCCGCCCCCGCCGCCGGAGTGGAGCTCGACGGCAGCGTGCTGGGCACCGGTGAGCTGGCCGCCTGGCTGGAGCAGCACGCGGGGCAGCCGCTGGGCGTGGCCACGGTCGCGAGCTGGGCCCTGGGTGTGGGCAGCGTCAGCGAGATCGCCCTGGCCGCGGCCACCGGCAGCGCGGCCTGGTTCGACACCACCAAGCTGGACGAGACCGACGAGCGGGCCTTCGCCGCCTGGATCGCGGACCCGGCCCGCCCGAAGGTGATCCACAGCGCCAAGGAGGCGCTGCGGGTCTTCCCCGAGCACGGCTGGGACATCCAGGGCGTGACGATGGACACCGCGCTCGCCGCCTACCTGGTCAAGCCGGGTCGCCGCTCCTTCGCGCTGGACACCCTGTCCGTCGAGTATCTGCACCGCGAGCTGGCCCCGGCGGCCGCCGACGGTCAGCTCGCCTTCGGCACGGACGAGCAGGCCGAGGCGGACGCCCTGATGGCACAGGCCCGGGCCGTACTCGACCTCGGCGAGGCCTTCGGCGAAAAGCTGGTGGACGTGGGCGCGGCAGGGCTGCTCCACGACGTGGAACTGCCCACGTCGCTGCTGCTCGCCCGGATGGAGCGGCACGGCATCGCCGCCGACCGCGCCCATCTGGAAGCGATGGAGCAGCAGTTCGCCGGGGCCGTGCAGCAGGCCGTCAAGGAGGCGCACGCCGCGGTCGGCCATGAGTTCAACCTCGGATCGCCCAAGCAGCTCCAAGAGGTCCTGTTCGGCGAGCTGAACCTCCCCAAGACGAAGAAGACCAAGACCGGCTACACCACGGACGCGGACGCGCTGGCCTGGCTGGCGTCCCAGACCGAGCACGATCTGCCGGTCATCATGCTGCGTCACCGCGAGCAGGCGCGGCTGCGCTCCACCGTCGAGGGCCTGATCAAGACGATCGCCGCCGACGGCCGGATCCACACCACCTTCAGCCAGACCGTCGCGGCCACCGGCCGGCTCTCCTCCATCGACCCCAACCTCCAGAACGTGCCGGTGCGCACCGACGAGGGCCGGGCGATCCGGCGCGGGTTCGTGGTCGGTGAGGGCTTCGAGGCCCTGATGACCGCCGACTACAGCCAGATCGAGCTGCGGGTGATGGCCCACCTCTCGGAGGACGAGGGCCTGATCGAGGCCTTCACCTCGGGCGAGGACCTGCACACGACGGTCGCCTCCCAGGTGTTCGGCGTCGAGCGGTCGGCGGTCGACGCGGAGATGCGCCGTAAGATCAAGGCGATGTCCTACGGACTGGCGTACGGCCTCTCGGCGTTCGGGCTGTCACAGCAGCTCAACATCGAGGCGGCTGAGGCCCGGGCCCTGATGGACACCTACTTCGAGCGCTTCGGCGGGGTCCGCGACTATCTGCGCCGGGTGGTGGACGAGGCACGGGCCACCGGCTACACGGCCACGATGCTGGGCCGTCGCCGCTATCTGCCCGACCTCAACAGCGACAACCGCCAGCGTCGCGAGGCCGCCGAGCGCATGGCGCTGAACGCACCGATCCAGGGCACGGCCGCGGACATCGTCAAGCTGGCCATGGTGCGTGTCGGCACAGCCCTGCGCGCAGCGGGCCTCACCTCCCGCATGCTGCTCCAGGTCCACGACGAAATCGTCCTGGAACTCGCCCCCGGCGAGCGGGAGCAGGTCGAGGAGATCGTGCGCCAGGAGATGTCGACAGCGGTGGAACTGCTGGCACCGCTGGATGTCTCGGTGGGCGTCGGACCGGACTGGGAGTCGGCAGCGCACTGAGCCCGGGCAAGGCCTGAAGGTGCCGGGCGGGCCAGCGGTCCGCCCGGCGCGCCTGGGGTCTGCCTGGCGGGTATATAGAGGGGGACACCCCTCCGGCGTCGCGTGCCGGCTGGGGGCTCCTTGGACGGCCTGACCGCTCAGCTCACGCCCGCGCCGTCCGCGGCGGTCTTCTCGCGGGCACCGTCCGCGGCCGTGCGGTCGGGGCGGAGCCGGACCGCCAGCGCGTAGAGCACGATCCCCGCCGCCAGCCCCGCGCCCGCCCCGAAGCAGGCCGTCGGGATGATGTCGAGAGGCGTGTCGATCCGGCCCCAGTACTGATAGAACCGCACACAGCGATGTGTCATCCCGGCCAGCACGCACACCGCGATCAGCGCCCCGGCGGCCAGCCGGTCCCCGCGGCCGAGCAGCGGCACCCCGGGCGGCACCGGGACCGGTCCCGGTACCCGGCGCAGTGCCGAGGTGACGAACCAGACGACGGCGATGAGCGCCACCGCCGAACTGCCGTACTGCGTGTACAGATAGAGCGGGAAGCCGGCGACCAGCTCGCTCAGCACCGGCAGAGCCCGCACGCCCCAGCGGTCGAAGTGCGTGAAGGAGTCCCACACCACATGTGTGGCCGCGCCGAGCGCGGCAGACACATAGAAGAGGAACATCCAGGCCGCGGGGGATCGCTGAGCCCGGGCCGGCCCCCGCAGCAGCGTATGGATCCGTCCCTGCCGACTGTGCGGCAGCAGTGCCACCAGGGGGTCGCGGACCAGCACCCACAGCCCCACCAGCGCCGCCGTGATGGCCACATCAACCGTCAGCATGCCTTTGAGGCTGTGGGTGACGTCCCCGAAGAACATCGCTTCGGGGTGCACGCTTGCCGCGAAATATGTCATATCGGGTGCGAAGGACCCCGCGACCAGTGCCGACGCGACCAGCGGGCCACGTGCCGAGCCGTCCCTCCTGATCCCCGGCAGCACCGCCGCCGCGTGGCTGAGTGTGAACGGCATGAAGAACCCCAGTCAGGCCGGTTGCGGACCATGTGACCCGGAAAGTGTCACCCGGTAAATGTCACCTAGTATGCGCGATGCTGATCGTCCGCCCTGTGAACGGGAGCGCCTCGTACCGCTTCCTTCGGGCCGGATGACCGATGGGTGAACAACCGGCAAGAGCGGCCGGGTATCCGGTGTTTCGGTCTTCCGCCTTGCCGTAGGGTCTTGGGGGTGTCGCGCGGGGAGCGCGAGGTTCGCCAACGGGGAGGAAACAGACGTATGGCAGCGCATTTCAGCCGCCGACTGCGCAAGGGAGCGACCACCACAGCGGTGGCCGCGGCTGCGGTGGCCGCGCTCTCCGCGTCGCAGGCGCCGGGTGTCACGCCCGCCGCAGCGGGAAGTGACGGCAACGCGGCGGGCTCGACCACCCCGCCCGCGAGCACGGCCACGGGTGACTCCCCCTACTACACGGACCTCCCGCCGCTCAACACCCCGAACAAGCCAGGTGTGGCTCCGCAGACCCCGGTGGTCACCGGCCCCTCGGAAGCCGGAATCCCGGCCACGGTGCTCGACGCCTACAAGCGGGCCGAGGCTTCCCTGACGACCTCCGACCCCGCCTGCCGCCTCCCCTGGCAGTTGCTCGCCGCGATCGGCAAGGTCGAGTCCGGGCACGCGAGCGGCGGTCGGGTGAGCGCCGACGGCACCACGACCTCCCCGATCCTGGGCCCGGTCCTCAACGGCGTGGGGTTCGCCAACATCTCCGACACCGACGACGGTGCGTACGACGGCGACCGGACCCATGACCGGGCGGTCGGCCCGATGCAGTTCATCCCCTCCACCTGGGACGGCTGGGGCCAGGACGGCAACGGCGACGGCACCAAGGATCCGAACAACATCTACGACGCCGCACTCGCGGCCGGGAAGTACCTGTGCGCCGACGGCCGTGACCTGTCGCAGTCGGCGGGCATGGAGCGGGCGATCCTCAGCTACAACCACTCGCAGGAGTATCTGCGCACGGTGCTCTCGTGGTTCGACTTCTACAACCGCGGCACCCATGAGGTCCCGGACGGCACGGGTGTGCTGCCCGTCGACCGCAGCGACGACGACGTCACACCGGTCACCACGCCGACCGCCCCCGTCGCCCCGGGACCCGCGCCCGCCAAGCCCGCCCCCGCCAAGCCCGCCCCGGCCAAGCCGCCGGTCAAGCCCTCCGCGCCGCCCAAACCGCCCACGCCGTCGAAGCCCGAGCCCGGCGACGGTACGAGCACGCCGACGCCCACCGAGGGCGTCGCCCGGATCGAGGACGCGGCCAGCGGCACGCTCGCGGCCCCTGCGGGTGAGGAGTTCGGCGAGCGGGTCAAGGTCCGCGCCGAGAACCGCGGCGGGACCGCCGTCGGCAAGGCCGTGATCGCCTTCGAGATCGTCGGTGACACCGACGCCCGCTTCACCCAGGGACGTAAGAAGGTCCTCGTCGCCACCGGGGCCGACGGCATCGCCGTCGCACCTGTGCTGCGCGCCGGTGAGAAGACCGGGGACTTCACCATCCGGGTCACGGTCAACGGCCGCAACCTGCCCGGCGTGGACTACCTCGCGTCCGTCGTGGCCCGTCAGGCCGACGCGCTGGAGCGCACCGGCGACAAGGAGCTGACGGCCGTGGCCGGCGCCGAGTTCGCCGAGGCGATCGAGCTCAAGGCCACCCTCAAGGGGGCCACCGCCGCCGGTGTGGCCGTGACCGCCACCATGATCACCGATGCCGAGGGCCCGGCCGAGAACACCGAGGGCCCCTGCTTCAAGGACGAGGACGGCAAGTCCGTCCGGAGCCTCACCGGGCTGAAGACCGACGAGAACGGCATGCTCGTCCTCCCGAAGATCTACGCGGACGACGAGGTGGGCACCTTCAAGCTGCGCCTCACCGCCGAGGGTGGCGGCACGCTCACCCTTGAGCTGAAGGTCACCGCCGCCCCGGTCATCGGCACCGAACCTGTCATCGGCACCGAACCGGCCGTCGACCCGGAGCCGCAGGGCTGAGACCGGGGTTCGTACCCACCGTCCCTTCCGCCCACCGCCCCTTCCGCCCGTCGTGGCGAAGGGGCGGTGTCGTCGTGCGGTGCGACGTGTTCTCATCTCGCGGCCGCGTTGCTACGGTGCCCGGACTCCGGCGTTTCTGACGCCACATCAGATCGGGGAGGGGGGCCCATGCGCGCCCTCGTCGCCGCCGCCATCGGGCTGGCCGCGGTGCTGCTCGTCGTGCTGCTCATCGCGGTCCGCGACGTACCGCCGGGGGAGACATCCCCCAAGCCGCTCCTGACCACCGTCCCCGGCCCCAAGCAGTAGCCGGAAGGAGCCGCCGCCATGCGCCGCCGCGTCAGCCTGGTCCTGCTCGCCCTCGCCGTCTTCTTCGGCGCGCTGGCGCCTGTGCTGCGCTGGTACGCCTTCCCGAGGCTGGCGAAGATCCCGCCCTCGCAGTACCAGGAGATGGTGCTGGAGGCGAAGCCCGCGACGCTGCTTCGCTACGACACGATGCAGGCCGAGCAGGTCGACAAGGTCACCATCGTGCAGACCCTCAAGGGCAACGTCGAGGAGTCCCAGAGGATCGAACGGGACGCGGGGCGCGATGTCGTGGTCTGGGACTCCCTGTCGTACGTCCAGGGCCCCGACGGCGCGATGGTCTCCCAGATCCCCGAGCGCTATGTCTTCGACGCCCACACCCAGGCCCCCGTGCACGCCACCGGTGAGTCGGTCGACGGCGACGCGGTGCGCCGCGAGGGCATCGAGTTCAAGTTCCCCTTCCTCACCGAGCAGCGGGACTACGAGTACTTCGACGCCCAGACCCGTACATCGGCGCCCATCCACTACAAGGGGACCCGGACCTTCCGCGGCCTCGAGGTCTACTACTTCGAGCAGACCATCCCCTGGACCAAGGTCGCGTACCCGAAGAAGATGCCGCTCCCCGGCATCGACGCCACCACGCTGGAGAAGCAGACCGGCACCAGCCGCTGGTACACCACCAAGCGGATGTTCTGGGTCGAGCCGGTCACCGGCGCACCCGTCAACGGCGAGGAGATCCACACCGAGGAGCTGCGCGGCGGCTCGCTGCTGGGAGGCAGGGACAAGGTCACGGCCTTCTCGGGCCATGTGAAGATGCGCGAGGACTACGTCGACCACACCGTGGCCCTGGTCTCGGCCAACCGGACGACCGTGCTGCTGCTGGTCTCCTACCTGCCCTGGGGTTTCACGGCGCTCGGGCTCCTGCTGCTGGCGCTCTCCCTCTGTCTGGAGGCGCGCTCACGCCGACCGGAAGGCCGGCCCCCACTGCGGCCTGAGCCCGCGCCGGTCAGCGCTTGACCCCACGGGTCGGTTGGGCGGTGGACGGGTCCTCGGGCCATGGATGCTTCGGATAGCGGCCGCGCAGTTCCGCTCGGACGGCCCGGTAGCCATCGCGCCAGAAGGACGCGAGATCGGCGGTGACCGCGGCCGGCCGCCCGGCGGGTGACAGCAGGTGCACCAGCACCGGCACCCCCGCGACGGTCGGCGTCGCCGACAGCCCGAACAACTCCTGGAGCTTCACGGCGAGCACCGGCTGCTCAGCCGAGTAGTCGACCCGGATCCGCGATCCGCTCGGTACCTCGATCCGCTCGGGCGCGAGCTCGTCCAGACGCGCGGCATCACCACTCGCCCAGGGCAGCAGCCGGCGGAGCGCCTCTCCGGCATCGATACGGCCCAGATCGGCGCGGCGGCGGGCCCGGGACAGCTCCGGCTCCAGCCACTCATCGGCCCGGTCCAGCAGGGCCCCGTCATCGGCCACCGCCGGCCACGGGGTCCCCAGGACCCGGTGCAGAAAGGCGAGCCGCTGCCGGAAGGCCGCCGCCTCCCGCGACCAGGCCAGCAGTCCGAGCCCCTCCCGCCGCAGTCCCTCCATCAGCGCATCCCGGACAAGCCCCGCACCCGGCTTCTTCAGCGGCCGTACGAGCAGCTCGACCGCACCCAGCCGCAGCACCTGGCGGGCCACGAGGTCGCCGTCCTCCCAGTGCACCTCCTCGCCGCCGGAGAGCAGATGCGAGGCGGCGGTGCGCGCCGTGTCCTCGTCGATGACGGCGGCGAGCCGTACCCGTGCCGACGCGGCGTGCACCGGCCGGTCCGCGACGGCCACCGCCAGCCAGGACGCATTGCGCAGCCCTGACCCCTCACCCAGCTCCGCTCCCGTCCCGGAAGCCATGAGAAACGCCCGCTCCCCGCGCGCCCGGGCGACCCGTTCGGGAAAAGCGAGCGCCGTGACGAGACCGGCGACCGTGTCATCCGCGGCATGGGCCGTGCCGGCCGGGGCTTCGCCGCCCCGGCCACCGGCCGCCGCCTCCGGCACCCGCTCGCCGAGCGAGCGTGCCAGTCGCCCCGCCTCCGCCCGCCAGCGCGCCCCGTAGGCGTCACCGCTCCGCCGCGCCGTGCGCCACACCGCTGCCAGATCGTCCCCGTACGCCCGGGGCGGCTCCTCGCTCAGCAGTGCCACCACCTCGGAGGCGCGCCGCGTACCCACCTCCGAGGCCCCGTCCACCAGCGCGCGGGCGAGCCGGGGATGAACACCGACGCGCGCCAGCCTGACACCCCGGTCCGTGGCGCGCCCCGACCCGTCCACCGCGCCGATCGCGCCGAGCACCGCGCGGGCGGCGGCCATCGCGCCGCCAGGCGGTGGATCCAGCAGGGCGAGCCCGGAGGCCGAGGGGTCGCCCCAGCACGCCGCCTGGAGGGCGAACGCGGTCAGGTCCGCGACCTGGATCTCGGGAGCGGGGAACCGGGGCAGCCGTACGTCCTCCGCCTCGGACCAGCAGCGGTACACGGTGCCCGGCGCCTCACGCCCCGCCCGGCCCGCACGCTGTCGGGCCGCCGCCTGCGAGGCCCGCACGGTCGTCAGGGAGCCGATACCCCGTGCGTGGTCCATACGCGGCTCGCGTGCGAGACCCGAGTCCACCACCACCCGCACCCCCGGCACGGTCAGCGAGGACTCAGCCACCGCCGTCGCCAGCACCACCCGGCGCCGCCGCCCCGGTGACAGCACGGCGTCCTGCGTCGCGGCCGGTGCCCGACCGTGCACCTGGAGCACTTCGGCGTCCACGTCCGACAGCAGCCCTGCGACCCGTGCGAGCTCCCCGGCGCCGGGGAGGAAGCAGAGCACGTCACCGGTGTGGGCGGACAGCGCCCGGCGCACCACCGATGCCACATGCGCCAGCAGGGCCGGGTCCACCCGCATCCCGTGCGGCGGGCGCACCGGACCGGCCGGGGGAGCCCAGACCACCTCCACCGGATGTGCGACACCCTCCGCCTCGACCACCGGCGCGTCGCCGAGCAGTCGTGCCCACCCGGCGGCATCCGTGGTCGCGGATGCGGCCACCAGCCTCAGCTCGGGCCGCAGAGCCGCACGCACATCGAGAAGGAAGGCCGCCACGGTGTCCGCGTCCAGATGCCGCTCATGGCATTCGTCGAGGATCACCGTGCCGACCCCGGACAGCTCCTGGTCCCGCTGGAGCCGCTGGAGCAGCACACCCGTGGTGACCACCTCGACGACGGTCCCGGGCCCGACGACCCGTTCGCCGCGCACCGTGAAGCCGACCCGCCCACCGACCCGCTCCCCGAGCAGCCAGGCCATCCGGCGCGCCGCGGCCCGTGCCGCGATCCGGCGCGGTTCTGCGACGAGGACCTTGCCGCCGCCGCGTGCGCCGTCCTCGACCAGCCCTGCCAGGGCCAGCGGCACGAGGGTCGTCTTGCCGGTCCCGGGCGGTGCGCAGAGCACTGCCGCGCCGTGCGCGTCCAGCGCACGCTCGAGCGCGGGCAGGGCGGTCCGTACGGGCAGCCCCGCCAGTGTGTCCGCGCCGATCACGCCCCCGGCTCTTCACGCTCGCAGACGAAGATCGCCGTGCCGGGGATCAGATGCCCCCGCAGCGGAGACCAGCCGCCCCACTCCTGGTCGTTCCACTCGGGCCACTCGGGCTCGACCAGATCCAGCAGCCGGAAGCCCCCGGTGACCAGCGCGCGCACCCAGTCGCCGACCGTGCGGTGGTGCTCCACATAGATGGCGCGACCCTGCTCGTCCTGCTCGACGTAGGGGGTCCGGTCGAAGTACGAGGCGGCCACGCTCAGCCCCTCCGGGCCCGGCTCGTCCGGGAAGGCCCAGCGGACCGGATGGGTCACCGAGAACACCCAGCGGCCACCGGGCCGCAGCACGCGCCGCACCTCGCGGAACACCTTCACCGCGTCGGGGACGAAGGGCACCGCCCCGTATGCCGAGCACACCAGGCCGAAGGAACCGTCGGCGAAGGGCAGCGCCCCCGCGTCGGCCTCCACGAGCGGAAAGCCGGTGCCGATCCGCAGCGCGTGCTGGAGCTGCCGGTGCGACAGGTCCAGGGCCACCGGTCGCGCCCCCTGCGCCGCCAGCCAGCGCGAGCACTGCGCCGCGCCCGCCCCGATCTCCAGCACGCGCAGGTCCTTCAGCGTCTCCGCGGGTCCGAGCAGCCGGGCTTCGGCCTCGTCGAGCCCCTCGGGGCCCCAGACGAAGCGGTCGTCGCCCAGGAACGTCCCGTGCTCCATCTGGTACTCGTCCGCGTTCCGGTCCCACCAGCCGCGGCTGGCCCGGCTGCTCTCCGCGTACTCCGCGGTGCGCCGTACGGCTTGCGGTTCGTACTCTTGTTCGTCCTCTTGGATCATTTCGCCCGTCGTTGTACGTTGCTGAAGGTCTCTGCCGGAGGTGCCGCTGGGGACGTGCTGCGGGCGCCGTCGTGTCGCGCGGCGCGTGCGCTGCGGCTCATCGTGGCCTCGGCAAACCTTAGTTGTGCCGGGTATGCGCTTTTCCGCCCACGGTGGTGGCCTTCGCGCATTGACCATGCCCTGCTGCGCCCTTATGCTAAAGGTTGCGCTGCGGGCTTGCGCGCCTCAGACCGAGCAGGCCGCGCTCGCATCTGTTGTATGTCCCCTCGGTTGTCGAGGCGCCATTCCCCTCGGGTTGGCGCTTCCTTGGCTGTCCGGCTTCTTCAGCTGCGATACGGGCTCACGGCGTAGCAGTACCTACGACTTCAATGTCCGTACCGGAGCCCTTTCCCACATGACGAGCAGCACCGAGACCACCGCCACCACCCCGCAGGTTGCGGTCAACGACATCGGTAACGAGGAAGCCTTCCTCGCCGCGATCGACGAGACGATCAAGTACTTCAACGACGGCGACATCGTCGACGGCGTCATCGTGAAGGTCGACCGGGACGAGGTCCTGCTCGACATCGGTTACAAGACCGAAGGTGTCATCCCGAGCCGCGAGCTCTCGATCAAGCACGACGTCGACCCGAACGAGGTCGTCAAGGTCGGCGACGAGATCGAGGCCCTGGTTCTCCAGAAGGAGGACAAGGAAGGCCGCCTGATCCTCTCGAAGAAGCGCGCCCAGTACGAGCGCGCCTGGGGCACCATCGAGAAGATCAAGGAAGAGGACGGCATCGTCACCGGTACCGTCATCGAGGTCGTCAAGGGTGGTCTCATCCTCGACATCGGCCTCCGCGGCTTCCTCCCGGCCTCCCTGGTCGAGATGCGCCGTGTCCGCGACCTCCAGCCGTACGTCGGCAAGGAGCTCGAGGCCAAGATCATCGAGCTGGACAAGAACCGCAACAACGTGGTCCTGTCCCGCCGTGCCTGGCTGGAGCAGACCCAGTCCGAGGTCCGCCAGACGTTCCTCACCACCCTCCAGAAGGGTCAGGTGCGTTCCGGCGTCGTCTCCTCGATCGTCAACTTCGGTGCCTTCGTGGACCTGGGTGGCGTCGACGGTCTGGTTCACGTCTCCGAGCTGTCCTGGAAGCACATCGACCACCCGTCCGAGGTTGTCGAGGTCGGCCAGGAAGTCACCGTCGAGGTTCTCGACGTCGACATGGACCGCGAGCGTGTCTCCCTGTCGCTGAAGGCGACGCAGGAAGACCCGTGGCAGCAGTTCGCCCGTACGCACCAGATCGGCCAGGTCGTCCCGGGCAAGGTCACCAAGCTGGTTCCGTTCGGCGCGTTCGTCCGTGTGGACGAGGGCATCGAGGGTCTGGTCCACATCTCCGAGCTGGCCGAGCGCCACGTGGAGATCCCGGAGCAGGTCGTCCAGGTCAACGACGAGATCTTCGTCAAGGTCATCGACATCGACCTCGAGCGTCGCCGGATCTCGCTGTCCCTGAAGCAGGCCAACGAGTCCTTCGGTGCCGACCCGGCGTCGGTCGAGTTCGACCCGACCCTGTACGGCATGGCCGCGTCCTACGACGACCAGGGCAACTACATCTACCCCGAGGGCTTCGACCCCGAGACCAACGACTGGCTCGACGGTTTCGAGAAGCAGCGCGAGGAGTGGGAGCGCCAGTACGCCGAGGCGCAGCAGCGCTTCGAGCAGCACCAGGCGCAGGTCATCAAGTCCCGCGAGGCCGACGAGGCCGCTGCCGCCGAGGGTGGCGCCGCCGCTCCGGCCGACGCGCCGCAGGGTGGTTCGTACTCCTCGGAGTCGGACGACAACTCCGGCGCCCTGGCGTCGGACGAGGCCCTCGCCGCCCTCCGCGAGAAGCTGGCCGGCGGCCAGAGCTGACAAGGCTCACGGCCGGACGCTAGCCGCTAGGCGATAGCACCACCGAGGCCCGCCCCCTTTTCGGGGGGCGGGCCTTGGCGTTTGCCCCGGGAATGACCACCCCCTCCGTGATGTTGTAACGGGCAACCGGAAGAGGGGCGTTAAGGTGCTTGATCCGCAGAGTTTGTACGAGTGGGACCCCAAGGGGCTCGCGGTTGTCGACATGGCGCTGGCGCAGGAGTCGTCAGGGCTCGTGATGCTTTACCACTTCGAGGGCTATATCGACGCGGGGGAGGCCGGCGAGCAGATCGTGGGCTCGCTGCTGGATTCGCTTCCGCACCAGGTGGTGGCCCGCTTCGACCACGACAGGCTCGTGGACTACCGTGCCCGCCGGCCGCTGCTGACCTTCCGGCGCGACCGCTGGGCGGGCTATGAAACGCCCGCTTTGGAGGTCCGGCTGGTCCAGGACGCCACCGGGGCGCCCTTCCTGCTGCTCTCCGGACCCGAGCCGGACGTCGAGTGGGAGCGCTTCGCCGCCGCCGTCCGGCAGATCGTCGAGCGCCTCGGAGTGCGCCTCTCCGTGAACTTCCACGGCATCCCGATGGGCGTCCCGCACACCCGGCCGGTCGGGATCACCCCGCACGGCAACCGCACCGACCTCACTCCGGGGCATCGGAGCCCCTTCGACGAGGCGCAGGTGCCGGGCAGTGCGGAAGCGCTCGTGGAGTACCGGCTGATGGAGTGGGGCCAGGACGTCCTCGGTATCGCCGCGCACGTACCGCACTACGTCGCCCGCTCCGCCTACCCCGACGCCGCGCTCACCGCCGTCGAGGCGATCACCGCTGCCACGGGCCTGGTGCTGCCGGGCGTGGCGCACGCGCTCCGCGCCCAGGCTCAGCTCACCCAGACCGAGATCGAACGGCAGATCGGCGAAGGTGACGAGGAGCTGGTGACGCTGGTCCGCGGACTCGAGCATCAGTACGACGCGGTCGCCGGAGCCGATACGCGCGGCAGTCTGGTCGCCGAACCCGTGGATCTGCCGTCCGCTGACGAGATCGGCCGCGAGTTCGAGCGGTTCCTGGCCGAGCGGGAGGGCGAGGCATAGACGCGTGGAACGCACCCCTAAGCTTCCGCTCATGCTGAAGGTGGGCCTGACCGGCGGAATCGGCGCCGGCAAGAGCGAAGTGTCGCGACTGCTCGTGTCGTACGGGGCGATCCTCATCGACGCCGACAGGATCGCGCGCGAGGTGGTGGAGCCCGGGACACCCGGACTCGCGGCGATCGTCGAGACCTTCGGTCCCGAGATCCTGAGCGCCGACGGCACTCTCGACCGTCCGAAGCTCGGTTCGATCGTCTTCGCCGACCCGGATCGTCTGGCCGGACTGAACGCGATCGTCCACCCCCTGGTCGGGGCCCGGTCCGCCGAGCTCGAGGCCACGGCCGGGCCGGACGCGATCGTCATCCACGACGTCCCCCTGCTCACCGAGAACCACCTCGCCCCGCTGTACGACGTGGTCGTGGTGGTGGAGGCATCCGAGGCCACCCAGCTCGACCGGCTGGTCCGGCTTCGCGGAATGACCGAGGCCGATGCCCGGGCCCGGATGGCCGCACAGGCCACTGGCGAGGAGCGGCGCGCCATCGCCGATCTGATCGTCGACAACAACGGGCCCCTGGAGTCACTGGAGCCACGCGTACGAGAGGTGTGGGAGGCGCTCACCGAGCGCGCGGCAGCCGGTTAGCCGGCGCAGGGGATGTTGAATCGCCCGAGCAAGGGGAAGGATGCGAGAGTGCCCGACACGAACCCGGAGACCCACGTCATCGACTTTCGTGCAGCCGAGCATCTGCTGGCGGCACGGGACCCGCGGGGTGCGGTGAAGCTGCTCGACTCGGTGATCGCGGCCCACCCCGAGAACACCGCCGCGCGGCTGCTGCGCGCCCGTGCCTTCTTCGCTGCCGCCCAACTGCGGCCCGCTGAGCTCGAGTTCGAGATCGTCCTGGAGCGCGAACCGGACAACGCGTTCGCCCACTTCGCCCTCGCCCGCACCTACCAGCGTGCGGGCCGCCCCGAGCTGGCCCGGAAGCACTTCCGCCTGGCCGCGGCTCTCGACCCCAAGCCGGAGTACCTCGAGGCGGCCCGTTTCGAGAACTGACGGTCAGCGCGGGGGCCGGTTGTCGCCCCGGTCCGGCTCGTACGGTGGGATGTCCGGACCCGGCTGGTAGTGCGGCCCCTGATGGAGCCGGTGCACCACCATCATCAGGTCCGCCGAGATGATCAAGACCAGCACCGCGCAGGCTATGGCCCAGCCCGCCCGGCCGGTCAGAGTGAAGAGGGCGGTACCGGCGACCGCCCACAGCAGGCCCCAGACACTCAGCCAGAATCGCAACCGCAGGGGACTGCGTGCGGTCGCGGGCTCACTCCCGGTGCGCATGGCATATCGCCTCTTCCATTCCAGGGTCTACCCGGAATCCGCGCGGTATCCCCCGGGGGCGGGCGTACTCCAGCGGGGTGGGTACACCGACAGCCCGTCCGTCCCGTGACCCCGCACCCTCAGTGGACGAAGCTATAGCTCAGCCACGGTGTCGTCCCCGGCGCGATGTTGTCGAACAGCGTCGTCCCGATGTACCCCGACTCGGGACCCTTACAGTTCGGCTCCCGGTACAGGAACATATCGATCAGCGTCGCGTTCTCGACCCGGTGCGCGCCCTTCGGAATGAACGGGAAGCAGCCGGTCACCACGGGGTTGGACACATGGACGACACGCTTGTCCTCGGTCTCGTAGATCACGTTGCCTACCGCGGTCCGGCCGAGACCGGAACAGCCCGCGACGGCGAGGGTCAGAAGCAGTGTCCCGGCCGCGATGGCGGGACGCCGGAGATGGGGCATGGCTGGTCCTCGTCTGTCGTCTGGGGATCCCACTTGTGATCACTCGTGGTCGCCACGTTGCCGGACTTCCGCCGGGCAGGCACGTCGGAGACAGCCGCACAGGGGATCCTGACGCTCGACCGGGGGTCATCGCGGGAATACCGTGGAAGCGAGGACGGACCGGGACGGGACGGACGGCAGGGGGTGCCGTGATGGTCGAAGAGCTGGTGGTGGCCGGTGTGGCGGCCGGTTCTGCGCTCGTGGTGTACGGCCTGGCCGCGGCCAGGGTCATCAAGCAGTACGAGCGGGGTGTGGTGTTCCGTCTCGGCCGGCTGCGCGATCGCGTCCGCGAGCCCGGATTCACGATGATCGTTCCGTTGGTCGACCGCCTGTACAAGGTGAACATGCAGATCGTGACCATGCCTGTGCCCGCCCAGGAGGGCATCACGAGGGACAACGTCACGGTCCGGGTGGACGCAGTCGTCTACTTCAAGGTGGTGGACGCCGCCGACGCCATCGTCAGCGTCGAGGACTACCGTTTCGCCGTCTCGCAGATGGCCCAGACCTCGCTGCGCTCCATCATCGGCAAGAGCGAGCTGGACGATCTCCTGTCCAACAGGGAGAAGCTCAACCAGGGCCTGGAACTCATGATCGACAGCCCGGCGCTCGGCTGGGGCATCAGCGTCGACCGGGTGGAGATCAAGGACGTGTCGCTCCCGGAGACGATGAAGCGCTCGATGGCGCGGCAGGCGGAGGCGGACCGGGAGCGCCGTGCCCGGGTCATCAACGCCGACGCGGAGCTCCAGGCGTCGAAGAAGCTGGCCGAGGCAGCGCACCAGATGGAAGACGCACCGTCGGCGCTCCAGCTGAGGCTGCTCCAGACGGTGATGGCCGTGGCCGCCGAGAAGAACTCCACGCTGGTGCTCCCTATCCCGGTCGAGCTGCTGCGCTTCCTGGAGCACGGCACGCACCGCCCTGCGCCGGAGGCCGCCGTCTCGGCGCCGGTACAGAGCAAGCCCGCGAACGAGCGTGAACCGGCGGCGCCCGCCGACGCGGCAGCGCCACAGGCACCCCCGGCCCTCGAAGGGCTGGCCGGACTGACGGGCCTGGACCTGGACCCGCCGAAGTCCGACGCGGCCGTGATGCCGACGGCCGAGGAGGACGCACCGGAGAGCCGCCGGACGGGGTGACCGCGGCCGGTGGCTCGTAGCGGCACGGTCCGGCCCAGAGGCTCTCGAGGAGCACTGTCAGACCCCGCCCGTATGGTCGTGACTCGAAGGACCAGCAGGCCTCGAAGCCCGGCCACGGAGGGGAGGTGCCCCGCGCATGCCGCAAACGCCGCACACGCAGCCCGAGCGACTCACGCTGCACACCCGTGCCGCGGTGTTCGTCCCTGCCGCGCTGCCGCGCGAAGGGCGGGTCGCCTTCTGGAGTCCGGACGGCGCCCTGCCTTCTCCCGCCCCCGGTTCGGCGGGGGAGCACAGCGAGTTGACGGTGGTGCGGCGGCACGGCAGCGGGGCGCGCCGACAGGTCGTCCCCGCCGTGCTGCTGCCCGTCGCCGACGCCCTGCCCCTCCTCGCCCGAGCCCGGCACGACGCCGCGGCGCACCCCGCCACGGCCTGCTGGGGAGCCGCCGCCCTGCACGCCCTCCAGCTCGTCGCACGCGGCCGGCTGCTGCCTGGTCTGACCACGGACGACCATGACGCATGGCGGGCCGGTCCGCTCGACGCCGACGACATCGCCCACCTGCGGGCCATCGCCGCCGCAATGCCCGTGGAAGCCCACGCCACCCCGGTGCCGGGACCGCGGTCGCTGCGGCTGCCCGAGCCCGAGGCACTGGTCAGGTCGTTCCTGGACGCGGTCGCGGACACGCTGCCCCGCACCCCTGCGGCCGAGCACGCGGTGGGACGGCCGTTCGCCGCGATGGCGCCGCAGCGCCTGCCGCACGCCCGTGCCTGGGCCGCCGAGGCCGCCGCCGGCATGGACGCGGGGGTGCGGATCTCGCTGCGCCTCGACCTCTCGGCGTACGAGCTGTTCGACCGGGTCGACGCACACGGGTCCGGCGGCCCCGAGCCGGCCGAGGACGATCCCGAAGCGACCGGGCCGGACGGGCACGGGTCCGCGCGGCGGGCCGCCGCAGCCCTCGTGCAGGTGCACAGCCTCGCCGACCCGACCCTGGTCCTCGACGCCGCACGCCTCTGGGCAGGTGACGGCGAGGACCACTTCGGGCCCCGGGCCCGGATCGACGCGGTGCTGGCCCTGCGCCGCGCCGCCAGGGTCTGGCACCCGCTCGGGCGCCTCCTGGAGCGCGAGCTCCCCGACGTCCTTCCGCTGAGCGAGGACGAGCTGTAC
Source organism: Streptomyces sp. NPDC059828 (assembly GCF_042731955.1). NCBI lineage: Bacteria > Bacillati > Actinomycetota > Actinomycetes > Kitasatosporales > Streptomycetaceae > Streptomyces > Streptomyces sp. NPDC059828. The sequence continues at coordinate 41,575 of NZ_JBHWIW010000041.1, read as the reverse complement.
GAACTGCTGGGCGTGGCCGCGGAGCGGCTCGGCGCGGCGGGTGTGGCCGTGCACTGGCCCAGGGAGCTCGCCAGGACCCTCAGCGCCACCGCCGTGGTGCGGTCACCGGCGCCCGGGTCCGCCACCGACGGCACGCCCTTCTTCGACAGCGAGCAACTCCTCGCGTTCCACTGGCAGCTTGCGCTGGGCGGGGATCCGCTGACCGCAGGGGAGATGGACACACTCGCCGAGTCCCATCGCCCCATCGTGCGGCTGCGTGACCAGTGGGTTGTGGTCGACCCCGCTCTCGTACGCAAGGCGCGCAAGCGGGAGCTGGGGCTCCTGGGGCCGGTGGACGCGCTGGCCGTGGCGCTCACCGGCAGCGCCGAGGTGGACGGGGAGATCGTCGAGGCTGTCCCCGAGGGCACGCTCGCCGCGCTCCGGGACCGGCTCGTCGAAGGCCCGGCGGCGCTCGCCCAGCCGCCGGGGCTCGACGCGACGCTGCGCGACTACCAGCTGCGGGGGCTCGCCTGGCTGGACCTGATGACCTCACTCGGGCTCGGCGGCTGCCTCGCCGACGACATGGGCCTCGGTAAGACGGTCACGGTCATCGCACTCCATCTGCACCGCGCCCGCTACGGCGCCCGCACGGCACCGACCCTCGTCGTCTGCCCGGCATCCCTGCTGGGCAACTGGCAGCGGGAGATCGCCCGGTTCGCGCCTGGTGTGCCCGTGCTCCGGTTCCACGGTGCCGAGCGCAGCCTGGAGGCGATCCGCACCGCAGCCGACCGCCCCGGCTTCGTCCTGACCACGTACGGCACGATGCGCACCAGCGCCGCCGCACTGGCCGCCGAGACCTGGGGCATGGTCGTCGCCGACGAGGCACAGCACATCAAGAACCCGTTCTCGGCGACCGCCAAGGCACTGCGCACCCTCCCCGCCCCGGCGAGGATCGCCCTCACAGGAACCCCCGTCGAGAACAACCTGTCAGAGCTCTGGGCCCTGCTCGACTGGACCACACCCGGACTGCTCGGACCGCTGAAGGCCTTCCGCGCCCGCCATGCCCGCGCCGTCGAGAACCACGAACACGCGGAGAACGATCAGGCCGTCGAGCGGCTCGCCCGGCTGGTCCGCCCCTTCCTGCTGCGCCGCAAGAAGTCCGACCCCGGCATCGTGCCCGAGCTGCCGCCCAAGACCGAGTCCGACCACCCCGTGCCCCTGACACGGGAACAGGCATCGCTCTACGAGGCGGTCGTGCGCGAGACCATGGCTCTGGTCGAAACCGCCGAGGGCATGGCGCGCCGCGGTCTGATCATGAAGCTGCTGACCTCGCTGAAGCAGATCTGCAACCACCCCGCGCAGTATCTGAAGGAGAGCGGCGCCCGCCTCACCGCCCGCTCCGGGAAACTCACCCTCCTCGACGAGCTGCTCGACACGATCCTGGCGGAGGACGGTTCGGTGCTGGTGTTCACCCAGTACGTGTCGATGGCCCGGCTGATCGCCGGACATCTCGAGGCCAGGGGAGTCGCCTCCCAGCTGCTCCACGGCGCCACGCCCGTCCCGGAGCGGGAGCGGATGGTGGATCGCTTCCAGTCCGGCGAGGTCCCCGTGTTCATCCTCTCCCTGAAAGCCGCGGGCACCGGGCTCAATCTGACCAGGGCCGGTCATGTCATCCACTACGACCGCTGGTGGAACCCGGCGGTGGAGGACCAGGCCACCGACCGTGCCTATCGCATCGGCCAGACCCAGCCGGTGCAGGTGCACCGGCTGATCGCCGAAGGCACCGTGGAGGACCGCATCGCCGAGATGCTGCTCTCCAAGCGGGCGCTGGCGGACGCGGTGCTCGGATCCGGTGAGGCGGCGCTGACCGAGCTCACCGACCGGGAGCTGGCCGATCTCGTATCGCTGCGGAGGCCCTCGTGACCGGACCGAGCCGGCCGGCCAGGCCGACCAGCCGCATCGAACGGCTCGTCCGGGGACGCGCCACCAGGAGTACGTCATGACCGCCCACCGTCTTCGCTCCTCTCGCGGGGATGCCCCCCGCAGGCCGGACGATCGGCGGCGCACCTTCCCCCGGCTCGCCCCGCGCTCCGGGGACGACACCTCCGCCGCCTCCTGGTGGGGCAACGCATGGGTGGAGGCGCTGGAGGACACCGCGCTCGATCCGGCGCGCCTCGCCCGCGGCCGCTCGTACGCCGGGCGGGGCCATGTGGACGCGATCACCGTGACTCCGGGCAGGGTCACCGCCTATGTCCACGGCTCCCGCCCTCGCCCGTATCGCACGGACATCCGGCTGCGCACCCTTGGCGACGAGGAATGGGAGCGGCTCCTGGACATCGCGGCGGGCCGCCCCGACCACATCGCGGCACTGCTCGACAAGGACGTGCCGCACGCTCTCGCGAACGCCGCCGAACTGCTGCCCGCACCGGGTGATCTGATCCCCGACTGCTCCTGCCCCGATGACGGCCTTCCCTGCAAGCACGCCGCCGCGCTCTGCTACCAGACGGCCAGGATCCTCGACGAGGACCCCTTCGTGCTGTTCCTGATGCGCGGACGTGGTGAGCAGGAGGTCCTCGCCGAGCTCACCCGGCGCAATGCGGCACGCTCGGCGGCGGAGCGGGCCACCGCGCGGCGCATCGTGGAGCGCACCGCGAACCGGGGTGCCAAGGCGGGTCGGAGCGGCGCCGGAGGGCAGACTCCGCCGCCGCTCCTCGCGACCGTTCCCGCCGCATCGGTTCTGGCGGCTCGCAGCCTTCCGGCTCTCCCGGACCCGCTGCCCGTGCCTCCGCATCCCGGACGCCCACCCGTGTATCCGGAGGCGGCCGGTGCCCCTGACCCACTCGCCCTGGACCTCCTCGCCACCGAGGCGGCGGGGCGTGCCCACACCACACTGCGCACCGGGCGGGACCCGCTCACGGGCCTCACCCCCTGGCAGGACGCCGTCCGGCTGGCCGCCGCCCATCCCGGCTCCGGGCTGACCGCGTCCACCCGCGCGCTCTACACCGCGCTGGCCCGCGCCACCGACCGCAGCCCGACGGACCTGGCCCGTGCCGTCGCGGCCTGGCGGCAGGGCGGTCTCGCGGGACTCACCGTTCTGGAGGAGGAATGGGACCCTCCGGCCGGTCCCTTCGACCGGGCGCGCCCCGCGTTGATCGCCGCCGGTTTCCCGGCCGGCCCGGCGTTCCGTCCCCGGCGCAACCGGCTCTCCACCTCCACACTTCAACTGCGCCTGGGCCGGGACGGCTTGTGGTACGGCTACGAGTCGGATCCGGGCTGCGACGACTGGTGGCCGCGCGGTATGCCCGACACGGATCCGGTCGGGGCGCTCACCGCGCTGACCGGCCATTGAGTGCACGGCCACCAGATCGGGTGTGGTGACGGTCGAGTGACGTTCAGTTCGATAATCGGCCCACTCGATGGGGTGAAAGGATGGCCGGCCATAACCCGATTGGCTCCATCGCGTTATTTCCGGTGCGGGACAGCTACCCGTGGTCATTATCCGGAAGGCAGGAACAATGAGGCGGATTTACCGAACAGGCCTCGTCGCAGCGATGGTCACGGGTGGTGCGATGGCAGCCGCCGGGGCCGCGCACGCCGACTCGGCCGCGCAGGGAAGCGCGGCCGGATCGCCGGGCCTGATCTCCGGGAACACCGTGCAGATCCCCGTGCATGTCCCGGTGAACGTATGCGGCAACACCATCAATGTGATCGGCGTGCTCAACCCGGCTGTCGGCAACCGCTGTACCAACGCGGACGCCGCGCGGACCGCCACTGACGTGCAGCGCATCGCCCCGCACGCCGACGCACCGGGCACCCGCACCACGGACGCCCGCGACCACGACGTCGACAACGGCGTTCTCGGCGGTGCGCTGGCCGCGGGTGGCGCCCAGGGTTCCCCGGGGCTGCTCTCGGGCAACACCGTTCAACTCCCCGTCGATGTGCCGGTGAATGTCTCCGGCAATTCCCTCAACGTCGTCGGTATCGGCAATGCCTCCGTCGGCAATGTCTCGTCGAACGGACCCGGAATTCCGGTCACCCCGAATCCGGTGTCCAGGCCGCCGATGGAAGAAGTCGCGGCAGCCCACCACGAACCCCATCAGATGCCGGCCCAGCTGGCCCGGACGGGCGCCGCGGCCGGTGCCGCCTTCACCATCCCGGCAGGCGCGGCCCTGATCCTCGGTGGTGCCGTGCTCTACCGCCGCTTCCGCCCCGCGGCGTAGCACGGAAGGGGCGGGGGTGGTTCGGGGTGACGCGGGCGTCACCCCGCTCCCGTGTCCGCCCCGTCCCGCACGGGTCCGCGCCACCTGGCCAGCAGGGCCTCGATGGCCGGAGCCACCCGCTTGCGCGCCTCATGGCGAGGTACGCCCCGGATGAGCAGGGTGTCGTACGGCGTGTCGAGGTGACGTACGGACGCACGCACTGCCGCCGTGATCGCCCCCTCGTCCAGCGCTCGTCCGGCCGCGGTGCGCCCCACGCGCCCGCTCCCGCGCTCCGCGGTGTGCGCCGCGACATCGGCCGCGCGGTCCGGTGGGCAGTACGGGAACAGTCGCAGGATCTCCGCGGTCAGCGTCCCCGTGAACAGCACATCCCGTGCCGCACGCCGCGCGGCGTCCCTTTCCCGGCGCCTGGCCCGCGCCTCCGCGTCGGCCAGGCAGGCCCGCTCGGCCCGGGCCAGGGCCTCCTCCTCCACCAGCAGACCCTGCCGCTCGTACCGTGTGCGCTGTCTGTTGTGCCGTACGACAACGGCCCACAGCGAACCGGCCTCCCGGGCGCGCCGGGTGAGGGCCGCGTTCCCCCGGGGCAGAAACACCAGATGTCCCAGGTCCGCGCAGTCCAGACAGCGCGGTGAGTTGAAGTCGAGCACCATCCGCTCCAGCGGACCGCGATGGCAGTCGGCGCAGCGGCGCGGCTTCAACGGCTCCACGACCACGAGAGGATCCACCGGCCCGGTCTCCCTCCCTGCGGCGGCCGCATCTCCGGCACTGCGCCGGATAATCGTTCGATGAAGGGGCTTGGGGACTGCTACGTTCCCGCACGTGGCGAAACTCAATCAGATCATCGCAGTGGAGAAAGGCGTCAAGTCCAAGGCGCACCAGGATCTTACGGCGGCCCATCACGGCCTCCAGAAGCCCGCGCTTCTGGCCGGCATCTCCCGGACGTATCAGCCGAAGGACGAGGAGGGCGAGCAGCTTCCGCCCGAGTCGACGCTGGTGCAGATCAAGGCCGAGGACGTGCTGCGCGACACCGCGAAGACGCTGACCCGGCTGTTCGACGTGACCGCCACCAAGGACTGGGCGAACTGCGCGGCCCGCGCCGACATCGCCGTCGACGGCCGGGTGCTGGTCGCCGATGCGCCCGTCTCGTATCTCCTCTTCCTGGAGAAGCAGCTGACGGACATCAACACCTTCGTGCGCAAGCTGCCGGTGCTCGACGCGGCCGAGTCCTGGTCCCAGGACCCGTCCACGGACTCGTGGAAGACCGAGCCGGTCAAGACCGTCCGGACCAGGAAGGTGCCCCGCAACCACGTGAAGGCGGAGGCCACCGAGAAGCATCCGGCGCAGGTCGAGGTGTACTACGAGGACATCCCCGTCGGTTACTGGACAACGGTCAAGTTCTCCGGAGCGCTGCCCGCCCGCCGGGTGAACGAACTGCTGGACCGGGTGGAGAAGCTCCAGCAGGCCGTGAAGTTCGCCCGTGAGGAGGCCAACGGCGCCGAGGTCACGGACCAGCGGGTCGGAGACGCCGTCTTCGGCTATCTCTTCGGTCAGTAGCCCCCTGAGGCTACGATCACACAGACTCCCCGTCCGCGGCATCGCGGGCGGGGTGCGCGAGGAGCGCAAAGCTGAAGCTGAAGCTTGTCGTGACGAAGCGGTTCCAGTGGAGGTTCGAGTCCTCCCCCCGGCACTACCGTGCGAGCCGGGGTAGCCCAACTCGGCAGAGGCAGACCGCGATCAATCTCAGACTCTCGCTCCAGACTCAGCATTCGCCGCTCATCGCCGGATCGACCGGGCCCGGGCCCTGGTGTGTCGAAATGCCAGTTCGAATCTGGTCCGCCGAGCTCGATCGGCGGTGGTCCAAAGGCAGGACGCGACACAATGAGACTGACCCGGGTCCTCAAGCGTGCCGGCGTGTGATGTGAGCGGCATCAACAGGGCCCGAGGGCAGGCTACGCCCTCGGGCCCGCTCCTGTTCTGCCTCTTCCCGCGCACTCACTGGCGGTAGCCGCTGAGGAACCTGCCGATGCGGCTGATCGCCGCGTCCAGATCGTCGGCGTGGGGGAGCGTCAGGATCCGGAAGTGGTCCGGACGCGGCCAGCTGAAGCCCGTACCCTGCACGACCTGGATCTTCTCGCGCAGCAGCAGATCCAGTACGAACTTCTCGTCGTCGTGGACGGGGTGCACGGCCGGGTCGAGCCGCGGGAAGGCGTACAGCGCGCCCTTCGGCTTCACGCACGAGACCCCGGGTATCTCGTTGAGCCGCTCCCAGGCGCGGTCGCGCTGCTCGCGCAGCCGCCCCCCGGGTGCGGTCAGTTCGTGGATGGACTGGCGCCCGCCGAGCGCGGCCTGAATGGCGTACTGCGCGGGCGCGTTGGGGCACAGGCGCATGGAGGCGAGCATCGTGAGCCCCTCCAGATAGCTTCGGGCGTGCTGCTTGGGCCCGGTGACGACCATCCAGCCGGAACGGAATCCGGCCACCCGGTAGGTCTTGGAGAGTCCGCTGAAGGTGAGGACGACCAGGTCCGGGGCGAGGGCCGCCGCGCTGTGGTGGACGGCGTCGTCGTACACGATCTGGTCGTAGATCTCGTCGGCGAACACCATCAGCTGGTGGCGGCGCGCCAGATCGAGGATGCCCTCGACGATCTCACGCGGATACACGGCGCCGGTGGGGTTGTTGGGGTTGATGATCAGCACGGCCTTGGTCCGGTCGGTGATCTTCGAGGCCATGTCGTCGAGGTCCGGGTACCAGTCCGCCGACTCGTCGCACAGGTAGTGGACGGGCCGTCCTCCGGCGAGCGTGGTGACGGCGGTCCACAGCGGGAAGTCGGGAGCGGGGATCAGGATCTCGTCACCATCCTCGAGCAGGGCCTGCACGGCCATGGAGACCAGCTCGGACACCCCGTTCCCGAGGAAGATGTCGTCTACGCCGACCTCGCTGAGTCCGAGGGCCTGGTAGCGCTGGGCGACGGCGCGGCGGGCGGAGAGGATGCCGCGGGAATCGGTGTACCCGTGGGCCTGCGGCAGCATCCGGATCATGTCCTGGAGGATCTCGTCCGGTGCCTCGAAGCCGAACAGTGCGGGGTTGCCCGTGTTGAGGCGCAGGACGCTGTGGCCGGCTTCCTCCAGCGCGTTGGCGTGCTCGATCACCGGACCGCGGATCTCGTAGCAGACCTCGCTCAGCTTGCTCGACTGCCGGAACTCCATGCGCTGACCTCCCCGGAAACGTTGTTGCTTGGTTTTACCAAGTGACTGCTTGGAAAGTCCAACACTATGTCTAGACTGCCTCGCATGCCGCCTCGCTCGTCATCCCCGTCGCGCACCGCGACACCGCCGCGCCCCGCGCGCCGCCGAAGCTATGACCAGTACTGCGCCGCCGCCCGCGCGCTCGACGCCGTCGGCGACCGCTGGACCCTGCTGATCGTCAGGGAACTGCTGGCGGGGCCGCGCCGGTACACCGATCTGCACGCGGATCTGCCCGGTGTCAGCACGGACGTGCTGGCCTCCCGGCTCAAGGACATGGAGCGCGACGGTCTGGCCGTGCGCCACCGCCTCCCGGCGCCGGTCTCCGCCTACGTCTACGAACTGACTCCTCGCGGACATGAGTTGCTGCCCGTGCTCACAGCCCTGGCCGAGTGGGGCGTCCCCGAACTGACCGCGCCCCGGCCGACGGACGCGGTAAGGGCCCACTGGTTCGCCCTGCCGCTGCGCCGGAGCCTTGAACGGGCGGGGTGGCACGGGATCGTGGAAGTCCGGCTGGACGAGGGTGAGTTCCATCTGCGGGTCGGTGAGGCCGCGGGGGAGCCGGTGTACGGGGAAGGGGCGCCGCCGCCCGGTACGGCGGCGGCACGGCTCGAACTCGATGCCGGCACATGTCTGGAGATCGGCCTGGGGAAGCTGAGCGTGGACGACGGGGTACGGGAAGGGCGTATCCGCCTGAAGCGGTTCACGGCCTGAGGCCGTCGAGGCCGTGCCGCATGGCCCGGTCCGTGCCCCGGGCATGATGGAGCCGTGCGACTGCAACCGATCACCTGGGAACGGCTGACCGAAGCGGTCGCCGACCGGATCGCGCGGACCACGGCCCACGACGGGGGCAACTGGCTCCGTGTGGCCGTGGACGGTGCGCCCGCCGCCGACACGGGCGCGGCCGCCTCCGCGTTCGCGGACGCGCTGCGGCTGCGCGGGCGTTCGGTCCAGGTGATCGCGGCCACCGGGTTCCTGCGGCCGGCGTCACTGCGTTACGAGCACGGCCGCGAGGACCCCGACACGTACTACGAGGGCTGGTTCGACACGGGCGCGCTCTGGCGCGAGGTCTTCGGACCCCTGGAGCCGGGTGGGTCGGGGCGGGTGCTGCCCGACCTCTGGGATCCGGTCACCGACCGCGCCACACGCAGCGCGTACCGCGAACTCCCGCCCGGGGGAGTGCTGGTGCTGCAAGGGCCGCTGCTGCTCGGGCACTGGTTCCCGTTCGACCTCACCGTCCATCTGCGGCTCTCGCCGGGCGCACTGTGCCGTCGCACGGACCAGGCGGAGCACTGGACGCTGCCCGCCTTCGAGCGCTACGAGCACGAGGTCGCCCCGGCCGGTGCCGCCGAGGTCGTCGTCCGTGCCGACGACCCGAGGCACCCGGCCTGGAACGACCCGTGGGGGCCCGGCGAAACGCCGGGCGCGTAGAGGTCCCTATCCCGCGGGCGGGCGTCCCCCGTCCAGGGCGACCGCGAGAGCCCCCGCCCTGCATCCCTCCGCTGCGGCGACCGCCGCGTCGGCGCCGGACAGGAGGGCGGCGAGGAAGGCGCCGGTGAAGGCATCACCGGCCCCCGTCGAGTCGACCGCCTTCGCCTGGACCGGTGGCACCCGTGCCGTCACCGTGCCCGCTTCCGCCACCAAGGCGCCCTCGGCCCCGAGTGTGACGACGGTGAGCGGGACCTGGCGGCTCAGCAGGGCCGCGGCGTCGGCGGCGTCGGGGACGCCGGTCAGCAGACGGGCCTCGTCGGTGTTGGGCAGGAGCGCATCGGCCTTGGCGACCGCGCGGAGGAACGAATCGGCTCCCATCGCCGCGATGAAGCCCGCCGACGCGGGGTCCACGCTCACCGGGATGCCCCGTGCGTGTGCGTCGGCCATGGCCACGTCGGCGAGTTCGCGGCTCGGGTCGCCGAAGAAGAGGTAGCCGGACAGATGGAGCCGGGCGACCCCGTCGAGCAGGCCGGGCGACCAGTCGGCCGGGGAGATCCGCAGAGCCGCCCCGCTGTCGGTGAGGAAGGTGCGTTCGGCACGGGCGTCCACGAGTGCGACGATGGTGGCGGTCTGCGCCTCGGGGTCGGTCACCAGGAGCGGACGCACCCCGGCCTTTCGCAGATGCGCCGTGTGCCAGTCGGCGCTCTCGGCGCCGACCCTGCCGAGCAGCCGTACGTCGGCGCAGCCCGCGTACGCGGCCCAGCAGGCCGCGTTGGCCCCGGCGCCACCCGGGAGGGTCCGTACCTCGGCGGCGGTGTCGGTCCCATGGGCGAGACCCGAACCGTGCCGTGCCACCACGTCGGTCGCCACATCTCCGACCACCAGCAGGGCACCGCCCCGGTCGGGACCTGGCGCGGTGGGACCGGTCACAGCGCCGCCGCGATCCGGGCCGCGAGCCGTACGTTTCCGCGTACCGCCGCCAGGTTGGCCTCCAGCGACGCGCCCGCCGTGGCCCGCATCAGGTGCTCCAGGAGGAAGGGGGTCACCCCCTGGCCCGCGATGCCGCGCTCCCGGCAGGCGTCCAGCGCCTCCGACAGCACCCGGTCATGCAGCCCGGGATCGAGCTGCTGGTCCTCCGGGACCGGCTGGGCTACGACCAGCGCCGTGTCGGGCCCGCCGAGCGCGTCCTGGGCACGGATCACCCCGGCGACCTCTTCGGGCGTGTGCACCGTCCAGTCGACGGGCTCGCCCGAGGAGGACAGGTAGAACCCCGGGAAGCGGTCGGTGCGGTAGCCGAGGACACCGACGCCCAGGGTCTCCAGGCGCTGAAGTGTCGCGGGGACGTCGAGGATCGACTTCACCCCGGCGCAGACCACGGCGATCCGGGTGCGTGCCAGCAGCCGCAGATCTGCCGACTCGTCCTGGGAGTGGATCCACTCCCGGTGGACTCCGCCCAGCCCGCCCGTCGCGAACACCCTGATCCCGGCACGGGCGGCGAGGAACGCGGTGGCGGACACGGTCGTCGCCCCGCTCGCCCCGGTGGCGAGGGCGGGTGCGAGGTCGCGGTGCCCGAGCTTGCGGACCTCCGGGTCCTTCGCGACCCGCTCCAACTGGGCCTTGCCGAGGCCGATATGGGCGCGTCCGTCCAGCACGGCGATCGTCGCGGGCACCGCCCCGTTGTCCCTGACCAGGGACTCCAACTCCGCCGCCACGGCCAGATTGCGGGGGCGGGGCAGGCCGTGCGCGATGATCGTGGATTCGAGGGCGACGACGGGACGGTGGGCGTCGAGCGCCTCCCGTACCTCTGGCGACAGCAGCAGTGTGGTCTCGGGCATGATCCATCCCTGGCACGGCGAAACCCCGCGCAAACGTTTCGCCGGACAACGATCCTCACTGGCACGCCCCTGAATCCGCCTGCTCGCGCGGTGCTTGTCCGGCCCCGCTAAGGTGACGCGCCATGACGACCTTTGATGACACCGCTGCCGGCCCCGAATCCCCTTCCTTTGTCGTGCACATTCCGGACGTCGAGCTGGAAGCAGAGCCGCTCGAGCCCGAGCAGATCGTCTCCGGTGAGCCCGTGGTGACCGGACGGGTCCTGTGGGAGTCGGAAGACGGCAAGCAGCTGCGCGGCATCTGGCAGATCACCCCCGGTGTGGTCACGGACACCGAGGCCAATGAGCTGTTCGTCGTCGTGAGCGGGCGCGCCACCGTGGCGGTGGAGGGTGGTGCCACCCTTGAACTCGGCCCTGGCGACGCCTGTGTGCTGCGCGAGGGCGACAAGACGACCTGGACGGTCCACGAGACCCTGCGGAAGGCCTACCACATCAGCCTCTAGGTCCCGGGACGTTGGTGACACGCGTGCTGGGTGCTTGAAATGGGTGAGGGCCTTCTGGCTCGGTGTGGATTGCGACATCTGCACCTAGATCAGGAGGCTGGGGTCTCCCCCGGCCCCTTGGGGCCGAGCCTGGGGTCTCCCCCCGGCCCCTTGGGGCCGAGCCTGGGGTCTCCCCCCGGCCCCTTGGGGCCGAGCCTGGGGTCTCCCCCGGCCCTTGGGGTCGAGCCTGGGGTCTCCCCCGGCCCCTCGGGGCCGAGGGGACGTATCGCAAGGCGGAGGAGGGAGTCATGGCGGAGCCATGCCGACCGACGACAACGCGGCGAGACGCGGCACCAGGGGCACGCGAATCCGACCTGATCCGAACGAAAGGCCCTAGACCAAGGCTCAGCCGGCGGGTGGCGGCAGGGATCAGTCCGTGGTCGCGGAACCCGCCGGGTCCGGGACGGCCGGGGCATTCGGTGTGTCAGGGCGGGCGTTGTCCCCGCCCCCGGATCCCGCCGCCCCGGTGTCCGCACGGGACCGTGTGAGCGAGCGGTACACGATGAGGGCGGCCAGCGGCAGCAGCAGGCAGGCCCCGACCGCGTTCAGCCAGCCATAGCTGGTGCGGGACACGATCAGACCGGCCGCCGCACCGCCGATACCCGCCGCCGCGTTCATGGTCAGGTCGGAAAGACCCTGGACGGCGGCGCGGGCCGGGCCGGGCACCGAGTCCGTGAGCAGCGCCGAGCCCGAGACGAGTCCCGCGGACCAGCCCAGGCCGAGCAGGAACAGACCGGCGGCGGTACGGCCATGACTCGCCCCGGCGGTCCCGGCCAGCAGCGCCGCGCAGGCGAGCAACCCCACGGCCAGGCCGATCACCGAGAGCCGGCCGAGCCGGTCGGCCAGCCAGCCCATCACCGGTGAGAATGCGTACATACCCGCGATATGGCCGCTGATCACCAGTCCGATCAGCTCGATCCCCGCCCCGTGATGGCTCAGCGCCAAGGGGGTCATCGACATGATCGACACCATCGCGGTGTGGGCGACCACGATGGTGGCGAGGGCCAGCTGGGCCCGCGGCGATTCCCGGACCGCACGCACCCCGGCCCGCAGCGAACGCCCTTCCCTGGTGTCCTCGCCGGCCGGGGCCAGCGCCCGCGCCGTCAGCAGAGGGTCGGGACGCAGCAGCAGGGCGACGACCAGCGCCGAGATCAGGAACACCCCGCCCGCCCACAGGAACGGTCCGGCTGTCTCCGGGATCCCGAGCCGGGACGCGCTGCGGCCCGCGGGCGCGGCGATGTTCGGCCCGAGCACCGCCCCGATCGTGGTGGCCCACACCACGAGGGAGATGGCCCGTGCCCGCCGGTCGGGCTCCGCCAGGTCCGCTGCGGCGAAGCGCGACTGGAGATTCGCCGATGAGGCGGCGCCGAAGCCCGCCATCCCCAGCAGGAGCAGCGGGAAGTTCCCGAGCGCCGCCGCCAGAACCACGATGGCCGCCCCGGTCGCGCCGATCACATAGGCCAGTACGAGGCCCGGGCGACGTCCACGCGCGGTCATCAGCGCGGCCAGCGGTACGGACAGCAGCGCCGTGCCGGCCACCATCGCCGTCGGGGCGAGACCGGAGAGCGCCTCGGAACCGCTCACCTGCTGCGCCAGCACGGAGGCCAGAGCGACGCCGGTGGCCACGCCAAGACCCCCGAGTATCTGGCCCGCGATGAGCACGGGGGTGATCCGCCGTCGTAGCGCGGGCAGTTCTGCCGCGTCGATCGCCGCCGGGGACTTCTTTCCGGTGCTCATCGGGTGATCGCGCCCGCTCCGGAGAGCGCGCTGCCGACACCGGCTATCGGAACATCACAGGAAGTAGGAGCCACCGCCGTAGTGTGCCAGGTGTACGCGCACCGGCGGAATCGCCTTTCGGCCGCCAGGGCAGAGGGCTCGGTGTGGGTGAGGCGGCACGACCGGTGCCGTTCAGAACAACGGCTCGGGCAGCACTCCCTCCAGGGCCAGCAGCTTGCGCTTGGTCTCCCGGCCGCCGCCGAAGCCTCCGAGACTCCCGTCGCTTTCCACCACACGATGGCACGGCACCACCAACGGCAGCGGATTCGATCCCATGGCAGCGCCCACCGCCTGCGCGGCGTCCGGCCGACCCACCCGCGCGGCCAGCTCGCCGTATCCCACGACCGCGCCGTACGGCACCCCCGATGCCAGCTCGCGCAGCACCTCGCGGTTGAAGCCGGAGGCCAGCGACCAGTCCAGCGTCAGGTCGAAGTCCCTGCGCCGCGCGGCGAAGTACTCTGCGAACTGACGTATGGGCTCGGCGAGCCGACCGGGTGCGGCAGTGCTGCCCGCCGAAACCGCATCCGCCGCGGAGGCTACCTGATGAGGGGTGCCGCCCAGCTGTGCGGCCAGCCGGTCGACCGCCCTGTCACGCACCGGCGCGTCGGCGTGGAACACGACGCTCACCAGTCCGTCCGCGGTGGCGGCGAGGAGCAGCGGCCCGATGTCCGAGCCCACCACGGTCCACTCGAAGCTCTTCATGGCACCACCGTAGGACCAGCCACTGACAATGCCCCTGACCCCGGGGTTTGCCTCCTGGCAGGATCGCCCTACCCTCGCCCCGTAACGGGCTCCACCCACCGGGAGCCCTCCGGCCACGAGCGGCGCAGGGTGGTACACGGCGGTACACGGCGGCACAGGGCGGTACACGGAGCGAAGGACACAGCGCGATGCAGGGCACAGTCGACGGTTTCAGCCACGGTCTCCTCACGCCCGTGGCCGCCTTTCTCATGGCCTGCGCCGGCGGGGCGCTGGGGCTGCGCTGCACCGCCCGGGCGGTGTGCACGAGCAGATCGTGCGGAGAGCGTGGAGCGCTGCGCTGGTGGTGGCTGATGCTCGGGGCCGCTGCCATCGGTGCCGGGATCTGGACCATGCACTTCATCGCGATGACGGGCTTCACCGTCGCGGAGGCCCCGATCGGCTACGACCGGCCCACGACCTGGGCCAGTCTCGGTGTCGCCGTCGTCATGACCGGCACCGGGATCGTCATCGTGGGCCATCGCGGTGCCACCGCCCTGGCCCTGGTCACCGGTGGCACCATCACCGGACTCGGCATCGCTTCCGCGCACTATCTGGGCATGGCCGGAATGCGGCTCCAGGGGCGGCTCGCCTACGACACCGCGACCATCGCCCTCTCCGTGCTGATCGCCGTCGTCGCGGCCACCGCGGCCCTCTGGGCCGCCGTCTCCGTCCGGGGCCTTCTGCCGAGCCTGGGTGCCGGACTGGTGATGGGGCTCGCCGTCAGCGGCATGCACTACACCGGCATGGCGGGAGTGCGGGTCCATGTGCACGGCGCCGCCCCCGCGGGCACGGCCGGCGACTCACCGGCCACCCTCCTCGCCCCCCTGCTGGTCGGCCCGCTGTTCTTCCTCGTCCTGGCGGGCGCGCTCGCCGTCTCCGCCCGGAAGCGGTCCGGGGGCTCCGAGAACGCCGAGTCCGCCGAGAACGCCGAGGATTCCGCGTACCGGCATCAATGTCAGTGGCGGGTCGTACGGTGGTTGCATGCGGCCCGTTACCAAGATCGAACGCTCGATGGCGCCCTTCGAGGTCATCAGCCCCTACCAGCCCAGCGGCGACCAGCCGACGGCCATCGCCGAGCTCGAGAAGCGCATCCGAGCAGGTGAGAAGGACGTCGTCCTGCTCGGTGCGACCGGCACGGGCAAGTCCGCGACCACGGCATGGATGATCGAGAAGCTCCAGCGCCCGACTCTGGTCATGGCGCCGAACAAGACGCTGGCCGCCCAGCTGGCCAATGAGTTCCGCGAGCTCCTGCCGAACAACGCGGTGGAGTACTTCGTCTCGTACTACGACTACTACCAGCCAGAGGCATACGTCCCTCAGTCGGACACGTACATCGAGAAGGACTCCTCGATCAACGAGGAGGTGGAGCGGCTGCGCCACTCCGCGACGAATTCGCTGCTGACCCGCAGGGACGTGGTCGTGGTCGCCTCGGTCTCGTGCATCTACGGCCTCGGCACCCCGCAGGAGTACGTGGACCGCATGGTGCCGCTGAAGGTCGGCGAGGAGATCGACCGCGACCAGCTGCTGCGCCGCTTCGTCGACATCCAGTACTCGCGCAACGACCTGGCGTTCGCCCGGGGCACCTTCCGGGTCCGCGGCGACACCATTGAGATCTTCCCGGTCTACGAGGAGCTGGCCGTCCGCATCGAGATGTTCGGCGACGAGATCGAGGCTCTCTCCACCCTGCACCCGCTCACCGGCGAGGTGATCAGCGACGACCAGGAGCTGTACGTCTTCCCCGCCAGCCACTACGTCGCCGGCCCCGAGCGCATGGAGAAGGCGGTCAACGGCATCGAGCGCGAGCTCGAGTCGCGCCTCGCCGAGCTGGACAAGCAGGGCAAGCTGCTGGAGTCGCAGCGGCTGCGGATGCGCACCACGTACGACATCGAGATGCTGCGACAGATCGGCAGCTGCTCCGGCGTCGAGAACTACTCGATGCACTTCGACGACCGTGACCCGGGCACCCCGCCCAACACGCTGCTCGACTACTTCCCCGAGGACTTCCTGCTGGTCATCGACGAGTCGCATGTGACGGTCCCGCAGATCGGCGCGATGTACGAGGGTGACGCCTCGCGTAAGCGGACCCTTGTCGACCACGGCTTCCGCCTGCCCTCGGCCCTCGACAACAGGCCCCTGAAGTGGGAGGAGTTCCAGGGGCGGATCGGGCAGACGGTGTATCTGTCCGCCACCCCGGGCACCTATGAGCTGTCCCGCTCCGACGGGTTCGTGGAGCAGATCATCCGCCCTACAGGACTGGTCGACCCCGAGGTGGTCGTCAAGCCCACCGAGGGCCAGATCGACGACCTGGTGCACGAGATCCGCAAGCGGACCGAGAAGGACGAACGCGTCCTGGTGACCACCCTCACCAAGAAGATGGCCGAGGACCTCACCGACTACTTCCTGGAGCTGGGCATCCAGGTCCGCTATCTGCACAGCGACGTCGACACCCTGCGCCGGATCGAGCTGCTGCGCGAGCTGCGCGCCGGTGAGTACGACGTGCTGGTCGGCATCAACCTGCTCCGTGAGGGCCTCGACCTCCCCGAGGTGTCCCTGGTCGCGATCCTCGACGCGGACAAGGAGGGCTTCCTGCGTTCCGGCACCTCCCTCATCCAGACCATCGGCCGCGCGGCACGCAATGTCTCGGGCCAGGTCCATATGTACGCCGACAAGATCACCCCGGCGATGGAGAAGGCCATCGAGGAGACCAACCGCCGCCGGGCCAGGCAGATCGCCTACAACAAGGCGAACGGCATCGACCCCCAGCCCCTGCGTAAGAAGATCAACGACATCGTGGCCACCATCGCCCGCGAGGAGGTCGACACCGAGCAGCTCCTCGGCACCGGCTACCGCCAGGGCAAGGACGGCAAGGCCGCCAGGACACCGGTGCCCTCGCTGGCAGCGCACGCGGGCGGCACAAAGGCGGCGAAGGGCGCCAAGGCCGGTGGCGCCAAGAAGGGCGAGATCACCAGCGACCGTCCCGCCGCCGAACTGGCCGGGATCATCGAGGAGATGACCGACCGGATGCGGGCAGCAGCGGCGGAGCTCCAGTTCGAGGTGGCCGCACGGCTGAGGGACGAGGTCAGTGAACTCAAGAAGGAGCTGCGGCAGATGAGGGAGGCGGGGCTGGCCTGAGCCGGCGACTGTTGCAAGAGCGCCACAAAAGGCCGACCCGCGCTCCGCGGCTCGGCTGGGATGCGTAGGGTTTCAGACGTGGTCGCCCCACGGACGGCGACCGCGATGGCTATCCCGGTCAGACCGGGGAGAGAGGGGGGACAGCGCGTGAGCGTCAACTTGTCCAAGGGGCAGGGCATCAGCCTGCAGAAGTCCGACGGCGGCACGCTGACCGCGGTGCGGATGGGCCTGGGCTGGCAGGCGGCTCCTCGGCGCGGGCTGTTCGGGTCCCGCACCAGGGAGATCGACCTCGACGCCTCGGCCGTCCTCTTCGCCGACAAGCAGCCCGTGGACGTGGTGTTCTTCCGCCACCTTGTCAGCGACGACGGATCCGTCCGCCACACCGGTGACAATCTGGTCGGCGGCGCCGGACAGGGCGGGGATGACGAGGCCATTCTGGTCGACCTCCAGCGTGTACCGGTCCACATCGACCAGATCGTCTTCACGGTGAACTCCTTCACCGGCCAGACCTTCGCCGAGGTGCAGAACGCGTTCTGCCGGATCGTCGACGAGACCAACGGCCAGGAAATGGCGCGTTACACCCTCACCGGTGGCGGTCAGTACACCGCCCAGATCATGGCCAAGGTGCACCGCGTCGGCTCCGGCTGGCAGATGACCGCCGTCGGCGAGCCCGCCAACGGCCGCACCTTCCAGGACCTGATGCCGGCGATCGTTCCGCACCTGTAGGCACGCCCGGTCACGGCCACGGGGCCGTGACCGCCCTTCGTGCGGCTCCCGGCGGCTTCGACCGCCGGGAGCCGTCGTACACCGCGCACCACCGAGAGCTCATCACCGAGGGGACAGAGCCGATGACGGCCGAGCTGGTCCGGGGGCAGAACCATCCGCTGCCCCACACCCGACTGGAGATCCGGGTGTCGGCCGGAAAGGCCGTCGTGGCCGGTGCGACCCTGGCCGACGAGCACGGCCGCGTGGCGGGCCCCGAATGGCTCGCACACCCCGCCCAGCCGGCCTGCCCCGGAGTGGAGGTGTCCCGGCAGGCGACCGCCGACCACCGGATCGCCGTCGACCTGGCCGTCGTGCCGGCCGCCGCCCACCGGGTGTCGCTGCTGCTCGCGCTGCCGGTGGCACCAGGCGCCCCGACCAGCTTCGGGGCCGTCGCGGCCCCCTTCCTCGCCGTCACCTGCCCCGAAGGCGCCGCAATCGTCAGCTACACCCTCACCGGTCTGGACACCGAGTCCGCCGTGGTCGCCGTGGAGTTCTACCGCCGCCAGGACGCGTGGAAGATACGGGCCGTCGGCCAGGGGTACGCGGGCGGTCTCGCCGAGCTGCTCGCCGATCAGGGCGTCGACCGTCCCGGGGAGCTCGTCGCCACCATCCACGAGACCGTCGCGCCCGGGGTGGCCCGCACGGTCGGCACACCACCGCCACGCACCACGGAGGTGCGCCACAGCGCACCGGCGGCCGCCTCGAGCGCGGGGGGCGACCACACCCTCCCCGGCACCGGAGCGCCCGCGTCCGACCAGGGCGCCCAAGGGCCTGCGGACGCGCACCCCGGGACCCAGGGCGTTCCCCGGCCGAGCGCCGCGAATCAGCCGGGGACGGCCGCGCCGCCCGGTGGCCCCATCAACTACGCGCACCCCCGCAGACAGTCCGCCGCGCCACCGTCGCCGGCCCCGGCCGTGCCGCCCGCCGAGCCGGGCCGCCCGGCCCCGCCGGTCGCCGGTGACGCCACCGGATGGTCCATGGAGGAGCGGCTCTACAACCAGGTCTGGGGCATGTTCGAGGACCTGGCCCGGGCCACCGCCGCCTACCGGAGCGCGGTCGACTTCGCCGAGACCCGTCGTGATCAGGAGCTCGACCGTGCGCTCTCCGACCCGCGTGTCCGGCTCACCGGCTCAGGGGATGCCGCGACGGCCGCTCGAGACCGCTGCGAGGAGCTGATCGGACGGGCCCGTGAGGCCCTCGACCGCGATCTCGGCCAGCTCACCGCGGAGTCCGGGGTCGTCGAGCCCGCGCTGCCGCCCGCGTTCGCCCGCTGGGACCATCCGGTCTGGCAGGCCTACCGTGCGCCGATGGAGATCCCGATGGCCCTGCGCCTTGGGGATCTGCACCTTCCCGAGTGTCCCGGGCTGCGCATCCCCATGCTGATGCGGCTTCCGCTCGAACGGGGCCTGTGGGTCGACAGTGGCCGCCGGACCTCCGATGCGGCGTCCCTGATGGATGAGGCGCAGATCCGCAGGCTCGCCATGGACACGGCAGTCATCCACGCGGCCCGGCTGCTCGCCGCCTATCCGGCCGGTGAGTTCACGGTGCATGTGATCGACCCGGCCGGTTCGGGTGCGAGCTCGCTCGCACCGCTGGTGCACTCGGGCGTGCTGGACGAACCGCCTGCCTCCGGCGCCCAGGGCGTCTCGGCGGTGCTCGCCAAGCTCACCCAGCGTCTCGATCTCGTGCAGATGGCGGTACGCGCCGGAGCGGCCGACGCGCTGCCGCCGGATCTCGACACCGCCGAGCAGCTGGTGATCGTCAATGACTTCCCGCACGGTTTCGACGACCGCGCCGTCACCCAGTTGCGCTATCTCGCCGACGAGGGTCCCGCGGTCGGCGTGCATCTGCTCATGGTGGCCGACCGGGAGGACGCAAGCGCCTACGGGCCGGTGCTCGATCCCCTATGGCGCTCGCTGCTGAGGATCACCCCGGTCCCGGACGCCCATCTCGCCGATCCCTGGGTGCAGCACTCCTGGACGTACGAGCCGCCGGTGATCCCCCCGGGCAGCCAGGTGCTCCGGCAGGTGCTGACCCGGGTGGCCGAGGCCAGGCGCACCGGAAGGCGCTGAAGAGGGCTCGATGCCGCGGAAGCACTGATCACACTGCTCCCCACCTGCGCACTTGGCCTCCACATTACCCTTCGCTTTACCTTTCTTTGGTCTTTCCTGTACTGTTCTTTGCGCGGAGGGGAGTACTCCCACATGCGGTGTGCCCGTCAGTACGGACCGTCAGACAGAGCCCGGTCCCGGGGCGCCGGCCCGCGAGCGGCAGTGTCCGCCCGGGTGGAAGAGACCTCCGGCAGCGACGACGCTGATCAGTAGCGGTACGACGCCGGAGGCGCAGTGGACGTTTCGATAACCATGTGGGCACTGACCATTCTCGGTCTGTGTGCCCTGATCGCGGTCGACTTCTTCATCGGGCGCAAGCCCCATGACGTGTCGATGAAGGAAGCCGGGATCTGGACGGTGGTCTGGATCATCCTGGCGGTGCTCTTCGGCCTCGGCCTGCTGCTTGCCGGTGAGAGCCAGGCCTCGGGCGAGTTCTTCGCGGGATTCATCACGGAGAAGTCGCTCAGTGTCGACAACCTGTTCGTCTTCGTCCTGATCATGGCGAAGTTCGCGGTGCCGTCCCACCTCCAGCAGCGCGTGCTGCTCGTGGGTGTGCTGATCGCCTTGGTCCTCAGGGCCATCTTCATCGCCGCGGGCGCCGCGATCATCACCAACTTCTCGTGGGTGTTCTACATCTTCGGGGCGTTCCTGATCTACACCGCCTGGAAGCTCATCCAGGAGGCGCGCTCGGACGACGAGGAGGATGAGTTCGAGGAGAACCGCCTGCTCAAGTCGATCGAGAAGAAGTTCGGCGTCGCCGACCGCTACCACGGCACCAAGCTGTTCATCCGCGTCAACGGCAAGCGGGTGCTGACCCCCCTCATGGTGGTCATGCTGGCCATCGGCACCACGGATGTGCTGTTCGCCCTGGACTCGATCCCGGCGATCTTCGGACTGACCCAGGACCCGTACATCGTCTTCACGGCCAACGCCTTCGCCCTGATGGGCCTGCGCCAGCTGTACTTCCTGATCGGCGGGCTCCTCAAGAGGCTGGTCCACCTGAGCTACGGCCTCTCGGTGATTCTCGGCTTCATCGGGGTGAAACTCGTGCTGCACGCCCTGCACGAATCCGGGGTGCCCGTCCCCGAGATCTCGATCCCGTTCTCGCTGGCGTTCATCTGCGCCGTCCTGGTGATCACCACCATCACCAGCCTCATCGCCTCCAGGAGGCAGGAGCGGCGTGAGGCCGCCGAAGGCGCCGGCACCAGTACGACCCCGGCGTCGGACGGCGAGACCGAGAAGGACAGCATCGGCGCCTGACACCCGCGTCGCACGCTCCGGGGCCCGCACATCCTCTGCGGTGCGGGCCCCGGCTCAGCTCCGGGTGCGGGCCCGGCTCGGGCGGGGGACGACCTCAGGCCGCCGCGCTGTCCCGGGCGGGCTCCGCGGGCTTCGCCATAGGCAGCCGCGCGGGCAGGGTCTCCGGCAGGAGCGCGAAGCACAGCAGGCTGAGCAGCGCGATCCCGGTCAGATAGGCGGCCACTCCCCAGGGCGGGCCGCTCCCGTCCGACAGCGCGGTGGCCACGATCGGCGTCAGCGCCCCGCCCAGTACCCCGGCGAGGTTGTAACCCACCGCCGCACCCGTGCAGCGCACCCTCGGCTCGTAGAGCTCCGGCAGATACGCCGCGATCACGGCGAAGATGGTGATGAACGCCAGCAGGGCGACGAGGAAGCCGAAGAACATGGGCACTGGCCGCCCCGTCTGTAGCAGGCCCACCATCGGGAACATCCAGAGCGCGATGACCGTGCAGCCGATGAGACACAACGGCCGCCGGCCGTACCGGTCACCGAGCATCGCCGCGAACGGCGTGGCGGCGCCCTTGAGGGCGACGGCGGCCATGATCGATCCGAGCATGGCCGTACGGCTCACACCGAGCCGCTCGGTCCCGTAGGCGAGTGACCAGGTCGAGACCGTGTAGAAGACCGCGTATCCCACCGCCAACGCCCCCGCGGTCAGCAGCACCAGCCGCCAGTGCCCGCGCAGCACCTCGGCCAGGGGCATCCGTGCGGGCTCGGTGATCTCCCTGAACTGCGGGGTCTCCGCCAGCGAACGGCGGAGCAGCAGCCCACCGGCGGCGAGCAGCCCCGCCGCCCAGAACGGCACACGCCAGCCCCAGCTCTGGAACTGAGCCTGGGTCAGTCCCGCCGAGAGCGCCAGCATCACCCCGTTGGCGAGCAGGAAGCCCACGGCGGGCCCGATCTGGGGGAAGCTCGCCCACAGCCCGCGGCGTGCCTCGGGCGCATGCTCGGCCGTCAGCAGGACGGCACCGCCCCACTCCCCGCCGAGCCCGAACCCCTGCAGGAAGCGCAGCACCAGCAGCAGGGCGGGGGCGGCGGCGCCAAGGGTGGCGTACGTGGGCACACAGCCGACCAGCACGGTGGCCACCCCGGTCAGCAGCAGAGAGCCGAACATCACCGGCCGCCGTCCGTACCGGTCGCCGATGTGCCCGAAGAGGATGGAACCGAGCGGTCGTGAGATGAATCCGATCGCGAACGTGCCAAAGGCGGCCAGGGTTCCGGCGAGCGGGGAGAAGGTGGGGAAGAAAAGCGGTCCGAGGACCAGTGCCGCGGCCGTGCCGTAGACGAAGAAGTCGTAGAACTCCACGGCCGTCCCGGCGAGGGAGGCCGCGGCGAGGCGGGTCATCGAAGGGGCGGATGGTTCAGCGCCGGAGGGAGTGGGGGAAGCGAGCGCAGCGTGATTTTTGTGCACGCCGCGCCAACTACGTGTGATCGTTCCGGGTTACGGGGCGCACGTGGTCGGCACGCCCCGCCCCGGAAACCGTCTCCACCCGGACGGGGTGCTCACCAGCCGCGTTCGCGCCACTCCGGCAGATGCGGACGCTCGGCGCCCAGGGTGGTGTCGTTGCCGTGCCCCGGGTAGACCCAGGTCTCGTCGGGGAGCCAGCCGAAGATCTTGGTCTCCACGTCGTCGATGAGGCTGGCGAACGCCTTGGGGTCGTCGTGGGTGTTGCCCACCCCACCGGGGAACAGGCAGTCACCGGTGAACACATGCGGGTGGCCGTGGGGGTCGTCGTAGACCAGAGCGATCGACCCCGGGGTGTGCCCCACGAGGTGGCGTGCGGTCAGTTCGACCCGGCCGACCTTGATGACGTCGCCCTCGTCCACGAGTACGTCCGTGGGCACCGGGATTCCCCGGGCGTCCTCACGGCCCGCGTAGGTGCGGGCTCCGGTCGCCGCGACCACCGCTTCGAGCCCGTGCCAGTGGTCACCGTGCCGATGGGTGGTGACGACGGACGTGATGCCGTCGTCACCGATCAGCCGGAGCAGGGTCTCGGGCTCGTTGGCCGCGTCGATCAGCAGCTGCTCGCCGGTCGCCCGGCAGCGCAACAGATATGCGTTGTTGTCCATCGGGCCCACCGCGACCTTCGAGATCATCAGGTCCTTGAGCTCATGGACATCCGCCGGGCCGCCGACCTTCACTGCTCCGCTGTAAGTCATGGAGCCAGCGTACTCAGCTGATCACAGCCACGGCAGCATGATCACGTGACGGAAGCCCGATCACGATGACGGCGGCACGATCACAACGCCGGCAACGCCGGAAGCGCACCACCCGAGACCTTGAGTGCCGCACCGTCGCGGCGGCCGGCCAGCCAGCCGAGGAGATCGGCCGCGGCGCCCGTGACGGTGACGGGCGCGCCCTCGGCCCCGCCGCCCGTGCCCCATGTGCGCCCGTCGTCCGCGACAACCGTGGTGGGCGGTACGTCCTTGTGCCCGGCGAAGCGCTGGGTGAGGAAGTCGATCTCGCGCTCGGTGAAACTGCCGGGGAGGTCCTCCAGCTCGTATCCGATGCCGAGGTCGACATGGTGCAGCTCCACCTCGACAAGGCGTCGGAAGGGCACACGGGACGCCGTGTCCGTGATTCCGTTGCGCAGCTCGACCGTACGGTCCCAGCCGCCTTCCACCGTCTCCTGGGTGGCGCCCACGGTCCGGAACCGGATGCCGCTCTCGCGCACGTCGTCGAGCTGGGCGCCGAGCGGCCGGGCCGCGTCCCGCTCGATGTCGGCGTCGCGGGCCTCGGCGCTCGGGTACATGGGGCGGCCCTCGAGGACGTTGACGATGGCGTCGGCGTTGCGGGCGATATGGGCCAGGACGTGTCCGCGGCTCCAGCCGGGGAGCCGTGACGGCCCGGCGACGGCCGCGTTGTCCAGTCCGGCGGCCGCATCGAGGAGTCGCTCGGTCGCTTCGTGTACAGAGTCCAGGTCGCGCAAAGGATCGATCATGGGGCTGACGATAGCCCCGCCACACGTTCGGGTGAAGCTCGCTCCGCACCACCGAAAATCGAATGCGCGTGCTATAGGCTCGGTCGAGGCATCCTTGGTAGTCAGGCATTCATCCGTCAGGCAGCTATCGATCTCGCGGCCCCCCTAGCCTGGAGCAGTCCAGGACGGGGCCCGTGCCCCCGCTCTTCTCCCACGACCTCTCTCAAGAAAGGTGCGGACCCGGCGTGGCCGACCGTCTCATCGTCCGTGGCGCTCGCGAGCACAACCTCAAGAACGTCTCGCTCGACCTCCCGCGTGACTCACTCATCGTCTTCACCGGGCTCTCGGGGTCGGGCAAGTCGTCGCTCGCGTTCGACACGATCTTCGCCGAGGGACAGCGCCGCTACGTCGAGTCGCTGTCCTCGTACGCCCGGCAGTTCCTCGGCCAGATGGACAAGCCGGATGTCGACTTCATCGAGGGCCTCTCGCCGGCCGTCTCGATCGACCAGAAGTCCACCTCACGCAACCCGCGCTCCACGGTGGGCACCATCACCGAGGTCTACGACTACCTCCGGCTGCTCTTCGCCAGGATCGGGAAGCCGCACTGCCCCGAGTGCGGCCGCCCCATCGCGCGCCAGTCGCCGCAGGCCATCGTGGACAAGGTGCTGGAGCTGCCCGAAGGCAGCCGCTTCCAGGTGCTGTCGCCGCTGGTGCGCGAGCGCAAGGGCGAGTTCGTGGACCTCTTCGCCGACCTCCAGGCCAAGGGCTACGCCCGGGCGAGGGTGGACGGTCAGACGATCCAGCTCTCGGAGCCGCCCAAGCTCAAGAAGCAGGAGAAGCACACCATCGAGGTGGTGGTCGACCGCCTCACCGTCAAGGACAGCGCCAAGCGGCGGCTCACCGACTCGGTCGAGACCGCGCTCGGCCTCTCCGGCGGCATGGTCGTGCTGGACTTCGTGGATCTCCCCGAGGACGACCCCGAGCGGGAGCGTATGTACTCGGAGCATCTGTACTGCGCGTACGACGACCTCTCCTTCGAGGAGCTCGAGCCCCGCTCGTTCTCTTTCAACTCGCCCTTCGGCGCGTGCCCCGACTGCACCGGCATCGGGACGCGGATGGAGGTCGACCCCGAGCTGATCGTCCCGGACGAGGAGCGCTCGCTCGACGAGGGCGCGATCCACCCGTGGTCACACGGTCACACCAAGGAGTACTTCGGGCGTCTGATCGGCGGGCTCTCCGACGCGCTCGGGTTCCGCACGGACATGCCCTGGGCCGGGCTGCCGCAGCGCGCCAAGAAGGCCCTGCTGTACGGGCACAAGACCCAGGTCGAGGTGCGCTACCGCAATCGCTACGGGCGTGAGCGCGCCTACACCACCCCTGCGTTCGAGGGTGCGGTCTCGTTCGTCAAGCGGCGCCACAGCGAGGCCGAGAGCGATTCCAGCCGTGAGCGCTTCGAGGGCTATATGCGCGAGGTGCCCTGTCCGACCTGTGAGGGCACCCGCCTCAAGCCGATCGTGCTCGCGGTCACGGTGATGGAGAAGTCCATCGCCGACGTCTCCGCCATGTCGATCAGCGAGTGCGCCGAATTCCTCGGCAGGCTCACCCTCAACGCCCGTGACAAGAAGATCGCGGAACGGGTGCTCAAGGAGGTCAACGAGCGGCTGCGCTTCCTGGTCGACGTCGGACTCGACTACCTCTCCCTCAATCGTGCGGCGGGCACCCTCTCCGGCGGCGAGGCGCAGCGCATCCGCCTGGCCACCCAGATCGGCTCCGGGCTCGTGGGCGTGCTGTACGTGCTGGACGAGCCGTCCATCGGACTGCACCAGCGCGACAACCACCGGCTCATCGAGACCCTTGTGCGCCTGCGGGACATGGGCAACACCCTGATCGTCGTCGAGCACGACGAGGACACCATCAAGGTGGCCGACTGGGTGGTCGACATCGGCCCGGGCGCCGGTGAGCACGGCGGCAAGGTCGTCCATTCCGGTCCGCTCAAGCAGCTGCTGGCCAACAAGGAATCGATGACCGGGCAGTACCTGTCCGGCAAGAAGTCCATCGCCACACCGGACATCCGGCGCCCGGTGGATCCCGGCAGGCAGCTCACCGTGCACGGCGCCCGGGAGAACAACCTGCGGGACATCGACGTGTCCTTCCCGCTCGGTGTGCTCACCGCCGTCACCGGAGTCTCCGGATCAGGCAAGTCGACCCTGGTCAACGACATCCTCTACACACACCTCGCCCGAGAGCTCAACGGCGCCAAGTCGGTCCCCGGGCGGCACACCCGCGTGGACGGTGACGATCTGGTCGACAAGGTCGTCCACGTCGACCAGTCGCCCATCGGCCGCACCCCCCGGTCCAACCCGGCCACCTACACCGGGGTCTTCGACCATGTCCGCAAGCTGTTCGCAGAGACCATGGAGGCGAAGGTGCGCGGCTATCTGCCGGGCCGCTTCTCCTTCAACGTCAAGGGCGGTCGCTGCGAGAACTGCTCCGGTGACGGCACGATCAAGATCGAGATGAACTTCCTGCCGGACGTCTATGTCCCGTGCGAGGTCTGTCACGGCGCCCGCTACAACCGGGAGACCCTGGAGGTCCACTACAAGGGCAAGTCCATCGCCGAGGTGCTGGACATGCCGATCGAGGAGGCGCTGCACTTCTTCGAGGCGGTGCCGACCATCGCCCGCCATCTGAAGACGCTGAACGAGGTGGGTCTCGGGTACGTCAGGCTCGGTCAGTCCGCACCCACACTGTCGGGTGGCGAGGCACAGCGGGTGAAGCTGGCCAGCGAGCTCCAGAAGCGGTCCACCGGCCGCACGGTCTATGTGCTTGACGAGCCGACCACCGGTCTGCACTTCGAGGACATCTCCAAGCTGATCAAGGTGTTGTCCGGGCTGGTCGAAAAGGGCAACACAGTGATCGTCATCGAGCACAACCTGGATGTGATCAAGACTGCCGACTGGGTCGTCGACATGGGTCCCGAAGGCGGCGGCGGCGGTGGGCTCGTGATCGCCGAGGGCACACCCGAACAGGTCGCGAGCGTCCCGGAGAGCCACACCGGCAAGTTCCTGCGTGACATCCTGGGCGCTGAGCGGATCAGCGACGCGGTGCCGCCGCAGTCACGCAAGTCCGCTTCGGCCAGGAAGACGACGACAGCGAAGAAGGTGGTGGCGGCCAACTCCACCGCCACCAAGAAGGGGGCCACGGCCCAGGCCACCACGGCGAAGAAGGCCACCGCGCGCGCCAGGGCGCGCAAGGCCTGAGCCCGGACCGGGCCGCGACGACCAGGCCGGGTCCGGGGTCCAGCCACCGCTCGGGGGTGGCAGGACACCGGACCTGGTCCCTGTTCGGGGTGCCGAACCGCTCTGGGTGCACGGGCCGGGCGTCAGCCCAGCTCGTGGGCGTAGGGCGGCTCCGCCCCCGTGCGCGAGCAGGTCAGCGCAGCCGCCCGGGCCGCGAATTCGAGGACATCGGTCCAGTCGATCGTGTCCATGGCGTCCAGGGCGCCCGGGGAGAGTGCGTCCCGGCGCCCCAAGGCGTGCAGCAGCGCCGCGTTCACCGTGTCGCCGGCGCCGATGGTGTCCACCACCGTCACCGGCTCGGCGGGCACGGAGACCTTCCTGCCCTGCCGGGTGAACACCGTGAGGCCCTGGTCGCCGCGCGTCACCACCACCGCGGCCGGCCCCCGCCCCGCAAGCCACCGCCCGGGATCCCCGCCCAGCCAGGCCGCGTCGTCCTCGGACAGCTTCAGCAGCGACACCGAGGGGAGCCAGCCGTCGAAGCGGGCCCTGTAGGCCTCGCCGTCGGGGATCAGACCCTGGCGTACGTTCGGATCGAGCAGGGTGAAGCGCCCCCGGGAGGCCTCCCGCCGTAGCAGGGCCTCATAGGCACTGGCCCCCGGCTCCAGCGCCAGCGAGCAGGTCCCGAACGCCAATGCCCGGACCTCCTCGGGGAGTTCGGTCGGCAGTTCGAAGAGCCGGTCCGCGCTGCCGTTGGCGTAGAAGCCGTAGTGCGCCGACCCGTCCGCCCCGATCGAGGCGACAGCGAGCGTCGTCGGCTCGGGACCGCGCTGCACCAGCGAGGTCCCGACGCCCGCCGCGTGCAGCCCGCCGAGCAGGGCCTCGCCGAAGCCGTCCGTCGACACCCGCGAACAGAAGGTGACCGGCGCGCCGAGCCGCCCCAGCGCCACCGCCGTGTTGTACGGGCCGCCGCCGAGCCTGGGCAGCAGCGCGGGCAGGGGCCGGCCGCCGGCCGCAGCCCGCTGCGGGACCAGATCGATCAGGGACTCACCGGCGACGACGATCACGCCCGGAACGTAACCCATCGTTCCGCTCGGGCGACAGTGAGTCGGAACGCCACCCGTCCGCCCACCCGCTCGTGGGGGCCGCGAACTGCGCCGGTATCGTCGCTTCTGTCACCCGAGTGGCGCACCGGCACCCGCACCTGCCTGCGCACCCGCCCCGACCCCGACCCGTGGAGTGCGCATGTCCGGTCAGTCTCCCGCCCGCCGCACCGTGCTGAAGGGCGCCGCGCTCGCGGGGGCGGCAGGGCTGGGAGCCGCCGCCTGTTCCACCGAGTCCAAGCTCGGTCACGCCGAGGTACCCACCCCGACTGCGCCCGTCGACCTCGGCGCCGCGGACGCCGTCCCCGTCGGCGGCGCGAAGCTCTACCGGGAGCAGCGGCTGGTGGTCCACTGCCCGGCGGCGGGCCAGTATAGGGCGTTCAGCGCACAGTGCACCCACGCGGGCTGCGTCCTGGACAAGCTCGAGGGTACCGAGGGCAACTGCCCCTGCCACGGCAGCCGCTTCGACGTGACGTCGGGCGACGCCGTCAAGGGACCGGCGACCGTGCCGCTGCCGGAGGTCCCGGTCAGCGTGCGGGACGGAAAGCTCGTCGCGGGCCCGCAGGCCTGACCGACTCGGCACCGGGCGCCTGACCCCGGTCCGCGGGACCCTGGCGCGAACCCGCCCGAGACCTTGGCGCGAAGGCGTCACGCGCCCCCGAGGCGAGGCCCGGTTGTCGGCGCCCGCCAGTAGGGTGGGCGGCATGGCAGACCCCTCCAGCTACCGCCCCAAGCCGGGACAGATCCCCGACTCGCCAGGGGTCTACAAGTTCCGTGACGAGCACCGCCGGGTGATCTACGTCGGCAAGGCGAAGAGCCTGCGGCAGCGTCTCGCCAACTACTTCCAGGACCTGGCGAGTCTGCATCCGCGCACCCGCACCATGGTGACCACGGCGGCCTCCGTGGAGTGGACGGTCGTCTCCACGGAGGTGGAGGCGCTTCAGCTGGAGTACTCCTGGATCAAGGAGTTCGACCCCCGGTTCAACGTCAAGTACCGCGACGACAAGAGCTATCCGTATCTCGCGGTGACGATGAACGAGGAGTTCCCGCGGGTCCAGGTCATGCGCGGGGCCAAGCGCAAGGGCGTGCGCTACTTCGGTCCCTACGGCCACGCCTGGGCGATCCGCGAGACCGTCGATCTGATGCTCCGGGTCTTCCCCGTACGGACCTGCTCCGCGGGTGTCTTCAAGAACGCCGTGCGCACCGGCCGCCCCTGCCTGCTCGGCTACATCGGCAAGTGCTCGGCACCCTGTGTGCGGCGGGTCACCCCGGACGAGCACCGCGAACTGGCCGAGGGTTTCTGCGACTTCATGACGGGCCGCACCGGTACCTACATTCGCCGCCTGGAGAAGGACATGATGGCGGCGGCCGAGGAGATGGAGTACGAGCGGGCGGGCAGGCTCCGTGACGACATAGAGGCCCTCAAACGGGCCATGGAGAAGAACGCCGTCGTGCTGGCCGACGCGACCGACGCCGATCTGATCGCGGTCGCCGAGGACGAGCTGGAAGCGGCCGTCCAGATCTTCCATGTCCGGGGCGGCCGGGTGCGCGGTCAGCGCGGCTGGGTCACCGACAAGGTGGAGGCCGTGGACACGGCGGGTCTGGTCGAGCACGCTCTGCAACAGCTCTACGGGGAGGAGAGCGGCGACACCGTCCCCAAGGAGGTGCTCGTGCCCGCCCTGCCGGACGATCTCGACGCGGTCGGCCAGTGGCTGAGCGGCAGGCGCGGATCGAACGTCTCCCTGCGCATTCCGCAGCGGGGCGACAAGAAGGACCTGATGGCCACGGTCGGACGCAATGCCCAGCAGGCCCTGGTGCTGCACAAGACCAAGCGCGCAAGCGATCTCACGACGCGCTCCCGGGCCCTGGAGGAGATCGCGGAGGCCTTGGAGCTGGACTCCGCACCGCTGCGCATCGAGTGCTTCGACATCTCGCACCTCCAGGGCGAGGACGTCGTCGCGTCCATGGTCGTCTTCGAGGACGGGCTGCCCCGCAAGGGCGAGTACCGGCGGTTCCAGATCAAGGGATTCGAGGGACAGGACGATGTCCGCTCGATGCACGAGGTGATCAGCCGGCGCTTCAAGCGCTATCTGGCCGAGAAGGAGAAGACGGGGGAGTGGGATCTCGCCGACGGCGGAGATGTGAGTGGTGCGATTGCGGCGAGTGGCGGGAGCGGCGTCGGTGAGGGGGCCGTCGCGGCCGGTGAGATCCCCTCGCCGTCCGCCGCGGCCGACAACGGCCGGCCCAGGAAGTTCGCGTACCCTCCCCAGCTCGTGCTCGTCGACGGTGGCCGGCCACAGGTCGCCGCCGCCCAGCGGGCGCTGGACGAGCTGGGCATCGATGACGTCGCGGTCTGCGGTATCGCCAAGCGCATGGAGGAGATCTGGCTGCCGGGCGAGGACGATCCGGTGGTGCTGCCGCGCTCCAGCGAGGGGCTCTATCTCATCCAGCGCGTCCGCGACACCGCTCATGACTTCGCGATCCGCTACCAGCGCTCCAAGCGCACCAAACGGCTGCGCACCAGCCCCCTGGACGACGTACCCGGTCTCGGTGAATCCCGGAAACAGGCGCTGATCAAGCATTTCGGCTCGGTGAAGCGCCTGCGGCAGGCGACAATCGAGCAGATCTGCGAGGTGCCGGGCATGGGCCGCAAGACGGCGGCGTCCGTCGTCCTCGCGCTCTCCGAAGCGGCCCCGGCCGCGCCCGCCGTGAACACGGCGACAGGAGAGATCATTGAAGAGGAAGCGGACCATGGGATTCCGGGTCGCGGGATACCGGGCCACGGGACGCCGGCGCAGAGCACGACCGAGAACGGGGGCAGCACGGAATGAGCGATCAGGACAGAGCCGGGCGCATGGACCGTGAAGAACGCCTTGAAGAACACGGAGCAGGAGACGTGAGTACGGGAACGACCCCCGAAGCCGGGCCGGCCGCCGAGGCCGCCATCCCCGAGCTGGTGATCATCTCCGGAATGTCGGGCGCGGGCCGCAGCACCGCGGCGAAGTGCCTGGAGGACCTCGGCTGGTTCGTCGTCGACAACCTGCCGCCCGCGCTGATCCCCACCATGGTGGAGCTCGGCGCACGGTCCCAGGGCAATGTGGCCCGTATCGCCGTCGTCGTGGACGTCCGCGGCCGGCGGTTCTTCGACAACCTCCGCGAGTCACTCGCGGACCTCGACGCCAAGCAGGTCACCCGTCGGATCGTCTTCCTGGAGTCGTCCGACGACGCCCTGGTGCGCCGATTCGAGTCGGTGCGCCGCCCGCACCCGCTCCAGGGCGACGGCCGGATCGTGGACGGCATCGCCGCCGAGCGCGACCTGCTGCGGGAGCTGCGCGGCGACGCCGACCTGGTGATCGACACCTCCAGCCTCAACGTCCATGAGCTGCGCGCCAAGATGGACGCCCAGTTCGCGGGTGACGAGGAGCCGGAGCTGCGGGCCACCGTCATGTCCTTCGGCTACAAGTACGGGCTGCCCGTCGACGCCGACCTCGTGGTGGACTGCCGTTTCCTGCCGAACCCGCACTGGGTCCCGGAGCTGCGCCCGTTCACCGGGCTCAACGAGGAGGTGTCCGGTTACGTCTTCGACCAGCCGGGCGCCAAGGAGTTCCTGAACCAGTACACCGAGCTGCTCCAGCTGATCGCGGCGGGCTACCGCCGCGAGGGCAAGCGGTATGTGACCATCGCCGTCGGCTGCACCGGGGGCAAGCACCGCTCCGTCGCCATGTCGGAGAAGCTCGCCGCACGCCTCGGCTCCGAGGGCATCGAGACCGTGGTCGTCCACCGTGACATGGGGCGCGAGTGACCGGTCGCACACTTCGGCTGCGCCGGCTGCGGGGCACCGACGCCCCGGGGTCCGGCCGCAGGCGCGGCACCCAGCCCAAGGTCGTCGCACTCGGCGGCGGGATGGGGCTGTCCGCCTCGCTCGCCGCCCTGCGCCGGATCACCGGCGACCTCACCGCCGTCGTCACGGTCGCCGACGACGGCGGCTCCAGCGGCCGGCTCCGCAAGGAGCTGGGCGTGCTGCCCCCGGGCGATCTCCGCAAGGCGCTGGCGGCGCTGTGCGGCGACGACGACTGGGGGCAGACCTGGGCCAGGGTCATCCAGCACCGTTTCCAGTCACAGGGCGAGCTGCACGAGCACGCGGTCGGCAATCTGCTGATCGTCGCCCTCTGGGAGCAGCTCGGTGATCATGTGCAGGCGCTGGACCTGGTCGGCAGGCTGCTCGGGGCCCATGGCCGGGTGCTGCCCATGTCCGCGGTGCCGCTGGAGCTCCAGGCACTGGTCAGGGGCCATGATCCGCAGCGGCCGGAGGAGATCACCACGGTCCGGGGGCAGGCGACCGTGGCGCTCACCCCTGGGGAAGTGCAGTCCGTGCACCTCGTACCGAACGACCCGCCGGCGGTTCCGGAGGCCGTCGAGGCCGTGCGTGACGCCGATTGGGTGGTACTCGGACCCGGTTCGTGGTTCTCCTCGGTGATCCCTCACCTGCTCGTCCCCGAACTGCACGACGCGCTGGTGGAGACTAAGGCGCGCCGTGTGCTGTCCCTCAATCTGGCGCCGCAGCCGGGAGAAACGGAAGGCTTCTCCCCGCAGCGTCATGTGGAGGTTTTGGCGCGACACGCCCCTAAACTCGCCCTGGACGTGGTGCTGGCCGATGAGGCGGCGGTGCCCGACCGGGAGTCCCTCGCCGACGCGGCGAAGCGGCTCGGTGCCGCGGTCGAGCTGGCTCCGGTGGCGTTGCGCGGGAGTGCTGCCCAGGCCGAGGAAGGCTCTGGTGCTGGTTCGGCCCGGCATGACCCGGAGCTGCTGGCCGCCGCGTACGACCGTATTTTTCGGATGCATGGAAGGATCGGCCCATGGCGATGACGGCAGCGGTGAAGGACGAAATCTCCCGGCTCCCCGTCACCCGGACCTGCTGTAGAAAGGCGGAGGTCTCGGCGATCCTGAGGTTCGCTGGCGGGCTGCACCTGGTGAGCGGACGCATCGTGATCGAGGCGGAGCTGGACACGGGGATCGCGGCGCGCAGGCTCCGCAAGGACATCCTGGAGATCTTCGGTCACTCCTCGGATCTGGTGGTGATGGCTCCCGGAGGGCTGCGGCGCGGCTCGCGCTATGTCGTGCGGGTCGTGGCGGGCGGTGACCAACTGGCCCGTCAGACCGGTCTGGTGGACGGCCGGGGCCGCCCCATCCGCGGGCTGCCCCCGCAGGTGGTCTCCGGTGCGACCTGTGACGCGGAGGCGGCCTGGCGCGGGGCCTTCCTGGCGCATGGCTCGCTGACCGAGCCCGGCCGCTCCTCCTCCCTTGAGGTGACATGCCCGGGCCCGGAGGCGGCGCTGGCGCTGGTGGGTGCCGCCCGTCGGCTGTCCATTGCAGCGAAGGCGCGTGAGGTGCGCGGTGTCGACCGTGTGGTGGTCCGTGACGGTGACGCGATCGGCGCGCTGCTGACACGGCTCGGCGCCCATGAGTCAGTGCTGGCGTGGGAGGAGCGGCGGATGCGGCGTGAGGTCCGTGCCACCGCCAACCGCCTCGCCAACTTCGATGACGCCAACCTCCGCCGCTCGGCCCGCGCGGCGGTGGCCGCTGGGGCCCGGGTGCAGCGTGCGCTGGAGATCCTCGGCGAGGAGGTGCCCGAGCACCTCGCCGCGGCGGGCAGGCTGCGTATGGAGCACAAGCAGGCGTCCCTCGAGGAGTTGGGGGCTCTCGCGGACCCACCGCTCACCAAGGACGCGGTCGCGGGCCGTATCCGCCGACTGCTGGCGATGGCCGACAAGCGCGCCCAGGATCTGGGGATCCCGGGCACGGAGTCGAATCTGACGGAGGAAATGGCCGACGGCCTCGTCGGCTGACGGCCCCGCCGTCTCCGTCCGCCGATGGCCCTGCCGGCTCCGCCGCCGGCCCCTCCGCTGCCGGCCCATCGGCTCAACGAGTGAAATTTCCGCTGCCGGCGCCCGTTTGGGACGCCGGCAGCGGTGTGTCGCTGGACCCCACGCCGTCTTGACATGATCATGAACAGTCATGAGCCTGGCATCTGTTTTCTTTCGCCACAGACGAAAGCAAGAGGGGCTAATGAGACGACGAGCGAGATCGATCCTTGCCGCGACCTCACTCCTGATCGCAGGACTCGCAGCCGCACCACTCGCCCGGGCGGACCAGGGCGCAGCCGGTGACGGACTGTCCGTTTGGCAAGCGAAAGTCACCAAGGCGCAAGTGCCGCTGCTCCTCGCGGCCGGTGCCGACGGTCATGAGCTGACTGCCCAGGTGCCCGACAAGGGCACCGCCACCGTCGAGCTGTACCTCACCGATGAGCAGGCCGGACAGCTGCGGGCCCAGCACATCGACCTCACGAAGCACACCGTGTCCCGCTCCGCGGCCCGACGTCTCGCCGCCGCCGGCGACGGGGTCTTCCGCCCCTACAGCGGCGAAGGCGGCATCAAGGAGGAAGTCCTCGCCGCCGCCGAAGCCCACCCCTCGATCACCAAGGTCGAGAGCATCGGCAAGACGGTGCAGGGCCAGGACATCCTCGCCCTCAAGGTCACCAAGGGCGCCAAGAGGTACGCCGACGGCGCCAAGCCCGCCACGCTGTACATGTCCAACCAGCACGCGCGTGAGTGGATCACCCCGGAGATGACCCGCCGGCTGATGCACCACTATCTGACGGGCTACGGCAAGGACCCCCGTATCACGAAGATCCTCAACACCACCGAAGTGTGGTTCCTGATCTCCGCGAACCCCGACGGCTACGACTACACCCACGCCTCCTCGGCCAACCGCCTCTGGCGCAAGAACCTCCGGGACAACAACGGGGACGGCAAGATCACCACCGGTGACGGCGTCGACCTCAACCGGAACTTCGCCTACAAGTGGGGATACGACAACGAGGGCTCGTCGCCCAACCCCGCCAGCGAGACCTATCGCGGGACCGGCGCCGCATCCGAGCCCGAGACCGTCGCGCTCGACCGTTTCCAGAAGCGCATCGGCTTCGCCTACGGCATCAACTACCACTCCGCCGCCGAACTGCTGCTGTACGGCGTCGGCTGGCAGGTGGCGACCCCGACCCCCGACGACGTGCTCTACACCGCGCTCGCCGGTACGCCCGACAACTCCGCGGTCCCCGGCTACTACCCGCAGGTCTCGTCCGAGCTCTACACCACCAACGGCGAGGCCGACGGCCATGCGGCCAACATCAACGGGATGATGATGTTCACCCCGGAGATGAGCACCTGTCAGACGGTCTCCAACAGCGTCCCGGACGATGCCTGGAAGGCCCAGGACTGCCAGTCGGGCTTCAACTTCCCCGACGACGAGAAGCTGATCCAGACGGAGTTCGCCAAGAACATCGACTTCGCGCTGTCCGTCGCCGAGACCACCGCCCACCCCGACCAGCCGTCCTCACCGGTCGGCCTCACGGCGGCGGACTTCACCATCGACCCGTTCACCACCTCCTACGCACGCGGCGGTAACCAGGAGGTGGCCGTCACCGTCCGCAAGTCCGTGCGCGACAAGGAGCTCAAGTACCGCGTCAACGGCGGGCGTACGTACGACATGGCCCTGCGCCCCTGGAAGGGCGGTGAGAAGTACGGCGGCGAGGACAACATCCGCTTCGACGAGTACCGGGCCAAGGTGATGGACGGTGACGTCGGCGACAAGGTCGAGGTCTGGTTCACCGGCGAGACCCGCAGCGGAAAGCGCACCTCCAGCGACCACTTCACCTACACCATCGCGCCCCGGCCCAAGGCCGACACCGTCGTGGTCGCCGAAGAAGGCGCAGCCGCCCAGCACGCCCAGGCCTACGTCGACGCGCTGAAGGCCAACGGCCGCAAGGCCGTCGTCTGGGACGTGGCCACCCAGGGCCCCCCGCATCCGCTCGGTGTCCTCGGGCACTTCTCCACCGCCGTCCACTACACCGGGGCCCAAGCCCCCGGCGGCCCCACCCAGCTGGCCCTGCGCGACTTCATCAACGAGGGCGGCAAGCTGATCGAGGCCGGTGAACTGGCCGGTGGCAACGCCCAGGTCGGCAGGGCGGCCACCAACGACTTCAGCCAGTACTACCTCGGTGCCTACGGACGCACCTCGGCCTCCACCGCGAACGGCTTCACCGGCGCGGGGGACCTCATCGGATCCACCGGCGCGCTCGGCGCGGCCTCGGGCAACCCGCTGAACGCGGCAGGTATGTACACGGTCACGTCGGACACCCTGCCCGCCGCCGAGTTCCCCCAGTTCGCCAGCGCCCAGGCGGGCCGGTACAGCGGTGTGACCAACCCGTACGCCCCGTACGCGGGCCAGTGGATGGTCTCCGCGACGCACGACGACAACGACTGGAAGCGCCTGACCCGGGCCGTCGACCTCACCGGGGTCGCGGCTGCCGACAGCCCGAAGCTGAAGCTCGCCCTCAACTGGAACACCGAGCCCGGCTACGACCACGCGGTGCTCGAAGCCCGCACGGCAGGCGCCGACGACTGGACCACGCTGCCCGAGGCCGGCGGCCTGACCAGCACGACCGTCCCCGAAGAGTGTGAGGCCGGCTTCTTCGTCAACGGCCATCCCTTCCTGCGCCACTACCTCACCCTCGACGCCGGAGGCTGCACCGCGAGCGGCACCAGCGGGGCGTGGAACAGCTTCACCGGCTCGTCGGGCGGCTGGAAGCAGGTCACATTCGACCTGAGTGCCTACGCGGGCAAGACGGTCGAGCTGTCCCTCAGCTCCATCACCGACCCGGGCAGCGGCGGACGCGGAGTCTTCGCCGACAACGCCGCCCTGGTCATCGGCGGCACGGAGAAGGACGGCGAGGGCTTCGAGACCTCGCTCGGCAACTGGACCACCCCCGGCGCACCGGAGGGCAGTCCGGTGATCGAGGGCGACTGGGCGCGGTCGGGAGAGCTGTTCGCCTCCTACGCGGCCGTCACCACCCGTGACACGGTCCTGCTGGGCTTCGGACTCGAGCACGTCACCGAACCCGCGGCCCGCGCCCAGCTCGTAGGGAAGGCACTGAGAGCACTTCGCCGCTGACACAGGGTGTTCAATTCCCCGGCACGGGAACGGCGGCCCGCATCTTACTCATGGGTACGGGTCGCCGTCTCGTTTCCGCTCCGTGGCCGATGTCACTGCGGGGCCCCGCGGAGAGGTAGGGTCATAAGCGGTCGGGGACATCCCTATAAATGCTCGCCGGGCGCTGAAACCCGGCGTACCTAACGAGGAGATCGGTTCGTGACGATCCGCGTAGGCATCAACGGCTTCGGCCGCATCGGCCGTAACTACTTCCGCGCGCTGCTGGAGCAGGGCGCTGACATCGAGATCGTGGCTGTCAACGACCTGGGAGACACCGCGACCACGGCTCACCTGCTGAAGTACGACACCATCCTCGGTCGGCTCAAGGCGGAGGTCAGCCACACCGCCGACACGATCACCGTCGACGGCCACACGATCAAGGTGCTCTCCGAGCGCGACCCCGCCGACATCCCGTGGGGTGAGCTGGGCGTCGACATCGTCATCGAGTCGACCGGCATCTTCACCAAGAAGGCCGACGCCGAGAAGCACATCGCTGGCGGCGCCAAGAAGGTCCTGATCTCGGCCCCCGCCTCCGACGAGGACATCACCATCGTCATGGGCGTCAACCAGGACAAGTACGACGCGGCCAGTCACCACGTCATCTCCAACGCGTCCTGCACCACCAACTGCGTGGCCCCGATGGCGAAGGTCCTCGACGAGAACTTCGGCGTCGTCAAGGGGCTGATGACCACCGTCCACGCCTACACCAACGACCAGCGGATTCTCGACTTCCCGCACAAGGACCTGCGCCGCGCACGCGCCGCCGCGGAGAACATCATCCCGACCTCGACCGGTGCCGCCAAGGCCACCGCCCTGGTTCTGCCGCAGCTCAAGGGCAAGCTGGACGGCATCGCCATGCGGGTCCCCGTCCCGACCGGCTCCGTCACCGACCTCGTCGTGGAGCTCGACCGCGAGGTCACCAGGGACGAGATCAACACCGCCTTCCAGAAGGCCGCCGAGGGCGAGCTCAAGGGCATCCTGGAGTACACCGAGGACCCGATCGTCTCCTCGGACATCGTCAACTGGCCGGCCTCCTGCACCTTCGACTCGCAGCTCACCATGTCGCAGGGCAAGCAGATCAAGATCGTCGGCTGGTACGACAACGAGTGGGGCTACTCCAACCGCCTTGTCGACCTGACCGTGTTCGTCGGCAACCAGCTCTGATCCTCGGCCGGTAGCACAGCGATGTGAGCAGCAGGGCCTGGCCAGCGCAAA
This sequence comes from Streptomyces sp. NPDC059828, assembly GCF_042731955.1. Classification (NCBI taxonomy): domain Bacteria; kingdom Bacillati; phylum Actinomycetota; class Actinomycetes; order Kitasatosporales; family Streptomycetaceae; genus Streptomyces; species Streptomyces sp. NPDC059828. The sequence continues at coordinate 2,990 of NZ_JBHWIW010000041.1, read as the reverse complement.
GAAGCGCTGGCCGGGCCCTGTAGCGTGTCCTCGCCCTCTCTAGGAGTCATCACAGCATGAAGACGATCGACGAACTCCTCGCCGAAGGAGTCACCGGCAAGCGGGTCTTCGTCCGCGCCGATCTCAATGTGCCGCTCGACGGCACCACCATCACCGACGACGGTCGAATCCGCGCCGTGCTGCCCACCGTGAAGGCCCTCGTGGACGCGGGCGCCCGGGTTGTGGTCGCCTCCCACCTCGGCCGCCCCAAGGGTGCCCCGGACCCGGCCTTCTCGCTCGCCCCGGCCGCCGCGCGCCTCGGTCAGCTGCTCGGGAACGATGTCGCCTTCGCGACCGACACGGTCGGTGATTCGGCGCGTACGACGGTCGACGGCCTCGCCGACGGCCAGGTCGCCGTGATCGAGAACCTGCGCTTCAACCCCGGTGAGACCGCCAAGGACGACGCCGAGCGCGCCGCCTTCGCCGACCAGCTCGCCGCACTCGCGGACGTCTACGTCGGCGACGGCTTCGGAGCCGTGCACCGCAAGCACGCCTCGGTCTTCGACCTCCCGGCACGGCTGCCGCATGCTGCCGGCTACCTGATCGCCACCGAGGTCGGCGTGCTCAGGAAGCTCACCGAGGATGTCCGGCGTCCCTATGTGGTCGTGCTCGGCGGCGCCAAGGTCTCCGACAAGCTCGCGGTCATCGACCAGCTCCTCGGCAAGGCCGACCGTCTGCTGATCGGAGGCGGAATGGCGTACACCTTCCTGAAGGCCAAGGGCTACGAGGTCGGTGTCTCCCTCCTTCAGGAGGACCAGATCCCGGTGGTCACCGAGTACATGGAGCGTGCCGAGAAGAGCGGCGTCGAACTGGTGCTGCCGGTCGACGTGCTCGCCTCCTCGGAGTTCCCCGACCTGAAGACCAAGGCTCCGGCCGACTACGACGTCGTCGACGCCGACAAGATCCCCTCCGACAAGGAGGGCCTGGACATCGGCCCGAAGACGCGCGAGCTGTACGCGTCGAAGATCGCCGACGCCGAGACCGTGTTCTGGAACGGTCCGGTGGGCGTCTTCGAGCATCCCGACTACGCGGGGGGCACCCGCGCCATCGCCCAGGCACTCGTCGACGGCAAGGCCTTCACCGTCGTCGGCGGCGGCGACTCGGCCGCCGCCGTACGTACGCTCGGCTTCGACGAGAACACCTTCGGCCACATCTCGACCGGTGGCGGCGCGAGCCTCGAGTATCTCGAGGGCAAGACGCTTCCCGGCCTCGCCGCACTGGAGGACTGATCCACCGATGAGCACCCGCACCCCGCTGATGGCGGGCAACTGGAAGATGAACCTCAACCACCTCGAGGCCATCGCCCACGTCCAGAAGCTCGCGTTCGCCCTGGCGGACAAGGACTACGACGCCGTCGAGGTCGCCGTACTGGCACCCTTCACCGATCTGCGTTCCGTGCAGACGCTGGTGGACGGCGACAAGCTGAAGATCAAGTACGGCGCTCAGGACATCTCGGCGCACGACTCCGGCGCCTACACCGGCGAGATCTCGGGCCCCATGCTCGCCAAGCTGAAGTGTGCCTACGTCGCCGTCGGACACTCCGAGCGACGGCAGTACCACGCTGAGTCCGACGAGCTCTGCAACGCCAAGGTGAAGGCCGCCTTCAAGCACGGCCTGACCCCGATCCTCTGTGTGGGCGAGGGCCTGGACATCCGCAAGGCCGGACAGCAGGTCGAGTACACCCTGAAGCAGCTCGACGGCGGCCTCGAGGGCATCCCGGCCGAACAGGCCGAGACCATCGTGATCGCCTACGAGCCGGTCTGGGCCATCGGCACCGGCGAGGTGGCGACCCCTGAGGACGCCCAGGAGGTCTGCGCGGCGATCCGTGGCCGGCTCGCTGAGCTGTACAACCAGGACGTGGCCGACAAGGTCCGGATCCAGTACGGCGGCTCGGTGAAGGCCGGGAACGTCGCGGCGATCATGGCCCAGCCCGATGTGGACGGCGCCTTGGTGGGTGGCGCGGCACTGGACGCCGACGAGTTCGTCAGGATCGTCCGTTTCCGCGACCAGTGAGTAGGCCGTAGCGGCGATCCCGTCGTACCCTTGCGGGGGCCGGACCCTGGGGTCCGGCCCCCGGTTCCTTGATCAGCCTCCGGGGTTTGATCAGTTGCTTTGTTCCTGTCCAGTCGTGTCCTGTCCGAGGAAGTTGGTCCAGCCGTGATTATGGGGTTCTCGATCGCCCTGATCGTCTTCAGCCTGCTGCTGATGCTGCTGGTGCTGATGCACAAGGGGAAGGGCGGCGGCCTCTCCGACATGTTCGGTGGCGGTATGCAGTCGTCCGTCGGCGGCTCCTCGGTCGCCGAGCGCAACCTCGACCGCATCACCGTCGTGCTCGGTCTGATGTGGTTCGCGTGCATTGTCGTGCTTGGTCTGCTGATGAAGCTGGACAGCTGACGCACATCGGGCGCTTCTGGGGTGGGGTGTAACTCCAATCACTGGACGCGCGTTGGGCCTTACGTAGACTGGGGCATCCTCGAGCACCATCACGCAGGGAGTTACAACCGTGGCAAGTGGCAACGCGATCCGGGGAAGCCGGGTCGGAGCGGGGCCGATGGGGGAGGCCGAGCGGGGAGAATCCGCGCCGCGTCTCCGCATCTCCTTCTGGTGCTCGAACGGGCACGAGACGCAGCCGAGCTTCGCCAGCGACGCACAGGTTCCGGATCACTGGGACTGCCCGCGCTGCGGGTTCCCGGCCGGTCAGGACCGGGACAACCCGCCGGACCCGCCGCGCACCGAGCCGTACAAGACGCATCTGGCGTATGTACGGGAGCGGCGCAGCGACGCGGACGGTGAGGCGATCCTCGCCGAGGCGCTCGCCAAGCTCCGGGGCGAGATCTGAGCGGCCGGCGCTCATCGACTGACAGCGGGCCCGGCTTTCACAGGAAATGACTGTTTCCTGTGATAGCGGGGCCCGCGGCCGGCTGTCAGTGGTGGCCTCTACCGTCGTGCGC
>NZ_JBHWIW010000040.1:0-71738 GCF_042731955.1 Streptomyces sp. NPDC059828 | reverse complement strand
GTGGTGACACCACCGGCCGAGGCCTCGCCGCCAGCAAGCCCCGAGCGCACCTGCGTTGTCCCACCGCGAGCGCACATATGTGCGATATGCGGGCATTTGGGAAAAAAATCCTTGGACGCCGTGAACGTCCGCGCGGGACACTGCGGCGCCCGGCCCTCCCGTACTCGCACGTGACGATCGCGGCGATCGTCCATGAGGTGAGCCGGGGCTCGGGCCGACATTCCGCGGTGCCGCACGCGCACGCGAACTGCTGCACGAAGAGACGAGGTTGGGATGGTGATGGCTGAATCACGCCGCGTTCCGCCGCGCAGGGGCCCCGTGCTCCTCGCGCTCGGCTACTACGCAAGGGAGCTGGCCCGGCTCCGGCTGCTGACGGTGCCCGCGATGCTGCTGCCGGCGCTGGGCAATATCGGCATCCACTACATCGCGCCGCTGGTCGTCGCGAAGCTCGTCGGCCGGATGTCCGGTGGCGGCGGCGTCACCGTCGGCTCGATGATGCCGTACATCGTCGGCTTCGCCGGTGTGCTGCTGCTGTCGGAGGTCCTGTGGCGCATCGGTCTGCACTGTCTGAACCGCCTTGACGCGCTGGGTATCGAGCATCTGTACGTGATCGGGATGGACGAACTGTTCGCCAAGGACGCCGCGTTCTTCCACGACAACTTCGCAGGGTCGCTGACCAAGCGTGTGCTGAGCTTCGCCTCGCGGTTCGAGCAGTTCGTCGACACGCTGACCTTCTCGGTCGTGGGGAGTCTTGTGCCGCTTGTGTTCGGGTCGGTGGTGCTGTGGCAGTACGACCCGCTGTTCGTGGTGGGGCTCCTCACGATGATCGCGCTCACGGCTGTGTGCGTGAGGCCGCTCATCCGCCGCCGTCAGGCGCTTGTCGGGCGGCGCGAGGAGGCGATCGCCCGGGTGTCCGGGCACGTCGCCGACAGCCTGGCCAACATGGAGACGGTTCGGGCGTTCGCGGCCGAGAAGCGTGAGGCGGCGGAGCACCGATCCCGCGTCGCGGAGTCGCGGCGGCTCTCGCTCGCGTCATGGGACTACGGGAACCTGCGCATCGACACGCTGGTCGCCCCGCTGTCCGTGGCGACCAATGTGATGGGGCTGCTGCTCGCCGTCACCCTCGGCGGGGGCGGGCACGGCGTGGAGGCGATCGTCGTCGCCTTCACGTACTACACCAACGCCACGCGGATCATGTTCGAGTTCAACCAGATCTACCGGCGTCTGGAGGGTTCGATGACGGAGGCCGCGCAGTACACCGAACTCCTGCTGACGCCCACGACCGTGCACGACCCGGTGTCGCCGGAACCGCTGCTGCCCGCGGGTGCCGATGTCCGCTTCGAGCGGGTCACCTTCGCACACAAGGGCGCGGAGCCGCTCTTCGAAGGGCTCGACCTGGCCGTGCCCGGCGGGGCGAAGATCGGGCTCGTGGGCCGGTCCGGTGGCGGCAAGACCACGCTCACCCGGCTGCTGCTGAGGATGACGGATGTCGACGGCGGCCGGATCCTGATCGGCGGCCAGGACATCAGCCGTCTGCGGCAGGCCGATCTGCGCAGCCTGATCTCCTGTGTGCCGCAGGAGCCGGCGATGTTCCACCGGACACTGCGGGACAACATCGCGTTCGCCAAGCCGGGCGCCACTGAAGCCGAGATCCGCCGCGCGGCCGAGGCCGCGCACGTCACGGAGTTCGCGGACCTGCTGCCGGACGGATTCGACACGCTGGTGGGAGAGCGTGGCGTGAAGCTGTCCGGCGGACAGCGCCAGCGGGTCGCTCTCGCCAGGGCGATCCTGCGCGACGCGCCGATCCTGCTGCTCGACGAGGCCACCAGCGCACTGGATTCCGAGAGCGAGATCCTCGTCCAGGAGGCGCTGTGGCGCCTGATGGAGGGGAGGACGGCGATCGTGGTGGCGCACCGGCTGAGCACGGTCGCGACCATGGACCAACTCGTGGTGCTCGACCGTGGACGCATCGTCGAACAGGGCACGCACCAGGAACTGCTGGCATCCGACGGCGCGTACGCGAAGCTGTGGCGGCACCAGTCGGGCGGCTTCATCGACGACAGCCCCGCGCGGGCCGGTCTGCCCGTCTGAGTGCTTACGGGGCGCGGGCGCGGCTCTGGGACCTTTGCCGGATTGACATCGCAACCGAGGGGGAGGAAGGTGAGAAATGTCCTAAAAGTTCTACTTTCAATGATTGCTCGGAGGTGTTGAGAATGCGCCGACGGATCGTTGCCGCAGTCTCAGCGGCGGCCGCGGGTCTCGCCCTCGCCGTCGTGCCTGCCAGCGGGGCGTTTGCCAGTGACGCCAGGAATGACTACAGCTGCTCCAACTGGGACGGCTATCGCTACTACTGCGATGACGGCTATTACGGCTCCTACGGCGATTACGGCAACTACTACTACGGTGACTCCGGCTACTACGGCTACGACCACGGTCGCGGTGACAGCAACAACAACGGCTTCTTCGTCGACGGCTTCCGGCGGTGACGACCGCCGTACCGCCGCACTGCCCCAAGGGCAGGACCTGAAGTCTCCGACCTGGTCGGGCCTGTGAGTGGCCGACCGCGGGCCCGGTTGCCGACCGGGCCCGCCACTGTTTCCGGCATCCTGGCTTCCTCACACCTCGCCAGGCGGCAGACGCACACCCTGGCATGAAGTGCTGAACGGTGGTTCACTCCTTCCATGGCGTACCGAAAGACCCCAGCGGTCCAGGACCGGCTGACGGCTGCCCGCGAACGGCTCGTGGACGAGGCGATCGTCGTGGTGGCCGATGTGGGCTGGTCCCAGGCGTCCGTGACGGCCGTCGCCGCGGCGGCCGGTATGTCGGTGGGTTCGGTGTACCAGCACTTCCCGTCCAAGGCGGCGCTCGCCGTCGAGGTGTTCCGGCGCGCCGCGGGCCGGGAGGCCGATGTGCTCGGTTCCGTGCTGCGTGACGGCAGTGGTGACCCCCTGGAGCGCCTCAGCCATGCCGTGACCGTCTTCGCCCGGCGGGCCCTGGACAGCCGGGGTGTCGCCTACGCCTTGCTGGCCGCCCCGTCGGAACCCGCCGTCGAGGCCGAGCGGTTGGAATTCCGCAAGCGCTACCGGGGCATGTTCGCCGAGGTGGTCCGGGAGGGCGTCGCCGGCGGACTGCTGCCCGAGCAGGACGCGGACGTCACCGCCGCGGCACTCACCGGTGCGATCGGTGAGGTGCTGGTCGACCCGCTGTCCCGGCCAGCCGAAGGAGCCGACGCCGACCGCTTGGTCGCCGAGCTGGCCGCCATGTCCCTGCGGTGCGCGGGCGCCGCGTCCGTACGGCAACGCCCATAGCCACCAGAGGAGTCGGAGGACCCCGATGCGCAGCAATCCCGTACGCACCCATGAGGTGACCAACCAGGCGCCGCCGCTCACGGATCACGACGTGGCGGACGACCCCGTGCTGCTGGAAGGCATCCGGAACGAAGGCGCGGAGTGGTACGAGGAGGACCTGCACCGCATCGGGCGGCTCGCCGGCTCGGAGGAGGCGAGGCGCTGGGGCCACGAGGCCAACCACCACGAGCCTGTGCTGCGTACCCATGACCGCTACGGCAACCGGGTCGACGAGGTGGACTTCCATCCCTCCTACCACGCCCTCATGGACGTCGCCATGCGCGAGGGCCTCGGCGGCACCCCCTGGGCCGAGGACAAGCCCGGCGCCCATGTGGCCCGTGCGGCAGGCCTGATGGTGTGGGGCTTTGCCGACCAGAGTCATTTGTGCCCGGTGTCCATGACCTATGCCGTCGTCCCCGCGCTGCGGCACGCACCCGAGCAGGCGGCCCTGTACGAGCCGCTTCTCACCAGCAGGGTGTACGACCCGGGGCTGCGCGCACCAGGGGGCAAGCGCGGACTGCTCGCGGGAATGGGCATGACGGAGAAGCAGGGCGGCTCCGACGTACGTGCCAACTCCACCGTGGCGACCCCCCAGTCCGACGGGACCTGGCGGCTGCGCGGCCACAAGTGGTTCACCAGCGCGCCGATGAACGACCTCTTCCTTGTGCTCGCGCAGGCGGAGCCCGGTGCAGGGGCCGGCGGAAACGGGGGGCTGTCCTGCTTCCTGGTGCCGCGTGTACTGCCCGACGGCAGCCGCAACACCTTCCGGATCCAGCGTCTCAAGGACAAGCTCGGCAATCGCGGAAACGCCAGCAGCGAACCCGAGTTCGACGACACCGTCGCCTGGCTCGTCGGACCGGTCGGGCGCGGCGTGCGGACCATCATCGAGATGGTCACCATGACCCGGCTCGACTGCATCCTCAGCTCCGCCTCCGGCATGCGCACCGCGCTCACCCTCGCCGGGCACCATGTGCGTCACCGCGCGGCGTTCGGTGCCAAGCTCATCGACCAGCCGCTGATGCGCAACGTCATCGCGGACCTCGCCGTCGAGTCCGAGGCCGCGACCACGCTCGCACTGCGCGTGGCCGGCGCCGTCGACCGGGCCCAGCGCGGCGACGGACGGGAACAGGGCTTCCTCCGGCTGGCCACTGCCGTCGCCAAGTACTGGGTGTGCAAGCGCCAGCCCGCCATGGTGGCGGAGGCACTGGAATGCCTCGGCGGCAACGGCTTCGTCGAGGACTCCGACCTGCCGAGGCTCTACCGGGACGCTCCCCTCAACGGCATCTGGGAGGGCTCCGGAAACGTCAGCGCACTCGATGTGCTGCGTGCCCTGACCCGCGAACCGGACTCGCTCGAAGCCTTCGCGGACGAGATCGCACTCGCCGCCGGGGCGGACGCACGGCTCGACGCGGCCTGGCGGGGGCTGCGCGCCGAGCTGGCGACGCCCGAGGACGCGGAGCTTCGGGCGCGGTGGCTCGTGGAGCGGCTGGCGTTGGTGCTCCAGGGTTCGCTGCTGGTCCGGCACGCACCGGCGGCCGTCGCCGACGCGTTCTGCGCCTCGCGGCTGGCCGGGGCACACGGGCTCGCGTTCGGGACGTTGCCGACCGGGGTCGACCGGGCGGGGATCATCGCCAGGGTCCCGGGCGCCCGGGCCTGAGCTCGGCCGGGTGGACCGAGCGCCCGAGCGGTCCGGGCCGCCCAGGACGCGGAGTGTGCCGCGCCGGGGGATCCTGAGGACAGGGAGCCCCGCGGCGCGGCATATCGCCGGGCGCGTGGACGGCGCGTGGTGCGGGCGAGGAGGTGTACGCCATGACGCGGACGCTGGAGTGGCAGGTGGGCCTGGTCCTGGTCGAGGAGGACGGTACGACGAAGGCACGGGCCGTGCTGGACACAGGCGCCACGACCTACACCGGGCAAGGGGTCGCACGATGCAACCCGCAGGACGTGGACATCCCCGAGATCGGCGATGAACTCGCGGCGAGCCGCGCGATGAAGGACCTCGCGACGAAGCTGATGCGCGAGGCCAACCGCGACCTCGACAGTGTCGGCGCGGGCCCGGAGACGGTGGCGGCACCGCCCTACGGCTGGCCTGGAGCGGCTACGTAACCACCACCGGCCTCACGCAGCACCACCTGCCAGCGGCGGCCCGGGCCCATCGCCCCGCGTCACCTCACCTCGGATCACCGTTCCGTGGCAGGCCGCCTCGTTCGGCGCCCGGCGCCAGGCCGCCTCAGTCGGTGATTCCGCTTCCGTACGGCGCATAGAGATCCAGCAGCCGGACACGCGCCGCGTGGAGCCGGTGCGCCAGCACCTGTCCCACCCACTGGCCCACCGCGGAGCCGAATGCCGGGTCGGCGTCCATCATCATGCGCACGGTCCGTGCGTCGAACTGCTGGGCGCGGACCGGCGTCATCGCCTCGGCTCCCAGCTGCCACACGAAGGGTGGGAAGAGCCAGGACCAGCCCACGAGTTCACCGAAGCCCAGGTTCTCGATGACCGCAGGACGCCGCCCGGGAACGGACATGTGCAGGCTGACCGTGCCGGACTTGATGATCCAGAACCGGTCGGCGCGCCGACCCTCCTCGAAGACGCGGCAGCCCTCGTGGAACTTCACGTTCTCGGCGATCTCCTGTAGCCGGGCGCGGTGCTCGGCCGACAGTGCGGCTGTCATACGGATGGAAGACGTGGTCATCGCGTGGCCTCCGTTCCGAGCGCCGGTCCACCTCAAGCGTCGCACGCCCGGACGCCTCCCGCGCCGCCTGACCTCTCCCGCCGCCTCCCGCGAACTCAGGAGCCGCCGTCCGCCGCGCCGGTCATCGGACGGACCGTGCTGAGGATCTTGCGGACCATGGCGTCCGGCACCTCCTCGTCCACCCCTTTGGCCGCGACGAAGGTCCAGGACACGATGTCGCCCTTGGTGTTCTTGAACGCGAAGGCCGTCGCCCTGCCGTCCGTGCCGCACTTCCCCTTCCCGCGCACACCGGCCGAGGTGGCCGTGGCCAGGCTGCCCGTCAGTCCGGAAGCCGTGGTGTAGGGCTGCGGGGTACCGGTAGTGACCCTGGACCGGTCCGGCTGGGCATAGGCACCGTAGACCCACAGGGACACGTGTCGCGGGCCGCCTCCTCGGGGGACCGGGCACCGTTCTCCCTGCGGGATCCCACGGACGCGAGTGCCGTGTCCTCCTCGCTGCCGTCGACGTTCTCGTCGGAACTGCACCACCGCTCCTTGAGCACTGCGGTGCCCGAGAAGCCGACCAGAGGCTTCTCCTCCGGGTCGCCCTCCTCCGCGACATAGCTCACCCAGCTCTGCGCCCTGCGGGCCCACTCGGGTGGCACGTCGAAGACGATTCCGGTCCTGGGATTCGCGACGGTGCTCCAGCCCGGGACCGCGGGCTGCGCCGCGTCGCCCGTGCGGCGCGCCGTGTCCGTGGCGGTGGGCGCCGACGGCGACGACGCCGTGGGCACCGGGGAGCCGTTCCCGCCGCGCAGGACGACGAAGCCGGTGACCGCGGAGGCCAGTACGACCACGGCGGCCCCGCAGACCGCGACGAGCGTGGCCTTCCCGGTCCTCCCGCGCCCGTCGGTGGACGCCGGCCCGGCCGCCACGGGTGCCGGGACCGTCGGGTACTGGTGGTACGCGGGCGGCTGCTGGTACGGATTCCCCGACGGGTCCGGTGAGTTGTTCTGTCCAGGCCACATGGACGGCCACCCTACGGGGGCACTTCCCCGACCCGGCTCACCGGGTGGTGCGGCCCTCCTGTGACGATGTCACTGAGGCCATTCCTTCGTGATCTCGAGGCGGAACGTCATCCGGCCGAGTTCCCTGCCGTCCCCGTCCACGAAGGTGCCGGTGCATTCATAGCGGTCACGCGCCAGATGCCCGGTCGCCAGATGCACCGGCGGGAGCACGATCTCGTACGGCCCGCCGCGCCGGTAGTCGCCCAGATGGGTCTCCGTGTGCACCACGACCACGCCCTGGCGGGTGTGCTCCTCGATGAACTTGAGGCCTTCGAGATCGTCCCTCGAGTGCACCCGGAACTCGAGGCGGAGCCGGAACTCCGCACCTTCCTTCAGGCTGACGGACACCGTTTCGGCAGGCTGCGGCGCACCAGGCGAACCAGGCGCGTCATGCTGGCGATCCACCTGCGCGGACACCGGTACGTCGGGGCGCCCCTCCCCCTGGATCGTCACGGCCAGCAGCTCGAAGTCACGGTGTGCATTCATGGGTACGCCCGCTTTCGCCGCTCATGAGAAGGAAGGGCCGGTGATTCAGCGTAGTCACCAGACCGCGCCGGAAGCGGTGACCCGGAGGCGGTGTCATAGTCGGGGGTGTCACCGGAAGCCGCGGCCCCGGAAGACGATGCGGACGACCGAGTGCGACCAGGGGCGACCAGGAGACGACCAGGAGAACCGGACATGGTCTCAGCACGGGACGGCTGGCCGGGCAGCGCCGGCGACGGCGACCGCTTCGAAGTGACGGTGAGCCCGGGGCCCGAGCCCGGGATCGTCGTGGTCGCGGTCGTGGGTGAGCTCGACCACGACACGGCGGAACCCCTGCGGGTGGCCCTGGACGAAGGCATCGCGGCCGGTGCGCGACGCGTCCTGGTCGACTGCTCCGCCCTGCTCTTCTGCGACTCCACGGGGCTCAATGTGCTGCTGCGGGCCCGTCTCGCGGCCAAGGAGACGGGAGCCAGGGTCGAACTGGCGGCGCTGCGCCCCCAGGTCGCCCGGATGCTCGCGATCACCGGTGCCGGTGCCGTCTTCCCGCGGTACGCGAGCATCGGTGACGCTGTCGAGGCACCGGAGCGAGAGCCGGGCCGGGAGTAGGCGGGAGCGACGGTGAACGCGGCCCTTCCGGCACAGGGACAGACCCGCAGACTCGTCCTCTCGGGGACGCGGGGCGTGGTCGGGCGTTGCCGTGACTTCAGTCGTACGGCGCTCGTGGACTGGGGGTGGCTGCCGGAGTACGACGCCGGCGCTCCGTATCCGGGTCGTCCGGCCGGTAGCCAGTCCCGCACCGGCGAACCAGGTGCCTGGGACGCCTTCGGTGACCTCGACATCGACGCGTACGGCCACGACGGCTACGACGAGGCCGAGGAGCGCCTGGCCGTCGCCGAGGACGTCCTGATGGTCGTGTCCGAGCTGGTCACCAACGCCTGTCTGCACGCCGGTGGCCCCGAGGAGCTGGTGCTGCACTGCACGGCCGACCGGTTGCGTATCGAGGTGAGCGACGCCGACCCGGTCACCCCCCGCCCCCGCCCCCATGCCGATCCGGCGAAGCCCGGTGGTCACGGACTGGTCGTCCTGGGCAGGCTCGCCCGCGCCTGGGGCTCCGTACCGCGCGGTGGGGGAAAGACCGTGTGGGCCGAGATCACGGCGCCCCGGGCCTCCGCAATCGACACCGCCTGAACACACCCGGGGTGTCGCGCGGGGGAGTGCGTGCGAAAGTCGAGAGTGGACACATGACGCCGAACGAGCGACACGAGGTCGGCGATGAACGCATCCGGTCATGCCCGGGACAACCCCGGTGATCAGCCTGCGGGCCCGCCCCAGGACCCGCAGCTTCCTCAGGATCACTCAGCGGTGGAACCCTCGCCGGACACCCGGCCGCCCGCCGAGCTGGGCGAGGAGGGCCTGCGCAAGCTGCTGGCGGGCCTCACCGCCGTGCGCGACGGCGACTTCTCGGCCCACCTCCCCGACGACGCCGGGGGCATCATGGGCGAGATCGCCGGGGTCTACAACGGCATGGTCGACCAGCTCTCCCTGGTCACGGCCGAAGTCACCCGGGTGGCCCGGGAGGTCGGCGGTGAGGGACGGCTCGGCGGCCATGCACGGGTGCGGGACGTCGACGGGGTCTGGCAGGAGCTCACCACCGGCGTCAACACCATGGCCGACAACCTCACCTCGCAGGTGCGGTCGATCGCCCAGGTGGCGACGGCCGTCGCCCGCGGTGACCTCACTCAGAAGATCCGCGTGGACGCGCGCGGCGAGATCCTTGAGCTCAAGGAGACCATCAACACCATGGTCGAACGGCTCTCCTCGTTCGCCGAGGAGGTCACCCGGGTCGCCCGGGAGGTCGGCACCGAGGGCAATCTGGGTGGCCAGGCGACCGTGAGCGGGGTGTCGGGCACCTGGAAGGACCTGACCGACAACGTCAACTCCATGGCCAACAACCTGACCAATCAGGTCCGCAACATCGCCCAGGTCACCACGTCCGTCGCCCGGGGCGACCTCACCCGCAAGATAGACGTGGACGCGCGCGGCGAGATCCTGGAGCTCAAGACCACCATCAACACCATGGTCGACCAGCTGTCGTCGTTCGCCGCCGAGGTCACCCGGGTCGCCCGGGAGGTCGGCAGCGAGGGCCGGCTCGGTGGCCAGGCAGAGGTGGAAGGCGTCTCCGGCACCTGGAAGCGGCTCACCGAGAACGTCAATGAGCTGGCCGGAAACCTCACCCGGCAGGTCCGCGCCATCGCCGAGGTGACCAGCGCGGTCGCCGAGGGCGATCTGACCCGGTCCATCGCCGTCGAAGCGCCGGGAGAGGTCGGCGACCTGAAGGACAACATCAACTCCATGGTCGAGTCGCTGCGCGCCACCACCCGGGCCAACGAGGAACAGGACTGGCTCAAGACCAACCTGGCCCGGATATCCGGACTGATGCAGTCCAGCAACGACCTGGGCAGCGTCGCCGCGGTCATCATGACCGAGGTGCCTCCGCTGGTATCGGCCCAGTACGGTGCGTTCTTCCTGGCCGAGGAGGCCGTCGACGGCAGCGGCACCGAGCTCGTGATGACCGCCTCGTACGGACTCCCCGCCGAGGCCCGTATCCCCGCCGAGCCCGCCCCCGCCGAGTCGCCGGGTGAGCCGTCGCGGCTGCCCGTACGCTTCCGCCCCGGCGAGTCCCTGGTCGGTCAGGCGGCGCTCAGCCGCCGCACCATCGCCGTCGACGAGCTGCCGCCCGGCTATGTGACGATCTCCTCGGGCCTGGGATCACTGACCCCGGGCGCGCTGATCGTGCTGCCGGTGGTGGTCGAGGACCAGGTGCTCGGCGCCGTGGAACTCGCCTCGCTGCGTCCCTTCACCCGTATCCACCGGGACTTCCTCGACCAGTTCATCGAAACGGTCGGGGTCAACGTCAGCTCGCTGAACGCCCATGCCCGCACCGATGAACTGCTGGAGCAGTCCCAGCGGCTCACAGCCGAACTCCGGGCACGTTCGCAGGAGTTGCAGGCTCGTCAGGAAGAGCTTCAGCGCTCCAACGCGGAACTCGCCGAGAAGGCCGCACTGCTCGCCGACCGCAACCGCGACATCGAGGGCAAGAACCTGGAGATCGAACAGGCCCGACAGGAGCTGGAGGAGCGGGCCAAACAGCTCTCCCGCACCTCCATGTACAAGTCCGAGTTCCTCGCCAACATGAGCCATGAGCTGCGCACCCCGCTCAACAGCCTGCTCATCCTGGCCCAGTTGCTGGCCCAGAACCCGGAGGGCAACCTGACGGAGAAACAGGTCGACTACGCGGAGGTCATCCACTCCGCGGGCTCCGACCTGCTCCAGCTGATCAACGACATCCTCGATCTGTCCAAGGTCGAGGCGGGCAAGATGGACGTCCACCGCGAGCCCTTCCCGCTGCACCGGCTGCTGGAGTACGTCGAGGTGACGTTCCGTCCGCTGGCCAGCGAGCGCAATCTGGACTTCGGCATCTTCACGTCGGATGACGTGCCCGACGACATCACCACCGACGAGACCCGGCTGCGGCAGGTGCTGCGCAACCTGCTGTCCAACGCACTGAAGTTCACCGAGAGCGGCGGCGTCGAGCTCCGGGTGGAGAACGCGTCCGACGACGAACTCCACGCCGAACTGAGGGGCTTGCAGGTGGTGGCCTTCCGGATCAGGGACACCGGCGTCGGTATCGCCCCCGAGCACCTGGACTCGATATTCGGGGCGTTCCAGCAGGGCGCGGTGACCACCGGCCGCCGCTACGGCGGCACGGGCCTCGGCCTGTCCATCAGCCGTGAACTCGCCCAGCTCCTGAGCGGAGTGATCGTCGCGGAGAGCAGGGTCGGAGAAGGCAGCGTCTTCACCTTCTACGTGCCCGTCGGTGGAGAAGTCCCCCAGGAGCCCCCGCCCGGACTGGCCACCCGCGGCACGGACGCCGCCGCGGCACGGACCGGGGCGTCCCAGCAGCCCGCGCCGGGCGCCCTCCTGACCGGCCGCACCGTGCTGATCATCGACGACGATGTGCGCAACGTCTACGCACTCACCGAGATCCTCGAAGCCGAGGGCATGCGTGTGCTGACGGCCGACGACGGGCGCACGGGGATCGAGCTGCTCACCGCGCACCCCGATGTCGATCTGATCGTGATGGATGTGATGATGTCGGGGATGGACGGCTACAGCGCCACCGCGGCCATCAGGAAGCTGCCGAGATTCGCTTCGGTGCCGGTGATCGTGGTCACCGCCAAGGCGATGCCGGGCGACCGGGCCAAGAGCCTCGCGGCCGGGGCCAACGACTACATCACCAAGCCGGTCGACGCGTACGACCTGGTGGCGCGGATACGCAAGTGGCTCCAGCGGTAGGTGTGCTGTCCGCGCGACCCGGACCCGTCCGCGGCTCAGGCGGCGGGGAACGACAAGGCCGCCGCGACGACGGCGCACACACCCACGACCGCGTCGGTGACCAGCCCGGTGGGGCCGCTCACCGCGGCGTCGGAGGAACGCGTCCGCGACCCGCGGCACCGATCATCAGCGCGACCACGCCCGCCGCGATCCGCAGAGCCCGGTCCGTCGGGGTCCGGTGGCTCGTGATGGGTCTTGCTTCGCAAAGGACCGTTCGTGAAAGCTGCTGTGAACTGCGTCTGCTCTTTGTCCGCAGCTCGGCAGTGAGCGTCCGCGCGGTGGGCAACGTCCAGGTGCCGGTGTTCACGCCTCGGTGCTCCCGCTGCCCCGGTCGACCGGGATCCACAGCTGGGAGTCGGTATCGGCGCCGATCTCCACCGGCTGGGTCCGCAGGAGCTCCGGCCCTTTCCGGCTCGTGTACGGGTTCGAGGGGAACCACTGCGTGAACACATCTCGCCACAGCTCCTGGAGTGCGCTCGGATAGGGCCCGCAGCTGTCGAAGACCGCCCAGGTCCCGGCCGGCACGTCGAGGGCGTCGAGCTCCTCGGCTGCCACCTCGGGACCGGTCACCACGCCGATCCAGTAGTCCGCCTCGGCGCCCTCTTCCCGGCTGTCCGTCAGGTACACCACCGCCGACAGGATCCCGTCCGGCTCCTGGCCGGCCAGCTCCTTCATCCGCATGATTGCCTGCTTCCCCAGGCTTTCCACGTGCACCGCGGCGGCCGCGTTGACCCCCTCGTGCACGAGCGGGAGCCGGGCTTTCCTGCCGACGACCCGAAACGACTCCTTCTCCACAATCCGGTAGCGCATGGTCGTACTCCCTTCGACGACGACACGGAAGGACATGCGCGGCTGTGACGTGAGCACCGCACCCGTGCGCCGGGCCTCGCCCGGCCCGATGCCGTGCACCGATCGGAATGCCCGGGCGAACGCCTCGCCCGAGCTGTACCCGTACCGCACCGCGACATCGAGCAGCGTCAGGTTCCCAGCCAGCACCTCGGCCCCGGCGAGCGTCATGCGTCGCCGACGCACGTAGACCGGCAGCGGCATCCCGGCGAGCGCGGAGAACAGCCGCCGGAAGTGGTACTCCGACACCGCGGCGATCCGGGCCACCTCCGTCATGTCGACCTCCCGGTCGAGGCAGGCCTCAAGGTGGCCCAGCGCCTGATTCAGCCGCTCCAGCACGCGTATCCGTCCTTCCTTCTTGCTCTCCACAGAGGAACGCCCACCCTGCCAAACAGCCCAGAAAGCACAACGGCTGGCACCCGAGTCCCGGTCGGGCCGTTCGGCGTGCGCGGCGGGTGGTGGTCATCGGCGCTGCGGTCCGGGGCGCCGACCGGGCCATCGGCCGACTGCGAGGCGAAGACAGGAGTGGTCGACCGAGGTCCGGCAGCCTGTTTTGTTCACGAGTGACGACAGCGGACGTTCACGGCGTTGACCAGCACCCTGATGATGCCGTGTTCGATGTTCACGAGAAGTGACGGCACCAGCTCAGGGGCGCTGCTGCCTTGCCGGTGTCACCGGCTGTTGCGGCGGCCACTGAGATCGCGTGGAAGCCGTGGAGGGACCAGACGCGAATGTCGCTCGTCGCATCACGGCGTCTGCGGCCGCTGGAGCCCTTGGAGGAGGAGGGCGATCAGGCGTCGAGGGTCGTAGCGGGGGTCGTTGTCGCGTCCGATGCAGAGGTTGCCGATGCCGCGCATCAGCTCGTAGGGGTGCGTGCCGGGCCTGATGTCACCGGCTTCGACCGCGGCGTCGAGCAGTTGGGCGCAGACGGGCAGCAGGCGGTCGAGGAAGTAGGCGTGCAGCGCGGCGAAGCGGTCGCTGTCGGACTGCAGGGCGTCGGCGAGTCCGTGCTTGGTGACCAGGAAGTCGACGAAGAGGTCGATCCATTGGCGCAGCGCGTCGAGCGCTGAGCCGGCACTGGCCAGCAGCTTCGGGCCGGCCTCGGCGCATGCCTCGATCTGGTGGCGGTAGACGGCGGTGACGAGATCTGCCCGGGTCGGGAAGTGGCGGTAGATCGTGGCCATCCCGACGCCCGCCTGGGCCGCGATCTGGCGGATCGGCGCATCGACGCCGGAGGTGACAAAGACCTCGGCGGCGGCGGCGAGCACCGTCTGCCGGTTGCGCTGGGCGTCGGCCCGCTTGCCTCGGGACGGCAGCTCCCCTGCAGGGCTGTCGGTGGCCATCACATTCTCCTTCGACACCGCTTGACAAAACGGAGCGCTGCTCCGGATAGTAAATGGAGCAGTGTTCCGTTTCAGCTTAGCCGAGACGGGACGCTCCTGACCGCCTTGTCCGCCCCCGGCCACAGGGAAACCGGCGGGCGGCAGGCGCCACCGAAAGGGAACCCACATCGTGAGCACATCCACCGCCACCAGCGCCGACGCCTTGGGCACGCCCGTCCCGGTCCTGTCCTTCAGCCCCGTAGTCCTGCCCGTGCCCGGACGTCCAGTGGACCTCCAGGTGCGCGTCTCCGCACCCGCGACCGGAACCAGCCTCCCCGTAATCCTCCTCTCCCACGGCCACGGCCCGTCGAACAACCTCTCCTCACTCAACGGCTACGCGCCGCTCGCCAACTTCTGGGCGGCACACGGATTCGTCGTCATCCAGCCCACCCACCTCACGTCCAGGACACTGAGCCACCTGGTCGCCGACGCCCCCGGAGCACCCGACTTCTGGCGCTCCCGCGCTGAGGACATGACACACATCCTCGACCGGCTCGACGTGATCGAGCGCACCGTGCCGCAGCTCGCCGGACGGGTCGACCACACCAGGAGCGCCCTCGTCGGACACTCGCTCGGCGGCTTCACCGCCGCCCTCCTGCTGGGCGCCGGGCTCACCGACCCCGACACCGGGAACGTGGTGCACCTCGTCGAGCCCCGCATCAAGGCGGGCGTACTGCTCGCCGCGCCCGGCAGGGGCGGCGACGTCCTCAACGGGCCCATGGCCGAGCAATGGCCGATCATCGGGGCCCTCGACTTCTCCACCATGACCGCACCGGCGCTGGTCGTCGCCGGCGACAAGGACGACTCCCGGCACTTCACGGACATGGGGCCGGACTGGCACGCCGACCCCTACACCCTCGCCCCCGGCCCCAAGACCCTGCTGACCCTGTTCGACGCGGAGCACGGGCTCGGTGGGATCGCCGGATACGACGCCGCCGAGACCACCGACGAGAACCCTGGGCGAGTCGCCGCCCTCGCCCGGCTCACCGCGGCCTACCTCCACACCCAGCTCCACCCTGGCGCCCCCACATGGCAGACCGCCTGCGAGGCACTGACGACCAGCACCGACCCGGTAGGACGAGTCGAATCCAAGTAGCCCCCTGCGGCCACGTCCCGTATCGGACGGCCCGCGTCGTGTCGTTCGGCTCGCCGCGCCGGGTCGCGCAGAGGCGGCAGCCCCTCGCGCGGCACGAACGCGGTGAAGCCCCGGCACGGGAGTCGTGAGGAAGCGGGTGGCTCAGCCAAGTCCCCCGCCCCGCGCGGTGGAAGGGGCGCATGGGGTCGGTCAACGGGCTGGTACTCGACGACCGGTGTCCTGCCGGCCGGCCGCGCGGCGTGAAGTGTCTCGGCACCCAGGATCCTCAGCCGTAATCGGTTGCCTCGGCGTTGCCCAGACTCCTGCGCTGTTCGAATCGCAGCCGTCCGCAGACACGGCTCAAACCGGTGAACAACCGCTGCTGGTACTCGTGAACAGAGCCAGGCTGCCCGACCGCGCGCCGTCAGGCCGCCTTGCTGGAGCAGAGAAGATTTGACCGCGCCCCGCCCGACAAAACCAGTGCGGGAATTGTTGGGCAGGAAGCCCTGGCGTTGCATGAGGCTTACGCCCATGACTGATGTTGAGGGCTTTTGCGAGCCGCGGTTCAAGGCAGTCCGGGCGGCCCTTGCAGCTTTGCTCGGCAAGGACGACGTGGGTGCCTCGGCGGCCGTCTACGTCGACGGCGAGCCGGTGGTCGACATCTGGGGCGGGTACGCCGATGCGGACCGCTCCGTCAGCTGGGAGCGGGACACCCTCACCGGCGTGAACTCGACGACCAAGAACATGACGGCCCTGTGCGCGCTGATTCTGGCCGACCGGGGCGAGCTCGATCTGTCTGCGCCGGTCGCCGTCTACTGGCCCGAGTTCGCCGCGGCCGGTAAGGAGAACGCGTTGGTGCGGCACGTGCTGTCGCACACCGCGGGGCTGCCGGACCTGTCCGGGCCGACGACGGTCGAGGAGCTCTACGACTGGGGGAGCGTGACGTCAGGGCTGGCTGCCCAGGCGCCCGAATGGGAGCCGGGAACGGCCGCCGGCTATCACGCGCTCACCTTCGGCTTCCTGGTGGGCGAGATCGTCCGCCGCATCACCGGCCGCGGTCTCGGCGAGTTCTTCGCCGAAGAGGTGGCCAAACCGCTCGGCGCGGACTTCCACATCGGCCTCTCCACCGAACACGACCACCTCGTCGCACCGCTCATCCCGCCGCCGTCACTGACCGACGAGTACGCCGCCAGCGCACCGCTCGGACCGGATGGCACACGCCGGGAGAGTGCCGGTGTGGCGATCCGGGTCAAGGACGCCAACTCCATGGCCTGGCGCCGTGCGCAGGTCCCCGCGGTGAACGGTTTCGGTAACGCTCGCTCTGTCGCCCTTGTGCAGTCGGTATTGGCGAACCAGGGTTCGGCCGGCGGCGTGCGACTGCTGTCCCCCCAGGGTTGCGAGCCCGCGTGGCAGGAAGTGTTCCGCGGTGACGACCGAGTGCTGGGCACCCCGATGTGCTGGACGGTGGGTTTCGGCAAGTTCGGCGACACCTTCGGCTGGGGCGGCTGGGGCGGCTCGCTGGTCGTGAGCGATCCCGGTTCACGCATGACGGTGGCCTATGTCATGAACCAGATGATCGACCGGGACCGGCAGGAGGACAACCGCGGCATGGAGATCGTGATGGCCGCCTACAGCGGACTGCGCTGACAGGCAACGGGGCGGCCTGGGCCCGGACAGGCAACGGGGCGGCCTGGGCCCGGACAGGCTGCCCACTCCTTGTCGGAGCCGGTCAGGTCGCCGTCCTTGCCGTAGAACAGGTCGTGGTTGGCGGAGTTCCGGTTCTCCACGGCCTGGAGCCCGTCGTCGAACTCGCGCCGCAGTTCCGCGTCGGCGAGGTAGTCGCAGATGAACGCCGCCCGCACCGCCCGCCGGGCTGCCTCAGGCGACACCGACGACCACCAGGCTCGTGTCGTCGTCGGTGTCGCCGGTGACCGACCCCAGCAGTCGATCCGTGCGGGTGTCCAGGCTGCCGGGCCCGAGCCGTTCCGCCGCGCGGCGCAGGCCCGCCAGGCTCTCGTCGAGTCCTGTGTGGCGACGCTCCACGAGCCCGTCCGTGTACAGCACCAGGGTGTCCCCGGGCGCGAGTGCCGTGACCTGGTCCGTGTAACGCGCCGACGGCATGGCACCCAGCAGGATGTTGCGCGGCGGATCGAGAAAGCGCGCCCGGCCCTCGCGCAGCAGCAGCAGCGGGAGGTGACCGGCGCTGGCCCAGTGCAAGGAGCGGTCGGCCGGATCGTAGAGGGCACACACCGCGGTGGCCGTCGGATTCCCGTGGGTGTGCATCGTGACCTCGTTCAGCAGGGCCATCAGCCGCGCTGGTGAGTGTCCGGTGAACGCCAGCCCCCGTAGCGCGTTGCGCAGCGCGACCATGCCCGTCACCGAGTCGATGCCATGGCCCGCGATGTCGCCGACGGCCACCAGCACCCGGCCGCTCGGCAGCGGCAGCACGTCGTACCAGTCACCGCCCACCCGGAACTCCTCGGCCGCCGGCCGGTAGCGTGCGGCGACCTGCAAGCCGGGCAGCCGCTGCAGGACCGGCACCTCGGGGACGATCGCCTGCTGCAGCTGCAGTACCAGTTGGTGGCGCACCGCCGCCTCGCGCTGGGTGACGGTCAGCCGGTCGTAGGTCGCACTGAGCGCGATCTCGGTGTGGTGCTGCGCCGAGACGTCCTGGTACACGCCCGTGATCCCGGTGAGCGCACCACCCGTGAGCAGCGGCTCGGCGGCGATCCTGACGTGCCGGAGGCCACCGTCCTCACGCAGCGCCCGCACCACGGTGTGCGCGCCCTGGTGGCGTTGCGTGAGCTCGGTGAGCAGATCCTCCAGCTTCCCTGCCTCGTCCCGGGCCAGCTGGGGTGCGAGCCGGCGCAGCGGCACCGCGGGTGCAGCGGGATCGAGCCCGAAGATCCGGTACGCCTGTTCGCTCCACCGCGAGGTCCCGGCGATCAGATCGTCCTCGAACGCGGCCAGGTTCTCCAGCCTGCCCAGCACCCGGGTCAGTGACATGCCCGGGTCCGTGGAGCCGTGCCAGAGCACCACCGTCCGGTCCGGGCCGACCGGAAGCACCCGTACGTCGTGCAGCGGGTCGGGATCACCGGCCCGGTGCAGCACCGGAAGCCGTGCGGCACGCTGGGGCGCGGCGGTCTCGCGCGCCTCGCGGGCCAGCTGCCCGATACTGGCCTCGACGGCGGGGAACACCTGCGCCAGCGGCCGTCCGGCCGACCCGTGCACGCGCCCGGCCCAGTCCAGCGCGGGTCGGTTGAGGTGTTCGATGTGCAGGGCACCGGTCGACGGTTCGGTGCGCAGGGCCATCCCCGGCAGAGTGAGCTGGTCGAGCAGCGGGGCCAGTACGGCCGGATCGGCCGGGTCGCCGGCTCCGGCGTCGAGGATGCGTGCCACCGGTACCGAGAGATCCGTGAGCGTACGCTGCATCGCGTCGTCCAGCTCGCGTGGACCCGGCCAGTCCACGACCGCGAGGCCCGTGACCGTGCCGCGGCGGCGCAATGGCAGCAGGGCGCGTGCACCACCCGGGGCGGATCCCGGGAGACGCTCGCCACCGGACGGCCCGGCCGGCAGCCAGACCGGAGCGGCATCGGCCAGCGCACGGTGCAGCGGGCTGCTGGTCCCGGGCGGCACCCACTGCCAGTGTGTGGCCTCCAGGGGGCTGATCCCGGCCTGCCCGGCCAGCTCGAGGCAGTCCGTCTCGGTACGCCGGAACAGCCACAGACCGCGCACGCCGAGCGGGCGCAGTCCGCCGTCCAGCAGGGTTTCGGCCACTTCGTCCGCGGAGCCGCCCGTCTTGGCGGCGGCATCGACGGCGGCCTCGGTGCGCCGGGTCCGGCGTGCCCGCTCCCTGCTGTCCGGATCCTGGGCCTGGGCCTGGGCCTGGGCCTGGGCCTGGTCCAGGTCGCGGTCGTGGCCGTCGCCGCCGCCGGGCCGTGCCAGGTCCGTGCCCCGCACAGCCGCCGTACCCGAGGCGCCGTTGACGATGTCCGCGGCCAGGTCCTCCACGGAGGTCCCGGTGGACCCGGCGAGCCGGGCGAGGTGTTCCATGGCTTCGGCGGGGGAGAGGGCGAGCTGCGCCACCACGACGCCCGACGCCAGATCGAGCAGATGACTGCGCCCGAGATCGCGTCGCAGGTCCGCGAGTTCAGCGGTGAGCTGTGTGACCGTGCTGATCAGCCGGTCCGGCTCCGGTGCGTCCCGCCCGTGATCGGGCATGGCCACGTCCTCTCCCACAGGGACGCACCGGATTTTACTCGCGCGTCAGGCGGCGCGCTTCCGGTCGGCCGCCGCGCTTCCGGTCAGGTGCCGGCCTGCCCTCAGGGCTGCTCGTGCGCCGGAGCCACCGGGGAACGGCCCCCGTCGCCGTAACCATCGCACTGGTCACGCAGTCGCGCGGCCTTGCGACGCAGCCGCGCCCGGTGCTCGGGGTCGGTGCAGCGCTCGGCGCCGCGAGCGAGCTCGTCCGCCATCAGACGAAGCTCGTCGGGCGTCCTGACGGGTTCACCTGCTGTGGTCATGGCTCCTCCTTCCGGGGCCATGAGCCAGGCAAACACGCCGCGGTCACCCTCGCATCCGTTCGGGTGACGCATGGTGACGATCATGCCTTCGGCCTGCGGGTATCTCCCATGGTTCGGGACGGCGCCGCTTCGCCCGCGCCGGCTCCGGATAACGGGCTCCTATCGGGGCAGACGCCGTATATCAGTCAACCGAAGAGGGCGGGCGTCATGGCACACCTGGTGAAGGACGTGATGGCGACGGATCCACTGACGCTGTCGCCGGAGGCCACCCTCTTCGAGGCGGCGCGGCTGATGCGGGACCGGGACGTGGGGGATGTGCTGGTCACGGTCGCTGACCGGCTTCTCGGCATCCTGACGGACCGTGACATCACTGTGCGCGCAGTCGCGATGGGCCACGATCCGTACCGGACGCCGCTGCGTTCGGTGTGCACCCCGGATGTCCGTACCGTCCGGCCCGACCAGGACACCGCGGAAGCCGCGCGGTTGATGCGCTCCGCCATGGTGCGCAGGCTCGCCGTCGTCGAGGACGGGTGCCTGAGGGGTGTCGTCACCCTCGGGGACATCGCGAAGGCGGATGACCCTCGCTCCTCCCTCGCGGACATCAGCGCAGCCCCGCCGAACAGCGGTGCATGACGGCCGGAGTGGCATTCTGCCGCCGAATGGGGCAGGGATCGCGCGGTACGCGATGGGTGCCCGGGGACCGTGGTACGTGTCCAACCGTCCGCTGAACGCGACCAGAGGGAACCCATGCGTGAACCCAGGCGCGAAACCATGTGCGTGAGAGCGGCCTTCATGACGGCCGCGGTCGGAGCGGTCGGCGCCATGGCCGTGCCGCCGGTCCTGGCCGTGCCCGCGGCCGTTCCGCTCAGCGGCCCGGCAACGGGCCCCGTCGACCTGGTGGTTGCCGCGCGCGCCGCCCGGGAGCCCGACTCCTCCCGGGACCCCTTCGCGATCCGGCTGGCAGACACGCCCGTCGCCGGCCGGGTGCCGGATGCCCGGGCGCTGCGGAGCGTCGTCGACCACCTCAAGCCCGGAGCGACCGTCGAGCACCAGGTCGAGGTCGCCAACAACACGCGGCAGCGCCGTGCGGTGGAGCTGTACCCCGCTGATGCGAGGATCAAGGGAAATCGCTTCGTCTTCAGTCCGGGCCGAAGCGCGAACGAGCTGACCGGCTGGGTGACCGTCACTCCGTCCACCCTCACCCTGGCACCCGGTCAGAAGGCCAAGGCCAAGGTCAAACTGGTCGTGCCGGCGACGGCGTCGACCGGGGAGCGGTACGCGGAGCTCTGGGCCCAGGCCAAGGAGCCCGCTCGTGCCGCGGCTGCCTCCGCCGCGCCCGCTGCCTCCGCCCTCTCCTCCGCGTCTGCTGCGTCTGCCGTGTCCGCCGAAGGGAGCGGCGAGCGCGTCGGCGTCCGTATGTACGTCCACGTCGGCAAGGGCGCGGAGCCGCCGTCGGCATTCCGGGTCGGCGCCTACCGGGTCCACCGGACGGAGTCCGGGATGCCCGTCCTCACCGCTCAGGTCCGCAACACCGGTGGGCGGGCCCTGGACCTGAGCGGCGCGCTGGAGCTGACGGAAGGCCCCGGACTGATGAATGCGGGTCCGTTTCCGATCAGACCCGGGACGACGCTGCCCCCGGGCGGCATCGGCACCGTGACTGCCGGTCTCGACCCCTTGCTGCCCGACGGCCCGTGGGACGTCACCCTGGGTCTGGAGAGCGGCAAGGCGAAGCAGCAGGTCTCGGCGAACCTGACCCTGCCCCGCAACCGCGACCCATGGCTTGCGCAGCTCGGCAGGCTCCCTGATCCGATGACGATGTTCGCGGGCACCGCCGTGCTGATCGTCGCCTCGGGCCTGGGCTCCTTCGCCCTCGGGCTCCGCAGGGCCCAGCGGGCGAAGTCAGCCAAGTCGACGGAAGGGGTGTGAGCCGCGCGGGAACGCGAGAGCATCACCCGTCGTCACACAGGCTGTGACTCCGGTGCTCCGGCGTAATAAGGACCGCGGCTCCGCCTGGTGCTCGTCGGCCCGCCGGTGCGGGCGGCGCCGTGGCTCTTCGGCCTGCGCCTGGTCCGTCAGCAGACCTGCCCGCAGCTTGTCCAGCACCCGAGCGAGCAATCGCGACACATGCATCTGCGAGATTCCCAGCCGCTCGCCGATCTCCGACTGCGTCAGCTCCTCGCCGAACCGCAGCGACAGGATCGTGCGCTCCCGCTCGGACAACCCGGCGATCAGCGGCTTCAGGCACTCCAGGCACTCGACGATGTCGAGCGCCGGGTCCTCGGCCCCCAGCCTGCGCGCGAGCGGGCTGACGGTTTCGTCGTCCTCGAGCGGTTCCAGCGAATGGGCCGCGTAGCCGTTGGCGGCCAGTTCCCCCTCCATGACCTCCGCCTCGCTGAGCTCAAGCCGGTCGGCGAGCTCCGCCGTGGTGGGAGCACGTCCGCTCTCCTGCTCCAGCGCGTCGAACGCCTTGGCCAGGTCCAGCCGCAGCTCCTGGAGCCGCCGGGGGACGCGCACCGCCCAGCTCGTGTCGCGGAAGAAGCGCTTGATCTCACCGGCGATCGTGGGCAGCGCGAAGGAGGTGAACTCGACCTCGCGCTCGACGTCGAAGCGGTTGATGGCCTTGATCAGCCCGATGGTGCCGACCTGGACGATGTCCTCCATGGGCTCGCAGCGACCGCGGAAGCGGCCCGCCGCGAACTTCACGAGGCTCAGGTTGAGTTCCACCAGTGTGTTGCGTACGTATGCGAACTGCGCCGTGCCCTCTTCCAGCGTGCGCAGACGCCGGAACAGGATCAGGGACAGCGCCCGTGCGTCCGCCGTGCTGATGGTCCTGGCGTCGGGGATTTCGGGGATGCCGGCAATATCAGCAAGAGGATCCGGTACGTCCGGTGCCGTCAGGTGCGGTGACCCGGCGGCCCGGACGCCGGTATGTCGGGCCATTAGCGAGGGGGACATCAAGGCTCCTTCGACGGGGCATGGCCTGCGCCGCCGGGTGCGGCGCACGATCGCCGGTCGAGCTTCAACCCTCTTGATACCCATTTGTTGCGTTTTGACGCTTCGCGATTCCCACCCGTCCGAGCGTCGGCTCCTCAGGGTGATGCGTCTCCACCGCGCGTCAGGGCAGATAACGCTCAAGCGCCGCTGCACCCTTCTCGGCTATCTCCTTGCGGGCACGTTCGACGTTCGCGGGCGTGCATTCACGTCCCGACGCCATCACCAGATCCTCGGGATCAAAAGGGCGCTCCGATCCGGTCCAGATCCGCATCGGCGCCTTCGCGCTCTTCGGCTCTTCGGTCTTGTCCTTTGCCATTGGTGCCTCCGGGTGGCTCCCGTCGTGAGTGGCTGAATACCAGCATCACGCCGGATGGCCTGAAATGCAGCCCGGATGCAGTGACAAACACGGCCGGTGCGCACGCGAACACGGGCCGGATATCGCGTACCGCGTGACACCTGGCCCGTGCTGCGGGATCGGTTCCCGTGGGGGGAGGGGGGCGGATCAGGCGATCGACGCCGAAACGATCGCCGCCACCGCCAGATTGCAGGAAGCCGTCACCCATACCGCCGGGTGCGGCTCGGACTCGACCAGCGTCGCTCCCAGCTTGCCCGGGGTGACCAGGTCCACGATCAGGAACGCCACGGCCATCAGCACCAGGCCGAGCAGCCCGAACGCGGCTGTCGACACAAGGCCCTTCGCGAAGTCGTCGTATGTCGTCCAGATCGAGGTGAAGACGATCCCGCCGATTCCCAGGAGGGCGGAGCTCAGCAGCACCGCCGCGTTGCGGTTGCGCTCCTCCCAGATCTGCCGGCCGAGCTTGCCGGGCGTCAGCACATCCACCAGGACGATGCCGAGGATGAGCAGCACCACACCGAGGGCACCGTAAGCGGTGGCCCGGCCAAGTCCGTTGACTATGTCGGTCATTGGGAAGCCGTCTTTCGTGTCTGGAAATCGTTAGTGGTCAGAGCGCGGCAAAATGTATCGCAGGCGACGATCAGGAACCCTGGCGGGCGTCGGTGCGCGTACCGGAGGCGCCGGCCGGCCCGTCCGCACCGCCGGAGTGGAAACGGGGCGGGGACGCCAGTGTGGCGTCCACGATCCGGTTCAGGGCCGCGTCGTCGTACCCCTCGTCGTAGAACACGCCGCGGAACATCATCGCTCCCGCCCACATCTCCAGGGCCAGGCGGATATCGGTGTCCTCGGGGAGGTCTCCGCGGCCGATCGCCCGCTCCAGTACGGTTCGTGACTGTTCCCGGCGCGGCTCCAGCACCTCGTCGCGCAGGCGCCGCCGCAGTTCGGGATCCTGTGCCGTGTCGGCGATCAGCGCGGGAAGGATGGCCCGCACCTGCGGGGAGCCGAAGAATCCGGCAAGGGCGTGCTTCGCCACACTCAGCAGTTCCTCGCGGGTGTCCCCGGTCTCCTCGGTGGGCACCTCCCTGAGCTGGCTGCGGACGGCGTCGAGGACCAGTGCCGCCTTGTTGGGCCACGACCGGTACAGGGTCGCCTTGCCGACCTTGGCGCTGACGGCCACCTGCTCGATGGTCATCCTGGCGTACCCGCGCTGCTCCAGCAGATCCAGGACGGCGGCGAGAATGCGCCTGCGGGCCTCCAGATCCCGGCGATGGGGGCCGTCCGCGTCCACAACGCTCTGCAAGGTGCGCTTGGTCCCCATGCGCTGATCCTCCGAAGTGTGCTCGGTGCGCCGGTCGGAACGAGCCGGCTCGTCCTCATTATGGGCCGTGGATCTTCGACCCTCTGTTCAGAACGGATCGTATCGTTCTAGAGTGAAGGCGCCGAGACACCGACTGATCAGGACGCCGCCATGGACATGGTTTCCACCGCTGAACCGGATCCGCTGGATTCACTCGATACGAAGGTCACCCGGGCCAGGGCGTCGGGTGCCTGGTGGCGGGAGATCGGGCATCACGGCCGCCGCACGCGTCTGCTGGAGTGGCGCCGGGTGATGGCACGGCGGCTGCCGGAGATCCTGGACCTCCTCCAGCGCGAGAACGGCAAGGTGCGGGCTGACGCGGTCGTCGAGATGACGGCGGCCCTGACCCATGTGGACTGGTCGGCCCGCAATGCGCGCAGGGTGCTGTCCCGGCGCCGCGTGCCCTCCGGGCCGCTCATGCTGAACCACCTGGCCACCGTGGAGTACCGGCCCTACGGGGTGATCGGGGTGATCGGCCCCTGGAACTATCCGGTGCACACACCCGTCGGATCCATCGCCTACGCCCTGGCGGCGGGCAACACGGTGGTGTTCAAACCCAGCGAGTACACCCCCGCCGCCGGGCAGTGGCTGCTCGACACCTTCGAGGAGGCGGTGCCGGGACGCTCCGTGCTCCAGCTCGCCCCGGGAGACGGAGCCGTCGGAGCCGCCCTGTGCACCGCGGGCGTGGACAAGGTCGCGTTCACCGGCTCGCCGGCCACCGGAGCCCGCGTGCTGGCCGCCTGCGCGGCTTCACTGACGCCGGTCCTCCTCGAACTCGGCGGCAAGGACGCCATGGTGGTGGCCGCAGACGCGGATGTCCCGGCCGCCGTCGAAGCCGCCCTGTGGGGCGGATGCAGCAACACGGGCCAGTCCTGCGCGGGCATCGAACGGGTCTACGTGGCCGACCCCGTGTACGACCGGTTCCTCGACCTGCTCGCCCGGCGGGCCCGCGAGGTGCGGTCCGGCACGGACTTCGGCCGTATCACCATGCCCGGCCAGCTCGATGTCATCCGCCGCCACATCGAGGATGCCCTGGCCCGCGGGGGACGAGCCGTGGTCGGAGGCCCCGATTCCGTCCGACCGCCTCATGTGACCGGCCCGGTGATCCTGGCCGATGTCCCGGAGGACGCCGCCGCGATGCGCGAGGAGACCTTCGGCCCGGTGCTGGTGGTCAACCGGGTCGCCGACGCGGCGGAGGGCGTCGAACGGGCCAACGACTCCGACTACGCTCTCGGCGCCGCGGTGTTCGCCCGTCGCCGCGCCGGTGCGTTGGCGGACGGGATGCGCGCGGGCATGATCAGCGTCAACGATGTGCTGTCGTTCCCGGCCGTGGGCGCCCTTCCGTTCGGCGGGCGGGGCAGATCCGGATTCGGGCGGATCCACGGCGCAGACGGACTCAGGGAGTTCACGGTGCCGACGGCACGTACCCGCAAACTGTTCGACGTACCCCTGGCCGTCTCCACGTACGCTCGGGGCGGGCGTGACATCACCCGGCTGGAGCGGCTGGTCACGCGGCTGTACTCCCGATGAGCACCGGAGGATCGATGAAGCGCGTGTGGAGTGTCGAGGAGAGCGTGCTGGTCGGCGCCTCCGCCGACGATGTGTACGCCGTGCTCTCCCGGGTGCGGGACATGGGGAAGTGGAGCCCGGAGTGCTTCGCCGTGTGGCATCGCGGCCGGGTGGCCCGGACGGGAACCAGATTCGTCGGGTTCAACCGGAAGGGGCTCCTGGTCTGGTTCACCACCTGCCGGGTGACACGGGCCGAGCGGCCGTCCGCGTTCGCCTTCCGTGTCACGGTGTTCGGGCTTCCGGTGGCCCAGTGGGGATACCGCTGTGAACCCGAGGGCTCGGGCACCAGGATCACCGAGTACTGGCAGGACCTCAGGACAGGCCGAGGCGCCCGGTTGGCGGAGTTCCTCGGACGGGTGTTCACCGGCACGCGCCCCGCCGACCGTGCGGAGGTCAACCGCGCCGGGATGCGCACCACGCTGGGGAGGATCAGGACCGCGGTGGAGGGCTGACGCGGCTCATGCGCGCGGGCCCGCCCTGACGTTCCGGCAGGGCGGACCCACGGGCGCTCGGCCCCAGGAGGTGGAGGGCGGTCAGGCTCAGTCCGTGCAGATGGTGCCGGGCGCGGGCAGCGCGCGGGTGGTCAGGTACCGGTTGGTGGCCGCCTGGACGCACTCGGAGGCCAGGAACATGCTGTAGTCGTCGCCTTCCCTGCTGAGGACGACGCTGCCGGGCAGTTGGGCGGCCATGACCGCACCCGCCCGGTGCCGGGCCAGAGCCTGGTGGGTCGACTGGAGGACCAGCGCGGGCGGTGCGCCGTGGACCGGGGCACCGGCCGTGACGGGCTTGGCCGGAAGCGGCCAGCCGAGGCAGCCGGCGACCGCCTTGTACGAGCGCACGGCGCCGCCCAGATGCGGGGAGACGCGGGCGAGTTCCTTCTGCAACCGGGCGAGCCCGGCGAAGGTCCGCACCGGGCGCGCGTTGTCGAGGCAGGCGGGCACCTGCACCTGGACGGGATCGAGGGTGTTGTCGGGGTCGAGGGTGAAGGCTGTGGCGTCGCCGTCCCGGGCGGCGACGATCGCCTTCGCCAGCTCAGGCCAGGTGGTGCCTGCCAGGGTCAGGTAGTCCTGGGTGGCCTCGCGGATGTCCTCACCGGTCAGCGGCTGGTGGGCCACACCCCCGGTCCGGATCGGCGCGCGGTCGGCGCGGGTGATGAGCGCGTCGTACTCGGCGGCTACGTCCTCGCCCTTCAGCACGCACTTCTCGGACGTGGCGCACCAGTCGGCGAACCGGTTGAACGCCTTCTCGGCAGTGGCAGCCTCCTGGACGACGCGCGCACGCGGTGAGCCGGTGTCGTCGAGCGCGGTGTCCAGCACCATGGTGCGCAGCCTGCCGGGGTAGAGCTCGGCATAGGTGCGTCCGAGCAACGTGCTGTAGTGGATCCCGTACCAGTTCAACTGCCGCTCGCCCAGCCCGGCCCGGACTGCCTCGAAGTCCCGCGCGCTGCTGGTCAGATCGACGTGGGCGGTGAGCCGGCCGTTGCGGCGCAGGCAGTCATCGGCGAAGGCCCGGTTGTTGGCGACCAGTTTGTCGTAAGCGGCCCGTGTCCGGGGGAAGTGGCTGACTCCCGCGGGCTTGGGCTGTTCTCCGCAGACGAGGGGCGTGCTGTGTCCCACTCCGCGCGGATCCACCGCGACGACGTCGAACTGCTTGGTCATCGCGCCGGCGAAGTCCGGCAGGCCGATGCGCATCGCCAGCCGAAGCTGCTCGATCGACGAGCCACCCGCGCCGTCGTTCAGGAGCAAGGTGCCCTTGCGGTGGGCGGTGTCGTCGGCGGGTCTGCGTACCAGGGCGAGTGTGAGGCTGCCGGCGCTCGGACGGGACCAGTCCACGGGCACCTGTATCGACCCGCACTGCATGTTCCTGAAGTCGGTGTCGGCGCAGGCGTGCCAGGCGATGGCGCTGACCGGGGTCCGGCGGTCGCTCTGTTCCGGGTCCGCGAGCGCCGGTACGGCGAGGGCGGTCACGAGCGTGCCCGTGGAGGCGGCGATCCAGCCGGCGTACTTCCGGGTTACTGCCATGAAAGTGCTCATTGGTGTTCCTGGTGCTTTCTTGGTGGTACGCCTCGGCTCGTGCGGAACCGGGGCTCGAAGGGGGTGCCGCGGGCGCTTCGTGCGCCCGCGGCGGTGGATGCGGGGCCTCGCGTGTGCCAGCCCTGGGCCGTGTTGGAGAACTGGCGTCGTCCGCCCGGAGGGCGGGGCTCGCGGCGTCTGGTGCGTGCGGTCGCGAGGCGGTGGGGGTTCCCCGCCGGAGGCAGGGGGAGGTCGTCCTCGTACGGGGCGTACTCGGTCGATCCGACAACGCAGCGAGTGTGCGTGCCAGGCGTCGCGAGCCAGGCGGGAGTTCTCAAATACGGCCTAGGCGCCGTTCAGGGCGGCGTCGGGGATCCAGGAGCCGTGGATGCCTGCGGTCACCCGGCGCGGCAGGTGGACGGTGGCGATCCGGTCGAGGCCGGAGGCGTCGAGGACCAGCAGCTGCGAGGCGTCCTGCTTGAGGTCCGAGACGACGGTGAGCAGATAGCCGTCGTCCTCGCGGGTGGCTCCGGCGGCGGGGACGAAGACGGCCTCGCTCGGCAGCCGGGCGTCGCCGGCCTGATGGATGCGGCGGGCGCCGGTGGTGCGGTCGTACTTGACGATGCCGTAGCCGCCGAAGCCCTTCTCGTCGGGGAAGGAGATGGCGTACTGGTAGCGGTTCTCCGAGCCCAGGTAGTCCTCGTTGAGGGTGGGGAATTCCACCGCCAGATCGTCGATGATCTGCTCGTCGACGGTGCCGGCCGCCAGGTCGACCACCCAGCGGCGGGTGTAGGAGCGGGCGTTGGGCTCGCTCCCGCGACCGGGGGCGCCGACCCACCAGTCCCAGGAGAGATGGAAGCCCTCGCGGTCCACGGTGGGGCCTTCCAGGACGATACGGCCCTGGCCGTCCTCGTAGGCATTGGCGACGTGCAGCATGTTGCCCGGCTCGATGGAGAACCAGCGGATGTGCCGGGCACCGTCGTCTCCGCGTGGCATCACACCGATACGGGCGGGCTGCTCGTCGCTCCAGCCGTAGGGGATTCCGGACTGCTCGGTGGGATCGAAGGTGACGTTTCCCTCGACGAAGACCACATGCCGGCGTGTGACGGTGAAGTCGTGCTTGAGCGAGGCGGTGGCGCCCGGGATCTCGGCACTGTGGACGATCTGGCCCTTGGCGTCGGAGACGTAGTACGTGAGGAACGGCGGGAACGGCGAGGATCCGAAGAAGTGGAGCTCCCCGGTCAACGGGTCCTCCTTGGGGTGCGCGGTCATCGCGGTGCGCAGTTTCCCGTCGAAGTCATGGGCGCCGAGAGTTTCCAGCTCCGGGCTCAGTTCGAAGGGGAGGTTCGCCTCGCACAGTGCGAGCAGCCGTCCGGCGTGCTCGATGACGTGCGTGCCGGCGACGCTCGCGGTGAGGTCGGGCCCGTGCTCCGTCATGTAAGGAGCTCCGTCGAGGGCGGGGGTGTGCACCCAGCGGTTGCGGTACCACTCGGCACGCCCCTCGCGGAGCCGGATACCGTGCACCATGCCACTGCCCTTGAACCAGTGGGTGGGGGTCACGCCGGGCTTGGGGTTGTGGCCGTTGCGGAGCAGACGGCCGGTCAGCTCCGGGGGCAGACTGCCCTCGACGGTGAGTTCGGTGGCGGTGATCTCGTCGGCGACGGGGGTGTAGTGACCAGTCAGGTAGGGCTTGGCGGCGGTCATTCGGGAACCTCTCTGCTTTGTCTGATGAATGAGTGATGGGTCGTCAGGCGCATTGTTCGGCACGGGCCTTGAGGTGCCGCAGCCAGCTCGCCAGCGAGTCGCTGAGGGCTTTGCCGAGGTCGTCGGCCGCGGCCTCGACCGGGGCGCCGCTCCAGGACTCCTCGGTGCGGACGATGACGTGGTCGCCGTTCTGCTCGAACGTCCATACGTGGATGCCGGTGATGCCGTCGGCGGGGCCGCCCCACACGATCCGCTCGTTGGGTACCAGTTCGCTCACGGTGGAGGTGATGTCCAGGCCGTGGGTCCGCCAGCTGAAGGAACTGCCGTTCTCCAGCGGGCCGTTGAACTGGACCTGGTCGATGTCCGGGTTCCAGCCGGGCCAGGCCGCGATGTCGGTGTGGAGCTCCCACACCGTGGCGAGGGGGGGCGTCGATCACGGTGCTCAGACGGGCGATGGCAGGGGCGGTCTCATCGATGGTGACCATGGTTGTGGTTCCCTTCTTGGCGGGCAGTGCAGGTGGTGCGGCTGACCCGACGGGTCAGCCGACGCGGGACGTTGACGGGATCTCGGAGGGGCGCCGCTCGGGGACAGCGCCGGTGGGACTGGCCACGGTCGGCCGCCGGCCGGCGCGGCGGGTGAGGAGCAGCGCGAGGAACGCGGTGGCGGCGAGGACCCCGGCCGACACGGTGAAGGCGGCCCGGTACCCGGCGGTGAGGGCTTCCAGACGGGGCCCCTGAGTGGTGGCCCGGGCGGTGACGGAGCCGGCCAGGGTGGCCAGAGCGGCCAGGCCGACGGCGCCGCCTGCCTGGCGGGTGGTGTTGACCAGCCCGCCGGCCAGACCCGCGTCCTGGGGCGGCACACCGTCCACGGAGAGTGCGGTGAGCTGGACGAAGGCGGAGCTCAGGCCGAGGCCGATCAGAACGCTCGGGCCCAGGACGTGGACGAGATAGCTGCCGTCGGCGCTGATCCGGGCCAGCCACAGCATGCCTGCGGCCGTGGTGAGCAGGGCCGCGGTCACCGTCGCGGATTCCCCGATCCGTCGGGAGACGCGCGGAGCCACCCAGGCGCCGAGCATGTTGGCCGCAGCGAGGGGAAGCTGGCCCGCCCCAGTGGCCAAGGGGCTCATACCGAGAACTTGTTGCTGATGAAGAGGCAGGAAGAAGAAGAGGGCGATCCACACCGACCCCAGCAGCGCCATCAGCAGATTGCCTGCCGCGACCCTGCCGGTGGCGAACAGCTTCGGTGGTACCAGTGCGTTGGGCCGGCGGCGCTCGATCACCACGAAGGCGCCGAGCAGCACGGCGGCGCCGAGGATGGCGCCCAGCACACGGGCATCCGTCCAGCCTGTCCCGCGTGCGGTGGTCAGTCCCCAGACCAGGCAGGTCAGGGCAAGGGTGACGGTGACCGTGCCCAGCAGGTCGAACTGCCTGGCCGCGCGGCCGGGCGCCCGCGGGACGAGGGCCGCCACGGCGACCAGGACCAGCACGGTCCCGAGCGCGACGGAGTGGAAGATCCACGGCCAGCCCCACGCCTGGGTGAGGACACCGCCCAGCAGGACACCGCCCGCCCCTCCCGCGCCCGAGACCGCACCCCACACCCCCAACGCTCTGCCGCGCCCGGGACCGGACGGGAACACGTCCATGGCCAGGGCGAGCGCGGCAGGGGCGATCGCGGCGGCGCCGAGGCCCTGAGCGGCACGCGCGGCGATCAGCACATCCGAGGAGCCGGCCAGTCCCGCGGCCAGCGACGATACGGCGAACACCCCGAGGCCGGCGATCAGCACCCGGTGGCGGCCGAGCAGGTCGGCGGCGCGTCCACCCGCCAGCAGCAGCGCCCCGAACGCCAGGCCGTAGGCGTTGAC
Source organism: Streptomyces sp. NPDC059828 (assembly GCF_042731955.1). Taxonomy (NCBI): domain Bacteria; kingdom Bacillati; phylum Actinomycetota; class Actinomycetes; order Kitasatosporales; family Streptomycetaceae; genus Streptomyces; species Streptomyces sp. NPDC059828. The sequence goes on along the minus strand of NZ_JBHWIW010000040.1, from coordinate 40,097 downwards.
CACCCAGGTGGTGCCGCCGTCCGACAAGCCCACCCCGGCGCGGATCTGCGGGAGCGCCACGTTCACGATCGATGTGGCGAGCATGACCGTGAACTGAGCCGCGGCCAGCGCCGCGAGCACGGCTCCCGGCCTCGGCGGTGTGCGTTGGAGGTTCATGCCGCACAGATTCGTGCGGAACGCTGTCCACTATCCAGACCGAACGGGGGCTGGGGCTGTCCAGTCCTGTCCGCACCTGTCCACCGGTGGTGTCACGGCCGTGCCATGGCCGTGCGCCGCTACGAGGACGTGGCGGGGCCGTGCAGTTCACACTGCCACAGGGCCTCGCACAGGAGGTCAAGCCCCTGGCGCAGGTGGCGGCGGTAGGTGCCGAACGGAAGGCCGATGCGGCGGGCGGCGGCCTCCTGGGTGGGCGCACCGGAGAAGTAGCCCGCCGTCAGGGCTTCACGGGCCTTCGCCCCGCGCGGGTCCTGGGCGAGGTCGTCGACGGCCTGGCGCAGCAGGCCGCGCAACTCCTCGACGGGGTCGCTGAAGTCAGCCGCGAGTCGGGCGCGCATCAGGGCGCAGGCGGCGAAGGCACCCGCGTCGCGCCAGTGCGTCAGCGCTTCGCGTACGGACTGGTCGAACACGGTACGCGACACGGGCGACGGACCCGACCGCACGGGCGCGTTGGTGGCGGATATGAAACGGCGGAGCCAGATCTCCACGGGCTCCTGACGCCAGTCGACGCCGAACAGCCCGTAGGTGTGCTCGCCGACCCGCGGTCGCGCCCCGGTGTCGCTGAGGGTGCCCTTGACGCGCTCGGCCCATGTCTCGGCGTCCCGGAAGACGGCGAAGCCGTAGGCGCGTCCGCGGGCGCGGGCGGACTCCGCCTGGGCGCGGGAACTGCTCAGGTCGATGACACGCGAGGGGACCTGGTAGCGCTCCGGGTAGACCGAGAAGCGGCTGATGCCGATGTGGTCGCCGGGGCTCACCGGCCCGTTGGCGTTGGTGTATTCCCACGCCGCGGCGACGACGGGATCGGTGGCCAGGTCCTGAGGGTCGGGCGGGGCCGGCAGAGCGAGCCGGGCGGTGAACGCCACGATGCGGCCCGTGCTCACGAGGCGGTAGACGCTGAAGGCCTCCGGCTGGCGTTGTGTCCAGTAACGGACCAGCTCCGCGGATGCGGCTCCCTCCGTCTCCTCCGCCATGCGCAGTACGACATCGATGTCTTCCGGGTGCAAGGGACGGTCGTGCACCTCGTCCTCGCGGGACCAGGTGCGCAGTCGCGCCAGGGTCTCTCCCTCCCGGAAGAGGTAGAAGAGTTCGTCGGTGACGGTCCACACCCGTTCCGCGGACGACTCGCGCAGCAGGCGAAGGTACTCGTCCGCCAGGCTCTGACGTATCGTCACAAAGGCGTTGGGGGCTCGCCAGCGCAGGTCGGCGGCCAGTGTCTCGCGTGCGGCGTCGTGGGGGTGGAGCCCCTGATGCGTGCACTCCATGAAGGGCAGGTCCCTCAACCAGGAGAACAGCAGATGGGCGTCCTCCTCGGGCAGCACGGCGGAGAGCAGTTCCTCGGACGTCGAGTAGGCCTGCGCAGCGACCTCCAGGGCGCGGCGGTGGGCAGCCGTGGGCACCTCACCGATCAGGCCCGTCAACAGGGTTCGCAGGACGTCGGCCGAGGGGGACCAGATCTCCTCCCTGCCGCAGCCCGCCGATCCCGCGGCCGCCGCGAGTGACAGCGCCAGCGGATTGCCTCCCGCGAAACGGAGCACCCGGTCCCGCAGCTCGGGCCGGATCTGCGCCAGGGCCAGGAGGCTCCGGGCCTGGTCCTCGGAGAACGGCTCCAGTTCGGTCACGTGCAGAAGCCCGGCCCAGGCGGGGTCGGCGGTCCACTGCGGTTGCGGAGCGATCCGGCCGGCCAGGACGACCAGGGTGCTGTCCGCCGCGCGGGGCAGGAAGTGGTGCCACAGCCAGCTCTCCAGCCACTGGCAGTGCTCGAAGGAGTCCACGACGAGGACCGTGCCGGGTACGTCCAGGAAGGGGCCGGCCGCGCGCTCGAACTCGGCCGGGTCCCTGCTGACGAAACGGCCGTCGAGTTCGACGAGGAGCCGTCCCGACGTGCGGGCGTGATCCCCCAGCCGACGCAGCAGCGTCGACTTCCCGATGCCCCCGGGACCGAACACGTAGAAGGCGAACGGTGCCTGGGGATCGCCGCTCAAGGCCTGGTCGAAGCGATCGAGTTGCTCGTCCCGGCCGATGAAGGCCCGGACTCTCGCGCTGCTCAGTCTGTCTCCCACGGACGCCATCGCGGTTCCCCATCCCCTGATTTGTTAGGGATCCTAACAAGGTCGGACAGGGGTGAAGTCCAGGGACAGGGCGGCGGGACCGCGGGTGTACAGGCCGGTCTCCCGGTAGTGGAAGCCGGGGGTGTAGCGGACCTGCCCGAGCAGGGGGAGGAGCATCGCCGCGACGGTCTCGATCTCGGCGCGAGCGAAGGCCGCGCCGACGCACTGGTGGAGTCCGGTGCCGAAGGCCAGATGCTGGGCGGCGGCCGTGAAGGAGCGGGCGGTGCCCAGGTCCGGGCGGTGGATGTCGAAGGCGTCGGGGTCGGTGAAGGCCTCGGGGTCGCGGTTGGCCGCGCCGATCATGCAGAAGACGGTGGCACCGGCGGGGACGGTGGTACCACCGGCGAACTCGGCGTCCTGCTCCGTCTGGCGGGGGATGAGCTGAACGGGCGGGGTGTAGCGCAGGGTCTCGGCGATCGCGGCGGGCAGCAGCTCCGGATCCCGGCGGACCTCTGCCAACTGCTCGGGGTGGTCGATCAGATGCTTGAAGAGCAGGGCGAGGGTCTTGTCGGCGGGCTCGGTGGAGGCGGCCAGGACATTGATGACCAGCGCGGTGACCTCGCGGTCGCTCATGGCGATGCCGTCGAACTCGGCGGTGCACAGCCGCGATATGAGGTCCTCACCGGGGTGGCGCCGCCGGCGCTGGATGACCGGGGCGAGGTAGGCCTCCAACTGCTCGGCGTGGTCCAGGCAGTGCCGGCGGCGTTCGGGCGTGAGTGTGATGCTGGTGATGAACTCGGCGACCCCGCTGTGCCAGGCGGCCACCTGCCGCCAGTCCTTCTTGTCCAGACCGAGCACGTCGAGCGTCACGTTCACGGCGAACGGCTTGCCGAAGTCGTTGACGAGGTCCATCCGGCCCCGGGCGAGGAAGGGAGCCATGAGTTCGGCGGCGTTGGTGTGGATGGCGCGTATCTGTTCCTGCAGAGCCTGGCCGGTGAAGCCGCGGACGACGATCTTCCGCTTCGCTGTGTGCTCGGCCCCCGTCATCTGGGCGAGCACCGGCCCCCGCATCACCGGCTCGGCGCGCACCTGAAGCGTCTCGGTGGTGAACGCCTCATGGTCGGTCAGCACCCGTTTCACATCCTGGTAGCGGGAGAGGAAGTAGCTGTCGATCTCCGGTTCGTAGTGCACCGGCGCCTGCTCCCTCAGCCATGCGAAGAAGCGGTACGGGGCGGCCGCGAAGTCCTCGGACAGGATGCTGAAGCCGGATCTGGACAGGGTCATGGCGGAAAATCTCCCTGGTGGGCGGGACCACCAAGACGGCGCGATGACCCCGTGGGTTGTGCGGGTCCGCCTGAGTGCTCGGAAACCCTTGGGGCGGCTGCCCCGGGAATGCGAATCGTTGTAGGCTCCGGCCAACGCCCTTGACCTGCACGAAGCAGGCAGGGAGCAGACAATCCGGGAGTTCCTCGTGCTTCGTACCATGTTCAAGTCCAAGATCCACCGGGCCACCGTCACCCAGGCCGACCTGCACTACGTCGGTTCCGTCACGATCGACGCGGACCTCTTGGAGGCCGCCGATCTGCTCCCCGGTGAGCTGGTGCACATAGTCGACATCACCAACGGCGCACGGCTGGAGACGTACGTCATCGAAGGGGAGCGCGGGTCCGGTGTCATCGGCATCAACGGTGCCGCGGCACATCTGGTGCACCCCGGCGATCTGGTGATCCTCATCAGCTACGCCCAGGTGGACGACGCCGAGGCGCGGACCCTGGTGCCCCGGGTCGTGCACGTCGACGCCGGCAACCGCGTCGTCGAACTCGGCTCCGACCCCTCCCGGCCCGTTCCCGGCAGCGACACCCAGGCCAGCCCGCACGCGGTCGCGTCAGCAGCCGCGCGCGTCTGAGACACAAGGAGTGTGCGATGGCTGATCGCGAGATCCGCGACGACCGGGACAAGGGCAGGCTGGAAGCGTTCGAGGACGGCCGGTTCGCCGGGCATGTCGCCTACTTCACCATGCAGGGCGAGCCGCCCGCGCTCGTCGCGGTGCACACCGTGGTGAGGCCCGAGCACGAGGGCAAGGGCGTGGCGGGTTCGCTGGTGCGTGCGTTCTACGCGATGGCCGCCCGCGAGGGCGTCCCGGTCGTGCCCCTGTGCCCGTACGCCGCGTCGTGGGCCGAACGGCACCCGGACGAGGCGCCGGCGCCGGCTGCCGAGTTGGTGGACGAGGCGGTGCGTCAGCTCAAGGAGAGCCATCCCGGCCTCTGAGGCGGGTTCACGCGGTGGCGGTCGCCCTCGCGCCTGAGGGGGAGGGCGACCACGCCGGCGGCGGGTGCGCCTGATTCAGCCCGGCACGTCTACTGCGACAAGAGCTCATCTGGGCGATACTTCCGCCTCCGGCGGTGGCCGGGTCCAACGGCGCATGCAGGTGCACCACCACTGTGCGGCCGGCGGCCGGTCGGGTGCCGCCTGCGCGGTCCCTCCGCGCCGGGGGCGCGGCCGGCCCCGCATGCGTGGCGCCGCCGTGCCTGGGCAGTCGCAACGATGGAACCTGGAGCCATACGCCCCGCACCCCAGGAGTCAGTGATGACGCACCCGAACCCGCACCCCGACCCCGTACCCCCGATGCCGGACCCCGCACCCGGGCCTGTGCCACCGCCGAGCCCGGTGCCACCGCCCGGCCCGGCGCCCGACCCGGTTCCCTCTCCGGATCCGATTCCCAAGCCGCCCGGCCCCGACCCTGTGCCCGATCCGGAGCCCGCGCCAGGCCCGATGCGATGAGCGGGCCGGGCGCGGGAGCCCGGTCGGATCAGGCGGTGCGTTCCTCCGAGCGGTCGCCGCCCCAGAGGGTGTGGTAGGAGCCGTCCCGGTCCGTACGCCGGTAGGTGTGCGCGCCGAAGAAGTCGCGCTGGCCCTGGGTCAGCGCCGCGGGCAGCCGCGGCGCGCGCAGCGCGTCGTAGTAGGACAGTGACGCGGAGAAGCCGGGCGTGGGCACACCCTGCTGCGCCGCCGTGGCGACCACGGCACGCCAGTCGTCCTGTGCCGCGCCGATCTCCTGGGCGAACTGCTTGTCCGAGAGCAGGCTGGGCAGGTCCGGCTGGGCGTCGTACGCCGCGCGGATCCGGTCCAGGAAGGCGGCCCGGATGATGCAACCCGCGCGCCAGATCGCCGCCACCGCGCCCAGGTCGATGTCCCAGTCGTAGGAGTCGCTGCCCGCCTGGACCTGGTGGAAGCCCTGGGTGTACGACACGATCTTCGACGCGTACAGCGCCTGCTCGACCTGTGCGGCGAAACGGGCCGCGTCCTGCTCGCCGAGCGGCTGCGGCACCGGCCCCGGCAGCTGCTGCGAGGCCGCGCGCAGATCGGCATGGCCGGACACCGACCGGGCGAACACGGCTTCGGCGATTCCGGAGACCGGCACCCCGAGGTCGAGCGCGATCTGCACGGTCCAGCGGCCGGTGCCCTTCTGCTCGGCCTGGTCCGCCACGATGTCCACGAACGGCTTGCCGGTCGCGGCGTCCGTGTGTGCCAGCACCTCGGCCGTGATCTCGATCAGGTAGGAGTCGAGGCGCCCGGTGTTCCAGCCGCGGAACGTCTCGGCGATCTTGGCGGGGGAGTATCCGGCGACCTCGCGCAGGAGGTGGTACGCCTCGGCGATCAGCTGCATGTCCGCGTACTCGATGCCGTTGTGCACCATCTTCACGAAGTGGCCCGCGCCGTCGGGGCCGACGTGCGTCACGCAGGGCGTGCCGTCCTTCGCCTTCGCGGCGATCTTCTCCAGCAGCGGCCCGAGTGAGGCGTACGACTCGCGCGAGCCGCCCGGCATGATGCTCGGCCCGTGCAGGGCGCCTTCCTCGCCCCCGGAGATACCCACGCCCACGAAGTGGATCCCGCGCTCGCGCAGTTCGCGCTCCCGGCGGCGCGTGTCGGCGAAGTGCGCGTTGCCGCCGTCGATGATGACGTCACCCGGTTCCAGGAGCGGGGCGAACTCCTCGATCACGGCATCCGTCGGCTCACCCGCCTTGACCATGATGACCAGCCGGCGCGGGCGTTCCAGTGCGGCGACGAACTCCTCGGCCGTCTCCGCGGGCACGAACGCACCCTCGTGGCCGAACCCCTCGACCAGCTCGCGCATCCTGCTCGCGGTCCTGTTGTGCACGGCGACCGTGAGGCCGTTGCGTGCGAAGTTGCGGGCGAGATTGCGGCCCATCACCGCGAGCCCGGTGACGCCGATCTGGGCGGTACCACTCATACGTGTGCTCCTGGAATCTGAAGAGTGCGTCGAGTCCATCGGTCATCGGGACCGTACCTCCGGGCCCTCGGTCCGCCGGTCCATGCCCCCGGCGACCCTGAGCCGTCGGCCGTGCCCCTCCCCTGGCCAGTATGAATACGCTGCTCGAGAGCGGGGCGTTCATGGGGGTGCGAGTCGCCCGGGCGGCGCAGGAATCCCGGATTCCGCCGCCGGGACGGACGTTCGTGCGACCTCACGCCCGTTCGCGCCCCTTGTCAGTGCTGTTGGCAGCGCTTAGCTTTGCGGCTGCTGATGCGTTCGAGGGGGGACCCATGGCCTTACGCGGGCGGCACCGCCGCTACCAGCCGAGCCGAATCAACCGGGCGTCGTTGACCGTCACCGCGAGCGGTGCGGGGATCGCGCTCCCACTGATCGGCGCGGGCACGGCGAGTGCCGCGTCGGTGGAAGTCTGGGAGAAGGTCGCGGCCTGCGAGTCCACCAGCAACTGGCAGATCAACACGGGCAACGGCTACTACGGCGGGTTGCAGTTCAGCCAGTCGACCTGGGAGGCCTACGGGGGCAGGGCCTACGCCCCGCGCGCCGACCTCGCCTCCAGGGACCAGCAGATCGCGGTCGCCGAGAAGGTGCTCGAAGGGCAGGGCCCCGGCGCCTGGCCGACCTGCTCCACCCACGCGGGGCTGGCGCGCGGCGGAGCGGATCCCGCCATCACGCCGGAGCGCCGACGTTCCGTCGAGGCGAAGGCCGCGGTCACGACCCAGGCCGCACCGGCCCGGGCCTCGCGCCAGCAGCAGGCCGCGCCGACCACCGTGCCGGGGCAGCGCGAGATGTACACCGTGGCGACGGGTGACTCGCTCTCGGGAATCGCCCAGGCCCACGCGGTCAGGGGCGGCTGGCAGGCGCTCTACGCAACCAACCGCGCCGTCGTCGGTGACGATCCCGACCTCATCCTCCCGGGCCAGCGGCTGCGTATGCAGACCACCGCGCAGCGCCCCGCCACGAAGGAACGCCCGCAGTCCCGGCAGCACGAGCGCTCCACGGCGTCGCCGAAGCCCGCCGCCAAGCCCGCCCCCGAGAAGAAGCGGGAGCAGCAGCGGCCGCAGCACGCCGAGCGCGCCCAGCGCCACACCGGCCAGAGCAGCCAGGCCGGCCGGACCGGCCAGGCGCACTTCAGCGCCCCCGTCACGGCGGGCACCGGCACCCCCTACCGCAAGGCCGGTGCCTGGGCCAGCGGGTACCACACCGGTGTGGACTTCCCGGTGCCCACGGGCACCTCCGTGAAGGCCGTCGCTCCCGGCCGTGTGGTGTCCGCCGGCTGGGCCGGTGCGTATGGATACGAGATCGTCATCCGGCACTCCGACGGCAAGTACAGCCAGTACGCGCATCTCTCGGCGCTCAGTGTCCGTACGGGCCAGCAGGTCGGCGGGGGGCAGCGGATCGCCCGCTCAGGGTCCACCGGCAACAGCACGGGTCCCCATCTCCACTTCGAGGTGCGCACGGGGCCGGGGTATGGCTCCGATATCGATCCCCTCGCCTACCTCAGGGCGCACGGGATCACGGTCTGAGGCGGCATGGCCCTCGGGCGCCGGGCCGGTCGGCTCGGCGCCGGCGCCGGTCCCGCGTTGCGCCGACAGCAGGACCAGGCCCGTCCCCGCCACACCCGCGCACACCAGCGCGGCGACGGCGCCCGCCGTGCCGTACCGGAAGCGCTCGCCGAACAGCAGCAGCCCGGCCACCGCCGCGATCACCGGATTGACCACGGTCACCGTCGCCAGCGGCGCCGCCAGACCGGCGCCGCGATACGAGACCTGGGACAGCAGTAGTCCGGCCACCGCGAGACCGGCGACCACCATCAGAATCGGCACAAGCCCGGTCATGCTCCCACCGGCCGCGTCGACCGATCCCGCAGTGGCGATCTTGGTGAAGCAGGACGCGGCTCCGAAGGCCACCCCCGCCCCACCGGCCAGCACCACACCCCGCAGCACCGGGCGCCGCCGCACCCGCCGACCGGCCAGGAACAGCAGCACCACAGCCCCGAAGGCCACGGCGGCAGCCGCCTGCCGGGCCGCACCTCCCGGCACACCCGTCTGTCCGGGCCCGATGAGTGCCAGCAGCCCGGCAAGCCCGGCCGATGCCAGCAGAGTGCCCCGCCAGGCGGCCCGCCCCACCTTCCGGCTGCCCAGAACCGCCGCCAGGGGCAGGGCGAAAACGATGGTCAGCGCGCCGAGCGGCTGCACCAGGCTCAGTGGCCCGCAGGCGAGTGCCCCCACGTGCAGCAGCGCCCCCAGCGCGTTCAGGCCGACGGAGGCCCACCACTGGGCGCTGCACACCAAGGCGGAAGGCCCGTCGGCCGCACCGGCCGCCACACTCTCCTGCACGATTGCCGCCGACGCGTATGCCGCCGCGGAAACCAGCGACAGCAGCACGGACAGCGCGAGGGAACTCATGGGCAACACGATCTCCCTTGTGAGCCGCCGGGTCGTCGTTCCTGAGCAGGGAATGGTCCGTACTACTGGCGTAGTACACGACAGCGGGTGTACCCCCGTGGTTGTGGTCCCCGTGGCGGAGCGTGCAGCCGTACAAGCCCAGTTCGCCGCTGTGCTTCGATGGGCGCGGGCGCCGACGGAATCGGGGGAGCGTGTGAATCTGGACGAGCCGTCCTCCATCGGAGGATTCTTCGCGCTGCGCACCGGTGCCCCCGGCAGCGGGCACACCGCGCTCAGCCGGATCCACGGCGGGGACCTCACCGCACTGACCGCCCGTGTCGACCGGGTGGCCTCCCGCCTCGGTACGCCCGAGCGACGCGTCGCCGCCTCCATCGCGCATCTGGGTCTCGCGGCGAGGATCTGGTCCACCGCGCTCGGACCGGCCGTGCTCTGCGGCGAGTTCCCCGATCCGGTACCGGGCACCCTGTACTGGGACCCGGAGCTGACCGCGCCGGACGACCTGTGCTGGTCCGGCAGGCAGACCCGGCCGGCGGCCGTCGACACCCTGCGCGAAGCCGTACTGGAGGGGCAGCTCGTTCCGCTCGCCGAGGCGCTCCGTACCGAGGCGCGTATCTCACCCCGGCTGCTGCGGGGCAACACGGGATCCGCCCTCGCGGGCGCCCTGCGCGAGCTCACCCGCTGGGCCCGGGCCCACGGGCGCCCCGACGTGGCCAGACGGGCCGCTCACCTGGTCACCGGCCTGCTGGAGCACCCGGAACTGTCCGGGACGGTGCACGGCCCCGCGCTGCGCCGGACGACCTGCTGCCTCTACTACCGCAGCCCCGGGGGCGGGCTGTGCGGCGACTGCGTCTTCGACCGGGCTCCGAGCGCCGGGCCGGACAGCCGTCGCGGCCTGTGACGTGAGTCCCTGGCCGGGTTTGGCGTACGTACGCCCGACTGACGTAAAGTTCCGCTTTTGGAATCCCCAGGGTGCTCACAGGACGGAACGGCAGCGGCGATGACGGTGACACAGGACGGCCCCGGCCAGGACATCGGGCTGGTCCAGGAGGTCCAGGACTACGGTCCGGGCATCGACCCGGAGCGCCTGGCCGTCTGCCTGAGCGTGCTCGAGGAGCTCGACCGGATCGACGTCGACCACCCCGACGCGATCACGGTCCGCCGTGCGACGGCCGGTATCTACCGGACCGTGAAGCAGCGCCGCCGCCAGGAGCGCCGGGCCTCGAAGACCGCCCACGACAAGACCGTCACCGAGGCCACCGCGACCGGCTCGGCCGAGCGGATCGACGACGAGACACAGGGCGTGCTGCCGAGCTCGTCCGTGGTGGGCGAGATCGCCGGAATCCTCCAGCGTCCGCGGTCCTGCTACGTCTGCAAGGCCCGGTACGTCGAGGTGGACGCCTTCTACCACCAGCTCTGCCAGAAGTGCGCGGCCGAGAACCGGGCCCGGCGCGACGCACGCACCGACCTCAGTGGACGCCGGGCGCTGCTGACCGGCGGCAGGGCCAAGATCGGTATGTACATCGCGCTGCGGCTGCTGCGCGACGGCGCCCACACCACCATCACCACCCGCTTCCCCAACGACGCGATCCGCCGCTTCAAGGCGATGCCGGACAGCGAAGAGTGGATACACCGCCTCAAGGTCGTCGGCATCGATCTGCGCGACCCGGCCCAGGTGGTCGCGCTCGCCGACTCGGTCGCCGCAGCCGGCCCACTGGACATCCTGATCAACAACGCGGCGCAGACCGTACGCCGCTCCCCGCAGGCGTACAGCGAGCTGGTCACGGCCGAGAGCGCCCCGCTGCCGTCGGGCGAGCTGCCCACCGCCGAGGTGATCGGCACCTTCGGCAGTGGCGGCGTGGACCGGATGGCGGCGCTGCCCGCACCGCGCGCCGAGGGGCTCACGGCCCAGGACGTCACCGAGCTGGCGCTGGTCTCCGGCTCCGCCTCGCTCGCCCGGATCGAGGCGGGCACCGCCATCGACGCGGGCGGGCTCGTCCCCGATCTCCATGACACCAACAGCTGGATCCAGACGGTCTCCGAGGTCGACCCGGTCGAGCTGCTCGAAGTCCAGCTGTGCAACTCCACCGCGCCGTTCATCCTCATCAGCCGACTGCGCCCGGCCATGGCCGCCGCGGCGGCGAAGCGCAGGTACGTGGTGAACGTGTCGGCGATGGAGGGGGTCTTCAGCCGGGGCTACAAGGGCGCGGGCCATCCGCACACCAACATGGCCAAGGCGGCGCTCAACATGCTCACCCGCACCAGCGCCCAGGAGATGTTCGAGGCGGACCGCATCCTGATGACCGCCGTCGACACCGGCTGGATCACCGACGAGCGTCCGCACCCCGACAAGATCCGGCTCGCGGCTGCGGGCTTCCACGCGCCGCTCGACCTGGTCGACGGGGCCGCCAGGGTCTATGACCCGATCGTGCGCGGCGAGTCGGGCGAGGACCTCTACGGCTGCTTCCTGAAGGACTACGCTCCGTCGAACTGGTGAGGCCGACGCCGTCATCACGTCACCCGTACGTCACCCCTTCGAGGCGGCTGCCGTAACCCGTTCGGCCGTCACCCCCGGGCGCCTTGGGCCGCCCGGGGGTTTCCTATACCCGATGGGCCGTCATCTCCGTACGTTTTTCTGTACAGAACCCTCGATGTGACGCGCCCCATCGAGCGTAAGGGTGCTCATTTGGTTAAGCTGGGGCGCACGGATGGCCAACAGGGGCCCACGAACCCCCCCCACGGCCGCCCCGGGACAGGCCCGAAACCACGGCCGCGATCCCGCCAGAGAACGGCGCCACCGCGACCGAAGAGACCCTAGTCCCCCTGTTGCGCGACACACGAGGAGTGCGCGGTGACAACTGAAGTGAAGCAGGAGAAGCGGCCGGCCGAACGAGGCGAGCGGGTCGGACGGCGCGGCGACGAACTCGGCAGCCTGGAAGTCTGGGCCCGGTCGGCGCCCATCCGACTCGCTGGCTACGAGGACGATCTCGAAGAGCCGCACATCCTGCCCGGCATCGACTGAGACGTCGGGCGAACATCGCCTGATCCGTACCCCCTGGGCGGCATCCGCCTCGGGGGTACGGGCTTTTTACCCTCTTTGGTGTCCTTTTTCTTTTTCCTCGTGTCCGCCGGGATCGCTTTCCGTGCTCAACCGGGTTGGCGGCAGGAAGTCCCGCAGATAGCGGCGCTGCCAGCAGGCGCCGGTCGCGCGCAGTCGCCGCCAGCTGGTGAACTCGTAGTGGTAGAGCCTGGCGCGGATGAACAGGGGTGGCTGGTCGGGGAACGGATTGCGGCGCAGCAGCTTCAGGGTGTCCCGGTCCTGGTCGAGCAGCCGTTCCACGAAGGGGCCGAACCATGGGCGGGCATACGCGGGGGAGAGCCCGGCGAACCACATCAGCCAGTCCAGGCGCAGATGGTAAGGGGCGAACTGGCGCGGCCAGTGCCGGATATCCCCTGGTTTGCCGTGGAACTCGTACTCCTGCCACACCGTGCCCGGATGCACGACCCGCTCGTCCGTGCCCTCCACCACGACCTCGAAGCGCACCCGGCCCACGGTGCCGAAGGCTCCGTAGGTGTTGACCAGGTGCAGCGGGTCGAACGAGCGGTTCATCGCCTGGCGCCGGGACAGCAGATTGCGCACCGGACGGTGGCTGAGCACGAGCACCAGCACCGTGACGGCGATGACGGCGATCGCGTACCACAGCGGCGGTCGCTGGAGCGGATGCGGCCCGGTGACGAGCGAGCCGTCGATGGCGGACAAGGCCAGAGCCACCGTCAGCCAGTTGAGCCAGGCGAAGTTGCCGGACAGGATCAACCAGAGCTGGGTCAGCGCGATCATGACGGCCGCGGCGCTCGCGATCGGCTGCGGGGTGAACAGCAGAAACGGGACGAGCAACTGGGTGATGTGGTTGGCCGCCGCCTCCATGCGGTGGACCGGCCCCGGCAGGTGGTGGAAGAACCAGCTCAGGGGGCCCGGCATCGGCTGGGTCTCATGGTGGTAGTAGAGGCAGGTCAGCCTGCGCCAGCACTCGTCCCCGCGGATCTTGATCAGGCCCGCGCCGAACTCCACCCTGAACAGCAGCCAGCGCAGCAGCCACAGCACCAGCACCGGCGGCGCGACGCGTTCGTTCCCCAGGAAGATCGCGAGGAAGCCCGTCTCCAGCAGCAGTGACTCCCAGCCGAACGCGTACCAGGTCTGCCCCACGTTGACGATGGACAGATACAGGGCCCACAGCACCGCCCACCACAGCATCGCGGTCCACAGGGGCAGCCGGTCGGCGGCCCCGCCCACGAGACCGGCCGCCAGCACTGCCCCGGCCCAGGCGCAGCAGGCGAAGAACCGGTCCGAGTAGTGCAGCTGGAAGATGCTCGGCGCCCGCCGCATCGGCGTCACACGGAGGTAGCCCGGCACCGGGAGCATCCCCCGTTCCCCGATCAGCGCGCGGAACTGCATGGCAGCGGCGAGGAACGCCACGAGATACAAGGCCGCCAGCGCCCGCTGGAAGACCAGCCTGCTGAGCCAGTAGTCGGGTGCCGTGAACCACTCCATGGCGGACCTCGCGGACCTCGCGGACGTGCCTTGCCCTCACAGACCCGGCGGTGGCTCCAGTATCGGACGGGTGGCCGTGAGGCGGTACGTGCGCAGCGCCATGGGCCACGAGGTGCCACCGGAACGGACGCGCCGGGCGTGCGGAATCCGCGGATACACCGTTCGGCGCTGGTTGTCCCCGCATCCGGGCAGGTCAGCGCGGCCGGGGCAGGGCCCGAAGGGCTCGGAGCCCCCGCGCCGCGCCGAGCGGTCCGGTCGCGCGCCGCGGCGCCATACGGCAAGACAAGGAGTGATCACTCCAGATTTTTGTATGACATAACAGCTGGGAGATGGCGGGTCATGTACGTGTGCTCACCGACACATCGCCGGTACGCCAGGCTCGCCGCGCAGTCGGCGGTCCTGTCGGCGGCACTGCTGGTCACCGGTTGCAGCAAGCTCACCGGTTCCGGTCAAGGGGGAACGGAGGCGCGGCAGCAGGTCCAGTTGCAGCCCGCCTCGGAGCTGGGGCCGGATCCCTTCACCCCTTCCACGGCCACCCTGGCCGGCGCGGCGGGGCCCCCCTCCTCGCCCCGTGCCGCCGCCTCGGCATCGCCCGCTCCGGGGTCATCGCAGCTCGGGGCCGTACGCACGGTGCTGGGCTCCACGCCCGGTCTCTACGGCGGCACCCGCTCCATCGCGAGCTGCGATGTCGAGCAGCAGATCCGCTTTCTGACCGCCGACGCCAACAAGGGCCGTGCCTTCGCCCATGGCGCCGGGGTCAGCCAGGAGGACCTTCCGGAGTTCCTGCGCGGCCTCACCCCGGTGGTGCTGCGCGCCGACGCGCGGGTGACCGGCCACAGCTACCGCGCCGGGTCGGCCCAGCGCTTCCAGTCCGTCCTCCAGAGCGGCACCGCCGTGCTGGTCGACGAGCACGGCTCGCCCAGGGTCCGGTGTGCCTCGGGCAGCCCGCTGGCCTCACCGGTGATCGAGTCGGGTGCGACGGAGGAGCAGGGCAGGGAATGGCCGGGCTACGATCCCGACCGCGTCGTGGTCATCACCAGGTCCGCGGATGTGATCAAGACCCTGGTCATCGCCGATGTCGCGGGCAACGCCTGGCTGGCGCGGTCGAGCGGCACGGACGGGGAGGCCGACCGCAAGCCGGGCGTGCTGCCGCCGTACGCGCCCGGACTCCATGTCACCGAGGTCCCGGCCATCCGGCCCGGAGGGCCGGCGGACACATCGAGCCCACGGCCCATCCTGCCCGACGCCAGCGCCAGCGCCAGCCCGAGCGCGAGCCCGGGCACGAAGGCGAAGGAGGGAGCGGGGGCCGTGTCCCCACCCCGGCCGCAACCTGACGTGCCCCAGGGTGTCCCGGTGCCCGACGCGGGGAACGACCCCGGGATGACCGGACAGGGGATGCCGATCCCCGACACGGGGAGCGACCCCGGCATGGCCCCCGACGGCGGGGGCACCCTCCAGCCGCCGTTCGACACCGACTCAGGGGTGCTGTTCGGCCCTGCCGCAGGTCCTGGCGCAGCGCCGTCCGGCGCGAAAGGCGCGCCGCAGGGCGCCGCGCAGGACGGAGCGGGCCGGGACGGAGCGGGCCGGAGCAGTGCCGGCCAGGGCTCGGCCCAGGACGGCGCGGGTCAGAATCACGCCGGTCATGCCGGCCAGGGCTCCGTCGGCCATGGCGCGGGTGGCGCACTGAACGCCCGCGGTGGTGCGATGGTGCCCGGCGGAGTGAGCAACCAGGCGCCGGGCACCACCGGTGCGCCCCGGGGCTGAGCGGCTGGGTGCGGCCAAGCGGGCACCCATTCGCTCGAAAATTCGGACAAACAATGGCAGAGTGTCACCATGGCTGATCGGGCAGCGGGTGCCATGTCGCTTCCCGACGACTGGCCGGCCCACCCGGATCTCAGGCTGTCCCTCAACCACATGGGCACCTTCGACTGGGATCTCGACAAGGGGCTGCTGCACCTGGACCAGTCGGCGCTCGACGTGTTCGACGTGACGGCGGAGGAGTTCGATGGGCGCCCCCAGTCGCTGGCCCTTCGCGTCCCGCACGGCGAGGCGGCGCGGCTGGACGGGCTGGTGACCCAGGCGCTCAGAAGCGGCAGCAGCAGCTACGGCGCGTACTTCCGGATCCGCTGCCGCGACGGCAGCCTGCGCTGGACGCATACCCAGGGGGCGGTCAGGCGTGACTCCAGGGGCCGGCCCCACCGGATCATCGGGATCGTCCGCGACGCCACCCAGGAGCTCGCCGACTCGTCAGCCCGTGTCGAGCTCGACGCCGAACGCCGCCGCCAGACCAGCGTGGTCGAGAGCACCACGGCGGCGCTGGCCCATGCCAGGACGGTCCAGGACGTCATCGACGTACTGAAGGACTCGCACGGCCTCGAACGCCTCGGCGCCACCAGCATGGTCATGGGACTGCTGGAGGCGGGCCGCATCCACCTGGTGGCGGAGGGTCCCGAGGGCTCGTTCGTGCCCGGCACGCGGTACACCCGGGTCGACGAGCAGTACCCGATGAGCGAGGTGATCCGCACCCTCGCTCCCCGGTTCATCGAGTCCAAGGAGGACTTCGCCGAGTCGTACCCCAGGCTGTGGCCCCATGTCCGCGGTCTCGGCATCACCTCCGCCGCGTATATGCCGCTCATCGCCCAGGCCCGTCCGATCGGCGCCCTCGGACTGCTCTACAGCGACAAGACGGGCTTCACCTCGGAAGAGCGCAACCTGCTGGTGGCACTCGGCAGCAGCATCGCCCAGAGCCTTCAGCGGGCCGTGCTCTTCGAGCAGGAGCACGATCTCGCGGAAGGGCTCCAGCAGGCGATGCTGCCCCGGCGCATCCCCTCCGTACCGGGTGCGCAGATCGCGGTCCGCTACCGCTCGGCCCGGCTCGGGCGCGACATCGGAGGGGACTGGTACGACGTCATCCCGCTGCCGGGCGGCCGGGTCGGCGCCGTCATCGGCGACGTCCAGGGCCACGACACGCATGCGGCGGCGGTCATGGGGCAGCTGCGCATCGTGCTGCGCGCCTACGCGGCGGAGGGGCACACCCCGGCGACCGTCATGGCCCGTGCCTCCGTCTTCCTCCATGAGCTCGACACCGACCGCTTCGCCACCTGCGTCTACGCCGAGGCCGACCCGACGACCGGCGTCGTGCAGGTGGTGCGTGCCGGTCATATGGACCCGCTGCGACTGAGTGCCGACGGCGAAACCCGCCGGGTGACCGTGAGCGGCGGGATGCCGCTCGGGCTCTCCGCCGAGTTCGGCCGGCTCGAGTACCCCGTGGCCACCATCGAGCTGGACCCCGGGGAGACCCTGCTGCTCTACACCGACGGCCTCGTGGAGCGGCCGGGCACCGATCTCGACGACGGTCTGCGGGCGCTCACCGGGCTGATCCGCAACGGTCCGCGCAACCTTCAGCTGCTCGCCGACCGGCTGTGCGAGGAGTCCGACGAGCGGGCGGGCGAGGACGATGTGGCCCTCCTGCTGCTGCGTCGCCATGGCGTTGCCGCCGCCCATGCGGGCGGGCGGCTCCAGCAGCACGTCGCCCAGAACGACCCCGAGGCGCTCGCGTCCGCCCGCCATATGATCTTGGCCGCGGTGCGGGCGTGGGGCGCGGGGGAGCGGGCCGACGAGATCGAGCTCGCCGCGGACGAGCTGGTCACCAACGCCCTGATGCACACCGACGGCGGGGCGATCGTGACGGCGCGGGTGCTGCCCGGAGTGGAGCGACGGTTGCGGGTCGAGGTGGAGGACCGGTCGACCGCTCTGCCGCGGCGCCGGGACGCCGGGGAGTCGGGGGTCTCGGGCCGGGGGCTGATGCTGGTGGACCGGCTGGCGGACGTCTGGGGTGTGGAGTCGCGGGGCAGCGGCAAGTGTGTGTGGTGCGAGTTCGCCGTGCCTGATCCGGTCGCCGCCGAGCGGGCACCCGCCTGACCCATGCGAACCCACCTGTGCGCACCGATACCGTGCGAGCCGCCGTGCCGGCCGCTGCGCGTCAGCGCGGTCAGCATGCCGCATGCGGACCGAACTCCTACCGACTAGTAACCGTATGCAACTTGACGGTACTTGACCGTAACCGATCGCGGGCGATTGACTTGTCTCTCCCCGTGCTCCGGGTTTTCCGGCCTTCTAGGACATGAGGACCCCTTGAGTACTGAGCTACTGGCCCCTCTGGATCTGGCGTTCTGGCATCTCGAAACCGCCGGCCACCCCATGCACCTCGGTGCGCTCGCCTGCTTTTCCCAGCCCGCCTCCGGTGAGCGCGACAGCGTGGACATCCTCGAACTGCTCGCCAACCGTGCCTGCGCCATCCCCCGGCTGAGAATGCGGGTGCGCGACGTCCTGCTGCCGGTCGGCGGGGCTGCCTGGGCCGTGGACGAGGACTTCGACGTACGGCGGCATCTGCGTCATGTGCGGCTTCCCGCGGGGGACTTCGCCGCCGGGGTCACGGGGCTCGCCGGGGAGCTGATGGAGCGTCCGCTGGAACGGGGCCTGCCGCCCTGGGAGATGTACCTGCTCACCGGTGGACCGGGAGACCCGTTCGGAGTGCTCGTGAAACTGCACCACGCCCTCGCCGACGGGATGCGCGCCGTGGCCATCGGCGCCGGGATCTTCGACGAGGTCGCCGACGCCCGTGGCGCCCGGTCGGGCCGCGGTGTGCTCGGCCGGATGAACGGCGCGCGCGGCAGCCGCCCCGCCCGATCCGGCTCCTGGCTGCCGGGCCCCTGGGAGATGGCGGGTATGGCGCGCGGCCGGATCGAGGACCTGGGGCGGGCCGTCGGAGTCGGCGCCTCCCTCGTCGGTGCCTCACTCGCGCGGGCCGGGCGACTCGACCCGCGCGGCGCCGCCGCGCTGAGCGCCACCTCGAGCGGTACGCGCCGGCTCGCCACGGCCGTTCTGGGCCTGGACGAGGTGCACGAGGTGCGCAGGGCGGCGGGCGGCACCGCCAATGACGTGCTGCTCGCCGTCGTGGCCGGAGGCCTGCGCCGCTGGATGACCGCACGGGGCGACGCACTGCCGCTGAGCGATCCCCGGGCCCTCGTACCCGTCTCCCGGAGACGGCCCGGCAGCGCGGCCGGGACGGGCAACAGACTCTCGGCCTATCTGCTCGGGCTTCCCGTGACGGAGTCCAACCCCTGGACGCGGCTCTACACGGTCCGCACCGGCATGGACCGCAACAAGGCAGCCGGCCCCCTGCGCGGTGCGGGTGCGGTCGCCGTGCTGGCCGACCAACTCCCCGCGCTGGCGCATCGTTTCGGCGCACCGATCGCCGGGAACGCCGCCCGGATGCTCTTCGACGTGCTCGTGACGAGTGTGCCGCTGCCACGCTCCGCGCTGTCCCTCGGCGGCTGCCCGTTGCGGGAGGTGTACCCCATGGCACCGCTCGCCCGGGGCCAGTCGCTCGCGGTCGCGATGTCCACGTACGGCGGCAAGGTGCACATCGGACTGGTCGCCGACGGCAAGGCGCTCCCGGACGTGGACACGCTGGCCCGCTGCATGGGGGACGAGCTCACCGAACTGCTGTCGCTGGTCCGCTGAGCCTCCTTGCCTGCCGCCTCGTGTGCGGCGTGGCCTGCGCCTGCCCGGGCGATACGGCAGTCTGGTCCCATGCCGGAACTGCCCGAGGTCGAAGCGCTGCGAGACTTTCTCGACGAGCATCTGCTGGGCAAGGAGATCGCCAAGGTGCTGCCCGTGGCGATCAGCGTGCTCAAGACCTACGACCCTCCGCTCACCGCACTCGAAGGCACCGAGGTCACCGCCGTGGACCGGCACGGCAAGTTCCTCGACATCACGACGGCGGACGGGCTCCATCTGGTCTTCCACCTCGCCCGGGCGGGCTGGCTCCAGTGGAAGGACGTGCTGCCCTCCGGAGTGCCCAGGCCCGGCAAGGGGCCGCTCGCCCTGCGCACCGCGCTCACCGGTGGGGACGGCTTCGACCTGACGGAGGCGGGTACCACGAAGCGGCTCGCCGTCCATCTGGTGCACGACCCGGCACAGGTCTCCGGCATTGCCCGGCTGGGGCCCGACCCGCTCGCCGACGGCTTCGGCCGGGAGGACTTCGCCGCCCTCCTCGCGGACGAACGCCGCCAGATCAAGGGCGCGCTGCGCGATCAGAGCCTGATCGCCGGGATCGGCAACGCCTACAGCGACGAGATCCTGCACGCGGCCAGGATGTCGCCGTACAAACTCACCTCGAAGCTCACCGGCGACGAGATCACGGGCCTCTACGAGGCGATGCGCACCACGCTCACCGACGCCGTGCGGCGCTCGCGAGGGTTGGCCGCGGGAAACCTCAAGTCCGAGAAGAAGAGCGGACTCAGGGTGCACGGCCGCACCGGCCAGCCGTGTCCCGTGTGTGGCGACACCATCCGCGAGGTGTCCTTCCACGATTCGTCGTTGCAGTACTGCCCGACATGCCAGACGGGCGGCAAGCCGCTCGCCGACCGGCGGATGTCACGTCTGCTCAAGTGACGCAGTGCTTCAGCGGCCCAGCGAGATGAGCCGCTCACCCGTCTCGCTACGGATCTCGAAGTGGCCGATCTCGTCCAGCGTCAGCGCCGTAGCCACCTCGATGTCCAGCGGCTTGCCGTTCCCGGCCGCCCCGGGAAGACCGTAGCCGTCCTGCGGCACCGACCAGGTGGAGACCGGGTGTTCCGTGCCGTCCTTGCCGATGACCACGAGCTCGCAGGTGCGCGGTCCGGTCAGTTTCGCGAGACGCAGCGCCACCGCGGTGCCCCACGCCTTCCGGTGCAGATCGACCGCGCCGTCCAGCCCGCTCGCGGCGTCCGTCGCGGCGAGCCGCGCCACCCCGTCACCGGCGCCGCCACCGTCCCTGACCAGACCGAGTACGATCACGGGCATCGCCATGATCAGGGCCGCCGCGGCGGCCACCAGCCGCAGCCTGCGACGCGAACCGCGCCGGCGGTCCACCGCGACCTCGGTGAGCAGCCGGTCGAGCAGCCCGGGAGACGGCCGGGTCACCGGCGGCCCCGGTTCGCCGGGCCCCCCGAGACCGGCCAGTGCCGACGCGATCGGGGCGAAGTCCGTCAGCCGCACCGCACACAGCACACACTCCGACAGATGCTCCTCGAAGCGGAAGGCGTCCGAAGGGTCGAGGACGCCCAGCGCATAGGCAGCCACATCCCTGTGCCGCTCCCGCAGATTCATGGACCAATCCTTCGGCTCGTCCGCTACGAACGGTCCATACAAGTCGTACGTACCGTGGTGTCGGCATGGAATACGCACGACAGCCCCGCGCTGCTCATTGGCACGCGTAAAAGCACGACTGAGCTCGGTGGTCCGGTGCCGGGGACCCGGCCTAGGATCCGCATCATGCTGCGCGTACTGGCTGTGGACGACGAGAAACCGGCGCTCGAAGAGCTGCTCTTCCTGCTGCGCTCCGACCCACGGGTGCTCAGCGCCGAAGGCGCGACCGACGCCACCGAGGCGCTGCGCCGCATCAACCTGGCACTGGACGCGGGGCCCGACGGCGACGACGCCATCGATGTGGTGTTCCTCGACATCCATATGGCCGGGCTGACCGGACTCGACGTCGCCCGACTGCTCGCCGGCTTCGCCAGGCCCCCGCTGATCGTGTTCGTCACCGCCCACGAGGGCTTCGCCGTCCAGGCCTTCGACCTCGAGGCCGTCGACTACGTACTCAAGCCGGTACGCCGGGAGCGGCTCGCCGAGGCGGTACGCCGGGCCAGCGAGCTGGCGCACACGGCGCGCGACCCCCGGCTGGCGGCGGCCCCGAGCGCGCCCGCCACGCGGCCCGTGCCCGCGGCCGACCAGATACCGGTCGAACTCGGGGGTGTCACCCGCTTCGTCGCGATCGACGACATCACCTACGTCGAGGCCCAGGGGGACTATGCGCGGCTGCACACCGCCGAGGGCAGCCATCTGGTCCGGATATCCCTGTCGGCCCTGGAAGAGCGCTGGGCCGCCCGCGGATTCGTCCGCATCCACCGCAGCCACCTGGTGGCCCTCAGCCGGATCGACGAATTGCGCCTTGACGCCGGAACCACCACGGTCCGGGTCGGCACCGCCGAACTCCCGGTCAGCCGCAGGCACGCACGCCAGCTCCGCGATCTGCTGATGCGGCACGCACGCGGCTGACGGGCTCGTGGCGGAGAACAAGGCCTGCCACCCACGCCGTAGCCGGCTGACCGATGGACGGGGGAGTCCCCGACTTCGAGGTTCCCGTGTCCATGTTCCAGGGCCAGGAAGACCTCGAGCCGAGGTCTGTCGCCGCTCGCGGCGCCGGCAAGCTGGAGTGCCTGGTGCTGACACCCTGCGGGAGCTGGGCGGGTCCCACGGGCCGGGCCCGTTCGCAAGTGCACCAAGGGCGAGTACCCGGTCTGCGCCGTTTCGGCTCACCAAGCGCGTTGGCGATGCGTTCGCGGAACTCAGCACCCGGGACCTCGAGTGGCGCTGTACCTCGCGGCTGCTAATGCTCCGCGTTTGGCTCTGTGGCCTGGGCGGCGGCTCGTACGAGGTTCTGCTCCAGGCGTTCCAGGGTGGCGAGGGCGCCGGCGCGCTCGGCGTCCGAGAGGTCCGTGGTCGAGATGTCCTCGAGTTGGCTCCAGACCCGCTCCACCTCCCGGCGCAGGGCGTGGCTGGCCGCTGTCGGTTCGATGAGTGAGGCGCGCTTGTCGGTGGGTGAGGGGCGGCGGCGGACGAAGCCGGCCTGTTCGAGGCGGCGGACGGTGCGGGTCATCGTGGCGGCGTCGGAGTCCATCAGGCGCACCAGGTCGATCTGGCGCTGGGGGCCGAGTTCCCAGAGGTGCATCATGACCAGCTCCTGGCCCGGGTGCAGGCCGATGCGGCGTAGTAGCTGACCCGCGAACATGCGGTGCAGCCGGGCCAGCCGGAAGATCGCGTGACTGATCGGTCCGCTGCTGGCCGCGCCGGGGACGGGCACGGTGGCTTCCCGTTCCGTCACTCCGGCACCCTGCCCGGCTTCGGGTGTGGACTCGGCCATCTCTTCCCCGCTCTCCTGTTTGGACAGGAGAACTCTACCCTCCCTTGATGCCTGTCTGTAGTCGCTCTGTCTGTCGAGTGTCACATATGGACAGGTAGATGCATGTTGGTTACCTCACTTCTGATCCCTGGCGGCAGGTCTCGATGGTGTTTACTGTTCGGACAAGTGATTTACTTGTTCGGACAGTAAACGGCTGACGTGGGCCCGGTGCGCCCGGCCCGCAGAGCGCCACTTATCCGAGGAGCGACCTTGACCACTGCTTTCGATCCGATAGTCCTCGGCGGCACGCGCCTCGCGAACCGAGTCGTGATGGCGCCGATGACACGCAGCCGCGCCCACGGCCCGGGCGCGGAGCCGACCGAGCTCATGGCGACCTACTACGCGCAGCGAGCCAGCGCCGGGCTGATCGTCACCGAGGGTGTCCAGCCCTCGCCCGGCGGCCAGGGCTACCCCGACACCCCCGGCCTGCACTCGCCGGGTCAGGTGCGGGCGTGGCGGGCGGTGACCGACGCCGTGCACCGCGAGGGAGGGGTGATCTTCGCGCAGCTGATGCACACCGGGCGGATCGGTCACCCCAGCCTGCTGCCCGACGGCCTGACGCCTGTGGGGCCCTCTGCGGTCGCCGCCCAGGGCCGGGTTTACACCCATCAGGGGCCGCAGGACTTCGTCACGCCGAGGGAGCTGACCGAGGCGGAGATCCGGCAGACCGTCGCCGACTTCGCGAACGCGGCGCACAACGCCATCGAGGCCGGATTCGACGGTGTGGAGATCCACGGCGCCAATGGCTATCTGGTCCACCAGTTCCTCGCGGACAACACGAACCACCGCACCGACGCCTGGGGCGGTTCCACCGAGGGCCGGATCCACTTCGCCGTCGAGGTCGTCACGGCCGTGGCCGAGGCGATCGGCGGGCGGCGGGTCGGTCTGCGGATCTCGCCCGGTAACCAGTACAACGACATCGTCGAGGACAACCCGGGCGAGGTCTACGGGGCACTGCTGGACCGGCTCGCGGGCCTGGATCTTGCCTATCTGCACCTGATGGAGGGCCCTGACTCCGAGCTGACCCCGCAGCTGCGCAAGGAATGGCCCGGCACGTTCGTCCTCAACCCGTTCACCCACCCCGACGTCACCGGCCCCGACGCGCTCAAGCTGATCGAGGACGGGAGCGCGGACATGGTGGCCTACGGGGCGTTGTTCCTCGCCAACCCCGACCTGCCCCGGCGTCTCGCCGCCGGCGGTCCGTTCAACGCCCCGGACCAGTCCGCCTTCTACGGCGGCGACCACCGCGGCTACACCGACTACCCCACCCTCACCGTTTGAGCGACGGCTCCGTCAATGGGCCCTTACCTGGGAGTTTCTGATGTCCAAAGCGATCACCTTTTCCGAGTACGGCACGCCCGAGGTGCTGCGGCTGTCGGAGGTCACCGCGCCTGAGCCCGGCCCGGGCCAGGTCCGGATCCGAGTGCGGGCCGCCTCCGTGAACCCACTCGACATGAAGATCCGCTCCGGCCTGATGGCCGGCGCCATCCCGGCCCGCTTCCCCGTGGTCCCCGGACTGGACGCGGCGGGTGTCGTCGACGCGGTCGGTGAAGGAGCCGGCGCGGCCGTAGGCGATGAGGTCCTCGGCGCCACGGTGGGCGGCAGCTACAGCGAGTACGCGCTGCTGGAGCGGCCGGTCGCCAAGCCCGCGGCCCTGTCCTGGGAGGTGGCCGCATCGCTGGTCACCGTCGGCCGGACCGCGTTCCGTGTCCTCGCCCAGCTGGGCGTTCGCAAGGGGCAGACCCTGCTCGTCCACGGTGCCGGCGGCAGCGTGGGCGTCATCGCGGCGCAGCTGGCCGTCACCCGCGGCATCACCGTCATCGCAACGGTCGGCGAGCACGACATCGAGCGGGTCACCGCGCTCGGAGCCACCGCCGTCCACTACGGCGACGGGTGGGTGCAGCGGGTGAGGACCGCGGCGCCCCAGGGAGTCGACTTCGTCTTCGACGCCTCCGGCGCCGGCGTCCTCGCCGACTCCGTCGCCCTGACCGGCGACAGCGCACACGTCATCACCATCGCCGACATGTCCGCCGCGCAGCACGGCGTCCGCTTCAGCGCCGGCAGCGCCGACCAGGCCGAGGAAGCTCTGCCGCAGCTGGCCCAGTTGGCCGCCGCCGGCGGGCTCACCCTGCCCATCTGGCGGACCTACCCGCTCGAGGAGGCCGCCACCGCGCACGCCGACCTGGAAGCCCACCGCAACCGGGGCAAGGCCGTCCTGCTGCCCTGACTTCCCCTGCTGCCGCCGCATGCTGTTCGCGCGGGTGAGGCAGCCCCCCGGGGCCGCAGTCGGTCATCCCTGGGCCGACTGCGGCCCACCCACCGCATGCCGCACTACCAAGAGCGAAGGACTCACGAGCCGATGGCAGCATGGCCGACCCTCGCGCCGCTCACGGCCGATGCGGACCTCACCGCCGCGTTCGAGGTCCTCGGCCAGAAGTGGAACGGCATCATCCTCCACACCCTGGCCACCCGATCCACCCGCTTCGGCGAACTGCGCACCGCCGTAGGCCGCATCAGCACCAAGATGCTTGCCGACCGGCTGCGCGGACTGCTCGACGCTGGGCTCGTCACCCACGACCAGCTCCCGCCCGGACCCGCCACCTACACACTCACCCCCGACGGCCGGGCCCTGCTGCCTGCACTGGAGCAGATCCGCCGCTGGGCCAAGCACCGCACGCCCCGATCCCCACACCCGCAGATGGGAATACCCATGTCCGCACACACCTTGTCCGATGCCACCTTCGCCCGCACCGTTCTTGGCTCCGGCCCCGGCCTCGCGCTCGCCCACGGCGCCGGCAGCAGCGTGGCCGGCACCTACGGGCCGATACTGGAGGGCCTGGCCGCCCACCACACCGTCGTCGGCGTCGACTACCCCGGCAGCGGCGACACCCCCCGCTCCACCACGCCGCTGTCGCTGGACGACCTGGCCGACCAGCTCGTCGCCGCCGCCGTCGCCGAAGGCCTGGACACCTTCGCAGTGTCCGGTTACTCCCTCGGCGGCCCCGTCGCCATCCGAGCGGCAGCCCGCCACCCCGAGCGCGTCACCGCTCTCGTGCTGACCGCGACCTTCCCCTACCGGGACAACCGCCTCGCTCTCGCCCTGCCGGTCTGGCGCAGGCTGGCCGAGTCGGGGGGCCGCGAAGTGCTGGCCGAGTACCTGACGATGATGGCCCTGGGCGCCGACGCACTGGAGGCAATGCCGGCCGCGCAGCTCCAGCAGGCGATCGGATTCACCGCCGCCAGCGTCGCCGACGGCACCCCCGAGCACGCCGAGCTGGCCCCCCGGGCCGACGTCCGCGACGACCTGCCGCACATCAAGGCACCCACCCTGGTCATCTCCACCACCCAGGACTGGTTCACCTCCACCCGCCTGCACCACCAGCTCGCCGACACCATCCCCGGCGCCCGGCTCGTGGAGATCCGCACCGGCCACCTGCCCATGGTGGAACGCCCTGAGGAATGGCAGCGGCTCATCACGACCTTCCTCGCCGAGCACAGCGCCTGAGGGTTTCGAGAGGACTTTCGCGAACGGCGACCTGGGGAAACGAGATCACCGCGGGGCGTGTCGCAGAACGCTCACAGATGAGCATTCGTGAGAATCACGGTCCGCGACGGCTGTGACGCTCAGTTCACGGTGGGGCTGCGGCGTTCGACGAGGACGACGTCGCGCCATGTGCCGTGGTGGCGGCCGATGCGCGCGCGGGTGCCGATGACGCGGAACCCCGCCCGCCGGTGCAGGGCCAGGCTGGCGGTGTTCTCCGGGAAGATGCCGGACTGCACCGTCCAGATCCCGGCGGCGTCGGTGGACGCGAGCAGGGCGGTCAGCAGGGCCAGGCCCGCCCCGCGGCCCCGGGCGTCGGGGTGCACGTAGACGGAGTGCTCGACGACGCCGGCGTACGCGCACCTGTCGGAGACCGGAACCACGGCGGCCCACCCCAGAGCCTGGCCGCCCTCTCCCAGGGCGACCAGGCGGTGGTCGGGCAGCTTCGCGGCGTCGAACGCCTCCCACGCCGGGGCGGTGGTCTCGAAGGTGGCGTCGCCCTCGTCGATGCCCAGCTGGTAGATCGCCAGGACCTGAGCGGCGTGCTCGGGTCGCATCGGCGCGATCCGCACGCCGGTCGCGACGGCACTCACGCCGCGGCCTCGATGCCGAGTTCGGCGAGCAGACCGCGGATGCGCCGCCCGATCTCATCGCGGATCGGGCGGACGGCTGCGACGCCCTGCCCGGCGGGGTCGTCCAGTGTCCAGTCGAGGTACCGCTTGCCGGGGAAGTACGGGCAGGCGTCGCCACAGCCCATGGTGATCACCACGTCGGAGGACTGCACCGCCTCCACGGTGAGGACCTTGGGCGTCTCGGCGGAGATGTCGATGCCGACCTCCCGCATGGCCTCGACCACGGCCGGGTTCACCGCGTCGGCCGGGGCCGACCCGGCCGAGCGGACCTGCACGCGACCTGCGCCGAGATGAGTAAGGAAGGCGGCGCCCATCTGGGACCGGCCGGCGTTGTGCACGCAGACGAACAGCACGGAGGGAACGGCGGAAGTGCTCATCAGGTCAGGGCGCTTTCTTCGGTGAGACGGGGTGGACCTGCGGGCTGCTGCCCGCCATGGGGAACGGCGACGTCGCCCTCGTCCACGGCGGCCGGGCGGCCGAAACAGGCGGCGGCCAGGCCCAGACCGGCGGCTGCGCCGACGAGTTGGGCGACGAGGAACGGTGCCACGGACACGGGGGCGATACCGGCGAAGGTGTCGGTGAACGCCCGGCCGATCGTGACGGCCGGGTTGGCGAAGGAAGTGGAGGAGGTGAACCAGTACGCCGCCCCGATGTAGGAGGCGACCGCGACCGGCGCCAGGTGCGCGCGGCCCGCGCGGGCCAGGCCGAAGACGAGCCAGACCAGCCCCGCGGTCGCCACCACCTCTCCGAGCCACAGGTGGCCGGCGGACCGGTCGTGGGTGGAGAAGCGCACCAGCGGCATGCCGAACATGGCGTCGGCCAGCACCGCGCCCGTAATCGCCCCGGCGATCTGGGCGGGCACGTACGCTGTGACGTCACGCAGGGTGGGGGCGTCGCCGGTCCGGCGGCCGGTGAACCAGGCGGCGAGGGTGACCGCCGGGTTGAAGTGCGCCCCCGACACCGGGCCGAGCAGTGCGATCAGCACGCCGAGGCCGAATACGGTGGCCAGGGAGTTGGCCAGCAGCTGCACACCGACGTCGCGGGTCAGTTCGGTGGCCTGGATACCGGAGCCGACCACTACCGTGACCAGCGCGGCCGTGCCGATTCCTTCAACGGCCGCCCGGCGGGCCAGCGGCGCCGACGCGCTCACGCCGACGCCTTCGCGGACGTGGCAGGGGCCTGGAGCAGGACGGACAGCTTCGCCAGGGCTTCGGGGAGCACCCAGTAGTACACCCAGGTCGCGCGCCGCTCCGAGCCCACCAGCCCGGCTTCCCTGAGCACCTTCAGATGGTGGGAAATGGTGGGCTGGGAGACGTCGAACGGGCCGATGAGGTCGCACACGCACGCCTCGCCGCCCTCATACGAGGCGATCAGCGACAGCAGCCGCAGCCGGATGGGATCCGACAGCGCCTTGAACATCCGCGACAGCTCGACCGCGGCTTCCTCGCCCAGCGGCTCGCGGACCATCGGCGCACAGCACACGGCCACGTCCTGGCCGAGCACCGGCAGATCAGCTTGTTTCGACATTTCTCTATGTTGACATTCATCTAATCCGGCGGCAAGGTTTAGCTGTATCGACAAACGTCGAAACAGCCGCCCTTCGGATGGGAGACCGCCATGTCCCGCATTCAGCTCGCCCTGCACGTCGCCGACCTCGAAGCCTCGATCGCCTTCTACTCCAAGCTGTTCAACGCCCAGCCCGCCAAGCGCCGCGAGGGATACGCCAACTTCGCCATCACCGAGCCCCCGCTCAAGCTCGTCCTCATCGAGGGCGAGGCGGGCGAGGACACCCGCCTTGACCACCTCGGTGTCGAGGTCTCCTCCACTGAGGAGGTCACCGCAGCCACCGACCGGCTGAAGGAGGCGGGCCTGGCCACCTTCGAGGAGGCCGACACCACCTGCTGCTACGCCCTGCAGGACAAGGTGTGGGTCCACGGGCCCGGCAGGGAGCCCTGGGAGGTCTACGTGGTCAAGGCCGACGCCGACACCCTGGAAAAGGCCGAAACCTCACCCGACGCCTGCTGCGGCACCACAGCTTGCTGCACCCCCCACGAGCAGCCCGTGGACCCTGCCCGGACCCCCGCCGAGGCGAAGGCCGCCGCCGGGTGCGCCTGCGGCAGCTGAGCCGGCGCCCAGGTCAGTTCCTCGTCGAACACGCGAGGACGCGGTTCGACCCCTGACCGGAACTGGTCCGCGACCTGTCCGCGACCTGTCCGCGACCTGTCCGGGGCCGGTCCGGGGCCGGTCCGGAACTGGTCCGAGACCGATACGAGACTGCTCCGAGACCAGGACGAGAGCGCGACGAGACGTCACACGCCTGGGCTCCCCGGCGGCTCCTGCGTAGACTCCGTGGACCCGGATGGACCGGCCGGACGGCCGGGGTCTGCGGAGTCGCCGAGAGCTGCGGGGAGGAGCCGTTCGTGTCTGCGGAGCCTGCGAAGCAGCAGCCCCGCCGTGAAGTGGTCACGGGTGTGCCCCGTGCCGGGCGCAAGCCGCCGGGACACGCCCCCGCGCGCTCCGAGATCAGCGAGCAGACACCGATCGGAGGGGTGTACGTCCGCTCCCTGATGCGCAGCCAGCTGCGTGCCGCCCTCGCCGCGCTGGGCACACTCGCCCTGCTCGTCGGCACCCTGCCGCTGCTGTTCGCGCTGCCCACCGAAGTGCTGGGCTTTCTGCCCTCGCCCCTGCCGTTCGTCTGGGTGGCGCTCGGCGTGGTGGTGTACCCGGTGATGTGGGGCGTCGCCCGCTGGTACGTCCGCCGCGCGGAGCGCAACGAGCGCGACTTCGCCGGACTGGTCGAAGGCCGCTGAGCACGCCAGGGGAGACCGGACGGTGAATCAGACCTACGCGGTGGTGGCAGTCGCCTTCGTCGTCCTCGCCACCGTCCTCATCGGCGCGCTCGGGCTGCGGATATCCCGCACCACCTCGGACTTCTACGTCGCCTCACGTACCGTCAGACCCGCGCTCAACGCCGCTGCCATCAGCGGCGAGTACCTCTCCGCCGCCTCCTTCCTCGGCATCGCGGGGCTGGTGCTGCTCCAGGGTCCCGGCATGCTCTGGTACCCGGTCGGCTACACCGCCGGTTATCTCGTCCTGCTGGTTCTCGTGGCCGCCCCGCTGCGCCGCTCGGGTGCGTACACGCTCTCCGACTTCGCCGAAGCCCGGCTCGAATCGGCGACCGTGCGACGGCTCGCCAGCCTCTTCGTCGCCGGTATCGGCTGGCTCTATCTGCTCCCGCAGCTCCAGGGGGCGGGGCTCACCCTCGAGATACTCACCGGCGCGCCCGACTGGGTGGGCGGGCTCGTCGTCGCCTTCGTCGTCACGGGGGCGGTCGCCGCGGGTGGGATGCGGTCCATCACCTTCGTCCAGGCCTTCCAGTACTGGCTCAAGCTGACCGCGCTGTTGGTCCCCGCGCTGTTCCTGGCCGCTGCCTGGGCGGGTGATGACGCGCCACGCGCACGCTTCGACGCACCCGCTGTGTTCCACGAGCACACCGTCGTACAAATCGACGACACCGTACGGGTCGATCTCGGGCAGCCGCTCAGCCTCGATGTCACGGGAACCGTCGACGGCGCCCGGTACGACGGCGAGCGGCTCGCCCTCGGCGAGGGCACGCACCGGATCGAGGCCGGAACCGAGCTGGGCTTCCCGCGCGGAGCCGAAGTCCCCGAGCGGGCCACCAGCGGCACCGACCCGGCGAGCTGGTCCCAGCCGCTCGCGGGCGGGCGGGACGGCTACCAGCTCTACGCCACCTACGGGCTGATCCTCGCCACCTTCCTCGGCACCATGGGGCTCCCGCATGTCGCCGTGCGCTTCTACACCAGCCCCAACGGACGCGCCGCCCGGCGCACCACACTCGTCGTGCTCGGACTGATCGGCGCCTTCTATCTGCTGCCGCCCGTCTACGGTGCTCTCGGCCGGATCTACGCCCCCGAACTGGCCCTCACCGGTGCGGCCGACGCCGCCGTGCTCGTGCTCCCCGACCGGATGCTCGGGGGCGTGGCCGGGGACCTGCTCGGTGCGCTGCTCGCGGGCGGTGCCTTCGCCGCGTTCCTGTCCACCGCGTCCGGGCTGACCATGTCCGTGGCCGGGGTCCTCACCCAGGACGTGCTCCCCTCACGCGGCGTACGGCATTTCCGGCTGGCCACGGTCGCGGCCATGGCCGTGCCGCTCGCCGTCAGCGTCTTCGCGTCCCATGTGCCGGTCGCCGATGCCGTCGGACTCGCCTTCGCCGTCTCCGCCTCCTCCCTCTGCCCCTTGCTGGTGCTCGGCATCTGGTGGCGGCGGCTCACCCCGCCGGGAGCGGCGGCGGGACTTGTCGCGGGAGGCGGGGCCGCACTGACCGCCGTGATGGCCACCCGCGCCGGGCTCGCCCCCGAAGGCTGGGCGCACACCCTGATGGCCTGGCCCGCGGTCTGGTCGGTGCCCCTGGGCTTTCTCACGATGGTCCTGGTGTCACTGGCGACGCCCCGGTACATACCGTCCGGGGCCGACGCGATCCTGGCGCGTCTGCACCTGCCGGAGGACCTCGTGGCAGGGCCGAAGCCGCACGGGACGACGGGACACGGGCCCGAAGGCCCGAAGCCCCCCGCGACCCAGCGGCAGGGGACGACCGAATCGGCTGAAGCGACCTCAGGGAGACCGCCGTGGCAGCCATGACCGGGATGGCACTGGCGGCACTCGGGGCAGCCGCGGCCGTCCTGCTCGCGGCGGGCTTCGGGCTCGGCCGCCTCACCGCGCGACGAGGCACCCGCACCGGCACCGATCCCGGCCTCGGCACCCCGGTCGAGCGGGCCACCTTCCACACGCTGCACACCGCGTCGCTCGCCGCCCCGCCCCTGCGGGCCGGACTCACCGAGGAGACCGCCCGCAAGGCCGCCCGCAGACTGCGCCCCCTGCTGGGCACCGAGGTGCTCTGCCTGACCGACCGCGAACGGGTTCTGGCCTGGGACGGACCAGGCGGTGAGCACCACGAGGAGTGGGCGATGGCGCGCGTGACGGAGGTGCTGGACTCCGGCCGAAGCCAGAGTGTGCGCACCGGGTGCGAAGCACCGGACTGCCCCCTGCGCTGGGCGGTCATCGCCCCGCTCACGGGCGAGGAGGGAGTACTCGGCACCCTCGTCGCCTACGGCTCCCGGGAGTCCGCGGTGCTGGTACGGGCCGCCGCCGAGGTCGCCCGCTGGGTGTCCGTCCAACTGGAACTGGCCGAACTCGACCGCTCCCGCACCCGGCTGATCGAGGCGGAGATCCGCGCCCTGCGGGCCCAGATCTCACCGCATTTCATCTTCAACTCACTCGCCGCCATCGCCTCCTTCGTCCGCACCGATCCCGGGAGGGCCCGTGAGCTCCTGCTGGAGTTCGCCGACTTCACCCGCTACTCGTTCCGCAGACACGGCGACTTCACCCAGCTCGCCGACGAACTGCGCTGTATCGAGCAGTATCTGGCGCTGGCCGGGGCCCGCTTCGGGGACCGGCTCAAGCTGACCCTCCAGATCGCCCCCGAAGTGCTCCCGGTCGCCCTGCCCTTCCTGTGCCTTCAGCCGTTGGTCGAGAACGCCGTCAAGCACGGCCTGGAGGACTCGGGGCAGGAGTGCCGTATCTCGATCTCCGCCAGGGACGCGGGCGCCGAGGCCGTGGTCGTGATCGAGGACGACGGCGTCGGCATGGACCCGGCCGAGCTGCGCCGGATCCTCGCGGGGGAGCCGGCCCGTTCGTCGGGCATCGGGCTGTGCAATGTGGACGACCGGCTACGGCAGGTCTACGGAGACGACTACGGCCTGGTCATCGAGACGGGCATCGGGGCGGGCATGAAGATCACGGCCCGGATCCCCAAGTACCACGCGGGCGTGCACAAGAGTGCGAGCGCAGGCGTGTCCTGAGCCGGGGGCCCGGTGCACCGGTATCCGCGTGCAGCGCGGTACCTCCGCGCCGCTCGGTGCGTCAGTCCCCGTGCAGGTGCATCGAGTGCTCATATGCGTCGGCCGCTCCGGTACCTCAGTACAGATGCATCGCCAGGTGCCCGAGCGGCAGTCCCAGGCACCACGCGGGCGTCCATACCTGCTCCGACTCGTCCACGGCCGGATCCTGCGGCAGCGCCGGGGGCCAGAGCCCCGACTCGTCGCCGAGGTCGGCGGCGAGCACCTCGGTGTGCTCCAGCCACCGCCAGGCGCTCCTGGCGAGCTCCAGGTCCGGGTCGGGGCCGGTGATGTCGCACTCGAAAGCCTCGCGCACGGCGATCCGTTCACGTACCCACTGGGGCCAGGGATGCCCGTACGCCGTGCGGGACAGCCACTCGTCCAGCCGGGCCACGGTGCGGACGCCGGTGGCCGGCTCGTCGGGGCCACCGCACAGATAGATCGTCAGGGCCAGCGTCGCCCGGCCCGCTCTGAACTCGAGCGAACCTGTCTCCACCAGGCCCCCGGTGCGCAGCACCTCATCGGCCACGTACTCGGCACACAGCCAGGCCATGGGCACCGCCAGACCGCCTCCGCTGGTGCCGTTCGTACCCTCGGGCAGCACTCTCTCCACCTTCTCCCGGTCGTGCTCGGCGCGGGTCTCGAGGACGAGCCTCCACCGAGAGACACGCGGCAGGGCCGCTCTTTGCTCAACTCGAGCAGTGGATTCCGAATCCCGTCGGCATGGACCGTTGCCCCAGGGAGAGCAGATCTGCGAAGGGGCGACCGGGGCTGGAGTGAATCGACTGAGCCGCCCGCCTAGGCCGCGCAGGCCCGCCCGTCAGGCGACAGCGGCCGGTGCGAGGGCCGCGCGGTGGTAGCCGGGCAGCGACCTGGCGAGCTGACGCAGGGCGTAGTGGGAGCGCGACTTGACCGTCCCGGCGGGAATCCCGAGAGCCTGGGCGGCTTCCGCCACGCTGCGCCCCTGGAAGTAGATCTGCACCAGCACCGCACGGTGCTCGGGGCTCAGCGACCGGACCGCGGCGCGGACGTCCAGTGCGGCGACCGCCCGTTCGGCCGGATCAGCGGGATCCGGAGTGCCGGCGAGGGCGCCGTCGCCGATCTCGGCGGGTCTGGCCAGCCGGGAGCGGCGGGCGTCGATCGCCAGCCGTCGGCCCACGGTGAACAGCCACGGCCGCATCGACTCGTAGGGCGCGGCGAACGCCTCGGGATGCTGCCAGGCCCGCACCAGGGTCTCCTGGAGAAGGTCCTCGGCGCGCTGGCGGTCCCCGTACGTCAGACCGAGGAGGAAGTTCAGCAGGGCGGGGCCGTGTTCACGCTTCAGCTTCACCAGGGCCCGCTCGTCGGTCGTCGCGGTACCCATCGTCGCCGTCCCCATCGTCGCTTCCCGCTTCCCGCTGGTGTGTCCGGTGGTGCCCGGACCGTCCGGTCCGCGTCCGAGCGTTCGGTGCCGTTCGGTGCCGTTCGGTGCGTATCCGAACGCATCGGTGTCCAGAACGACAGGCGACGCACGCCGATGTGCGCCGAGTGGTCCGCACGGGGCGGCGAATGGTGCGCCAAGCGGTCGACCGGACGATACCGGCCGGTCGGCAGGTCACCGTGCTGCTCCTGGTCCCGGCGTACGTCCGCGGCGCTTCCTAGAAGCCGCCTCCCGCGAATCCCACCCCCGCCCCCGGGAACCCGCCCGCGTCATCCCGGACACCGCCGCCGACAGGCGGCCCGCCGCAGCTCTCCCTAGAGTGCGGAGCATGAGTGTCAGCGCGGCGGAGCGCTCGGCCTTCACCCGGAGCGGCTTCACGGCCAAGGTGCCGGGCGGCTTCGCGATGTTCTTCGCCCTGCTCGGAGTGTTCTGCGCGCTGCTCGCGCTGATCGCCCCGCTCCGCAGGCTGCTGCTGCCCATGGTCAGGTTCCTCGACCAGAACGTCGTGCCCGTCAGCGCCAACCTCGCCTACGCGGTCTTCCTGCTGCTGCTCGCCGGAGCCATCGGGGCCCGCAAGAAGGTGGCCTGGTGGCTGGTCGTCCTCTACCTGGCGCTGATCGTCGTCGCCGACGTCCTGACCGTCGCGCTCGGCCGCTACTGGGAAGTGATCCCCAATCTGCTGGTGTGCCTGGCCGCGTTCCTGCTGCTGGTCGTCGCCCGGCACGAGTTCTACGCCGAGACCCGGCGGGGGGCGCTGTGGCGCGCCATCGCCGTGCTGGTCGTCGGGCTCGTCGCGGGTGTGCTGGTCGGCTGGGGGCTCGTCGAGCTCTTCCCCGGCACCCTCGTGGCCGGGCAGCGTCTGCCGTGGTCGGCCAACCGGGTGCTCGGCGGACTCGTCTCCGGTGAGCAGTTCGACGGCGCACCGCCCAGGGCGCTCTTCTTCATCCTCGGGCTCTTCGGCGCTCTGGCACTGCTGAACTCCGCCGCGACCCTCTTCCGGTCCCAGCGCATGGAAGCCGCGCTGCACGGTGACGAGGAGCCCCGTATCCGGGCGCTGCTCGGGGCCTACGGCTCCCAGGACTCGCTCGGCTACTTCGCCACCCGCCGTGACAAGGCCGTCGTCTTCGCACCGAACGGCAAGGCGGCCGTCACCTACCGGGTCGAGGCAGGGGTCGCCCTGGCCAGCGGTGATCCGGTCGGCGACAAGGAGGCGTGGGCTCCGGCGATCCAGGGCTGGCTGGAGGTCGCCCGCCGCTACGCCTGGGTACCCGCCGTGATGGGTGCGTCCGAGGGGGGCGCCAAGGCGTACGCCCGGGCGGGGCTCGGCGCCATCCAGCTCGGTGACGAGGCGATCCTGTACGTCGACCGCTTCGACCTCGACGGACGTGACATGCGGGTCACCCGGCAGGCCGTGCACCGCGTCCGGAGATCCGGCGCCACCGTGCGGGTGCGGCGCCACTCCGCGCTGAGCGACGAGGAGATGGAGCGGGTCATCGACCGGGCCGACGCCTGGCGGGACACCGAGACGGAACGCGGCTTCTCCATGGCGCTCGACCGGCTCGGCGATCCCGCGGACGGGGACTGCCTGCTCGTCGAGGCCTTCGACGGCGACCCGGCGGCCGGTGCCAGGCTCATCGCGCTGCTCTCCTTCGTACCGTGGGGGCGCGACGGCATCTCCCTCGACGTGATGCGCCGCGATCGCGACCACGCCCCGAACGGCATCATGGAGTTCATGGTCGCCGAGGTCTGCGCCCAGGCGGCGCAGTCCGGCGTCCGCCGTATCTCCCTGAACTTCGCCGTCTTCCGCGCGGCCTTCGAGGAAGGCGCCCGGATCGGCGCGGGACCCGTGCTGCGGGCCTGGCGCAGGCTGCTGCTCTTCTTCTCCCGTTGGTGGCAGCTCGAGGCCCTCTACCGTTCCAACGTCAAGTACCAGCCGTCGTGGTACCCGCGGTTCCTCTGCTACGGGGACGCGGGCGCCCTCGCCCGTATCGGCCTCGCATCGGCGATCGCCGAAGGCTTCGTCTCCGTGCCGAGTCTGCGCAAACTCCGGGGCAACGGGCGGCCGCACGGGGTCACCGGACCCGTGGCGGGGACGGCGGGGCTGCCCGCCATCGACGCGCTGGAGCTGGCCGGGCCCGACACCGTGCGCCCGATGGGGGAGAGCCGGCTGCCGGAGCAGACCCGCATCCGCCACCGCAAGCTGGAGCGGCTGCGTGCGCGGGGCATCGACCCCTACCCCGTCGGGGTCGCTGGGCCCACCGCCACCCTCGCCGCGATCCGCGCGGCCCACCCCTCGCCGGCCGTACCCGGGACGCACACCGGTGAGCAGGCCACCGTGGCGGGGCGCGTCATGGCCGTACGCGACTTCGGCGGCATCGTCTTCGCCGTGCTCCGTGACTGGTCGGGCGACCTCCAGGTGGCCTTCACCCGCCGAGGTTCCGGAGCCGGGGTCATCGACGGCTTCCGTGCGGAAGCCGACCTGGGCGACCACATCACCGCCACCGGCGAGATCGGCGCCAGCGACCGCGGTGAGCTCACCCTCTTCGCCACCTCCTGGCAGCTCACCGCCAAGTGCCTGCGCCCGCTGCCCGACAAGCGCCTCGGCCTCGCCGACCCCGAGGCCCGGGTCCGCCGCCGTTATCTCGACCTTGTCGCGCGGCCCGACGCCCGCGCCGTCGTACGGGCCAGGTCGGCCGCGGTCCAGGCACTGCGCCAGGGGCTGCTGGAGCGCGGCTACCTCGAGGTCGAGACCCCGATGCTCCAGCAGATCCACGGCGGGGCCAACGCCCGTCCCTTCACCACGCATATCAACGCCTACGACCTGGACCTCTATCTGCGCATCGCGCCCGAGCTGTATCTGAAACGGCTGTGCGTCGGCGGGCTGGAGAAGGTGTTCGAACTGGGCCGCACCTTCCGCAACGAAGGCGTCTCGTACAAGCACAACCCCGAGTTCACGATGCTGGAGGCCTACCAGGCCTTCGCCGACTACGACGTGATGCTCGACCTCGCCCGCGAACTCATCCAGGGCGCGGCCACCGCGGCCTTCGGATCGCCTGTCGCCCACAAGGCGGGCCCCGACGGGAAGCTGGTCACCCACGACATCTCGGGGACCTGGCCGGTCAAGACGGTCTACGGCGCCCTGTCGGAGGCACTCGGCGAGCAGGTCGACGCGGACACCGAAGAGGACTCCCTGCGCAGGCTGTGCGACCTGGCGGGAGTCCCGCACACACCCGACGACACCCGGGGCGACGTGGTCCTGGAGATGTACGAGCGGCTGGTGGAGGAGAGGACCAAGCTGCCGACCTTCTACAAGGACTTCCCCACGGACGTCTCCCCCCTGACCCGCCAGCACCGCCAGGACCCGCGCCTCGCCGAGCGCTGGGACCTCGTCGCCTTCGGCACCGAGCTCGGCACCGCCTATTCGGAGCTGACCGACCCGGTCGAACAGCGCCGACGCCTCACCGCCCAGTCACTGCTGGCCGCGGGCGGCGACCCGGAGGCCATGGAACTCGACGAGGACTTCCTCGACGCGCTGGAGTACGCGATGCCGCCGACCGGAGGGCTCGGGATCGGAGTGGACCGGCTGGTGATGTTCCTGACCGGCCTCACCATCCGCGAGACCCTGCCGTTCCCGCTCGTACGCCGCCATTGAGAGGCGACCGTCGCCGCCGGATGCGGCCGCGGCCGGACACGCCGAGGGACCGCCGCGGCGGTGCCACGACGGTTGGTCTCCTCGCGCGTTCAGCGCGAGGAGATCATGCGGGCGAAGACGACGACATTGCCGTCGTAGCCGCCGGCTCGCGAGTAGCCTCCGCCGCAGGTGATCACCCGCAGCTCCGGGCTGCCGGTGTCCCCGTAGACGCGGGCGCCGGGGAAGTTCTGCTTCGAGAACACCTCGACCCCGTAGACCTCGAAGACCGCGACCCGGCCGTCATAGCGGGCCACCTCGATGTGCACGCCCTTCTGGAGCGCGCCGAGGCCGTAGAACACCGCGGGGCCCCCGGCGTTGTCGACATGGCCGACGATCACGGCGGTGCCCTGCGAACCGGGGGCGATGCCGTTCTGGTACCAGCCGGCGAGGTTGGTGTCCTGGGGCGGCGGTGCCTCGATCCAGCCATTGGGGTCGAGGCCGACGTCGACGATCGGTGCGTCGACCCGGATGGCGGGGATGGCGATCCGCGACGCGGGCGCGTACATCAGTGGCACCACCGCTCCGTTCGCGGCGAGTGAGTTTACCTTGCCACCATCGTTGTCGAGCGAGGCGGCGACGGCCGGCTGGGGCGGCCCCATTCCCACGTCAACGCCGTTGCGCACCAGCGCGAGGCCGGTGAGCATGACGAGAGCCAGTACGCCCCAGGGTGAGCGCCTCCTCGACTCCGAGCCGGTGTGGTCCTGGCCCATGGTTCTCCCATCTCATCGTGTGCAGGCACGTTAAGCACCCCGTGGCGGGGCCGCGACTTGGGAGAGGCGAACGGGTGGTACGGCCACACGGGGTGACCCAAACGAGTATTTACCCATACAAGATGTCTTGTGTCCGTGACCTGCGGCTCCGTCAGATCCGGGCTGCTCCTACCGGCGTGTCGGCTCACTGGGGTGGACCAGTCCCGAAATGCGGCGAAAGTGCATTCCGGTGAGTGTTCGTCATGGAGGGCGTTGTCATCGAACTCCGGAGCACCGTTCCGGGGCGCCGTCCACTGGAGGTTCAACCATGCGTGCTTCACGCGCCATCGCGGTGAGCGTCACCGCTTGCGCGGCCATGGGGCTCACGGGGCCCGTGGTCGCCGCCACCAGCAACGGCAATGGCACCGGCCCGGGGAACATCACCCTATCGCCATCGGCGGTCCACCAGGGCGGGACCATGCACATCCAGGTCGACGGCTGCGGACGGGGCGGCGTCGTCACGTCCAACGCCTTTCCCACTGCCAACCTGACCACGGACCGCGACCGGGGCGGGTACTACGGCCCCAACCGCGACCAGGGCGGGAGCACCGCCGCGAACCCCAACGGGAGCACTCCCGCCGTCCCCAACAGGAACAGCGGGAACGTCAGCGGCAACAGCACTGGCAACACGACCGGGAACACGACCGGGAACACCAGTGGCAACGCCAGCGGGAACGCCGCCGGTGACTCGGCCGGCAACACCGCCGTGAACGGCACCGGGAGCACCACCGCGGTCCCCAACGGCAACGCCACCCCCAACGCCAATGTGAACGTCAACGGCAATGCCAACGCGAACGGCAACGATGACGCCCGCGACCACGGCACGACCAACGGCCGTGGCACCGGCAACGCGAACGGCACGGGCGCCGACGCCGAAGGTGCCGGGAACGGCAACGCCAACGGGAACGCGTCCGTCAACGGCCACGACGACGCGGACGACAACGGGACCGGGAACAACAACGGGACCGGGGACGGCTCGGGCAACGGCAACGGTAACGGCAACGGGAACGGCAACTTCAACTTCAACTTCAATCAGAACGAGAACAGCAACGCGAACGCCAATGCCAACGCCGACGCCAACGGCAGGCGTGACCCGTTCTTCAACGACCGCGGCCGTAATAACAACTTCAACGACCGTGGCCGGGGTAACAACAACAACCACCACCGGAACAACTTCAACGACCGCGGTCGGGGCGGCAACTTCGATGACCGCTTGTTCCGGGTGGGCAGCGGTGTCGCCGACGCCACGGCCCGTATCTACGACAACGCCACACCGGGGCAGTACAACCTCGCCGTCCGGTGCAATGACAACAACAGGATCGCCACCCGTACGTTCACCGTGCTGTCCGCCCGCGGCGCACAGGGCGGTATCGGTGGTTCGCACCGTCCTTCCACCGCCGAGATGGCCGTGGGCGGTGGACTCGTCGTCGTCGCGGCTGCGGGCGGTGTCTTCTTCTTCGCCCGCCGCCGGCGTATGAGCAGCGGAAGGGTGTGACCGGTCGAACCTCCCGGTCGCCCCGAACCGCCCGTCGCCCCCGGCACCAGAGCCCCAAGCCGGGCGAACCGGGCGGGGGGGGGGGGTGGGGGACAAGCAAACAAAACGCCCCAAAAGCCGCCGCGGAAAAATAAAAAA
>NZ_JBHWIW010000039.1:0-72124 GCF_042731955.1 Streptomyces sp. NPDC059828 | reverse complement strand
GCGCGGCTCTCCGCATGCCTGCTGCGGTACGGCAGGGACCTGCCGCCCCTGGCTCAGCCCGCGGCCAGACCGCCCAGCAGCGGGCCCGCGACCGGGATGTCCGACGTGTGGCCGAGCGAACCGGTGGCCTGGCGGGTGTCCACGGACTTGAAGTCGGCGATCTGGGTGCCGACGCCGTTGTTCAGCGGATCCACGGGGGTGTTCGCGAGCGGGTTGAGGGGGACGTGCTTGACCGGATTGCCCATGGCTCCGGTCCCGGTCAGCGCTCCCACGGCCGGGGCCGGGTCGACGTCGGCGACCTCGTACGCCGGGAGCGTCTCCGCCGTCTCCGCCGCCTGGGCCGCTCCGGCGCCGCCGCCGATGGCCGCACCCAGTGCGGTGACGGTGAGACCGACGGTCCTGAGCCTTGGGGGTCGTGGCCTTGAGTGTCGCGCCATGAGATTCCTGACTACTGGAGGAGTAACGGAACGGCGACACACAGTAGTTCTTGTGTGATGCTCGATACCAACTCGACCACTGGGGGATCCCCCACGGGGGTCAATGCTTCACACTGGTGTCCCGTGAGTTCCCAACCCCTTCCGACGCGTGTCGTCCTGCTCGCCGGGCCATCCGGTTCCGGAAAGTCCTCCCTCGCCGAGCGTTCCGGTCTTCCGGTGCTGCGACTCGACGACTTCTACAAGGAAGGGGACGACCCCACGCTGCCGCAGGTCATCGGCAGCACCGACATCGACTGGGACTCCCCCGCCTCCTGGGACGCCGCCGCCGCGGTGCGCGCCATCGAGGAGTTGTGCCGTACGGGACGGACGACCGTGCCCGTCTACGACATCGCCTCCAGCTCCCGGACCGGCTGGGAGACCCTCACCATCGAACGCACCCCGCTGTTCATCGCCGAGGGCGTCTTCGCCGCGGACATCGTGCGTCACTGCCAGGAGCTCGGGCTGCTCGCCGATGCGCTGTGTCTGCGCGGGCGGCCCTCGACCACCTTCCGGCGCCGTCTGCTGCGCGATCTGCGCGAGGGTCGCAAGTCGGTACCGTTCCTGCTGCGTCGTGGCTGGCGGCTGATGCGCGCGGAGCGGGCGATCGTCGCCCGTCAGTGCGCCCTCGGCGCGCACCCCTGCGGCAAGGAGGAGGCCCTCGGGCGTCTCGCCGCCGCCGCGGTGGGGCACTGCCACGAGGCGCGGGCGACGGAAGTCGCGTAACGGAACGTACCGCTCGGCTCCTGCGGCTCCGCACACACTCAGGGCCGGCCCGGACATGTCGTCCTGGCCGGCCCGTGGTGTTCCCCGCGCCGCCGAGATCCCCCGTGATCCCTGCGGCTCCCCCGTGCTTCCCCCGTAGGGTCCTCTGGACTTCCCCCGTTGAGGCCCCTGTGCTTCCCCCGTGTCCCCCCGTCGAGGTCCCCCGTATCCCCCGTGGGTACCTCGTCCCCCGTACTGCCCTCAGGCGACCAGTTCGCCGAAGGACTCTTCCTCGTCACGGCCGAAGCTGAGGGCCTCGTCCTCACGCAGCCGGCGGAGCGACCGCCAGATGCTCGACTTCACCGTGCCGACACTGATGTCGAGGATGTCCGCGATCTCGGGATCGGTGCGGCCCTCGTAGTAGCGCAGCACCAGCATGGTGCGCTGGAGTTCGGGCAGTCGGGCCAGTGCCTGCCACAGCACCGCCCGCAGCTCCGTGCCGCGCATCGCGTCCGTCTCGCCCGCCGTCTCCGGGAGCTCCTCGGTCGGGTATTCGTTCAGCTTGCGGCGGCGCCACGCGCTGATGTGCAGATTGGTCATGGTCCGGCGCAGGTAGCCGCCGACCGCCGCCTTGTCGGTGATCCGGTCCCAGGCGCGGTAGGTCGAGAAGAGCGCGCTCTGCAGCAGGTCCTCCGCCTCGTACCGGTCACCGGTCAGGTGGTAGGCCGTCGCGTACAGGGAGGCGCGGCGCTCCTGGACGTACGCGGTGAACGCCGCCTCGGCGTTCACCGCACCCGCCACAGCCCCCGTCGCGTCAGCGCCCGCACTCTCCGTACCGGCGTCCACGATCGCCATATAGGCCGTGGATGCCGTCGAAGTCCTGTGCTGGCGCCCGGCGCCGCGAACGCACCCCCGCCCGTTCACGACGCCGGACTTCTCCGTGCTCCTCACGACGTCGTGCAGACGCGTGACAACTGCGCTAGAGGTGGTGCCGTGCAGTGCGTTCATCGCGCGCCCCCCGTCGGTTGGAGTCTTGGTACCGGCCGCCCTTCCGGCCTTGTGGAGATGAGCTTGCCCGGGCACCTTCACGCCGGTGTCCGCCGACTGTCACAGAGCTGTCACAGGGCCCGGGGACACGGCCTCCACACAGCCTGGGCACAGCCCTGACTCAGGTACGTACTGCCCGGCAGTCGAAGTACGCCACCTGCATGGGCCACAATGGCCTCCGTGCCTTTCCTGTTGCTGATCGAGGACGACGACGCCATCCGCACGGCCCTCGAACTCTCCCTGTC
Source organism: Streptomyces sp. NPDC059828 (assembly GCF_042731955.1). Taxonomy (NCBI): domain Bacteria; kingdom Bacillati; phylum Actinomycetota; class Actinomycetes; order Kitasatosporales; family Streptomycetaceae; genus Streptomyces; species Streptomyces sp. NPDC059828. The sequence goes on along the minus strand of NZ_JBHWIW010000039.1, from coordinate 69,654 downwards.
ACGCCAGGGCCACCGTGTGGCCACCGCGGCGACGGGCGAGGACGGCCTGAAGCTGCTGCGTGAGCAGCGGCCGGATCTGATCGTGCTGGATGTGATGCTGCCCGGCATCGATGGATTCGAGGTGTGCCGCCGCATCAGGCGCACCGACCAGTTGCCGATCATCCTGCTCACCGCGCGCAGCGACGACATCGACGTCGTGGTCGGTCTTGAGTCCGGTGCCGACGACTATGTGGTCAAGCCGGTGCAGGGCCGGGTGCTGGACGCCCGGATCCGCGCGGTGCTGCGGCGCGGGGAGCGTGAGTCGACGGACTCGGCGTCGTTCGGCTCGCTGGTGATCGACCGCTCCGCGATGACGGTCACCAAGAACGGCGAGGACCTCCAGCTCACGCCCACCGAGCTGCGTCTGCTGCTGGAGCTGAGCCGCCGCCCGGGGCAGGCGCTGTCGCGCCAGCAGTTGCTGCGGCTCGTCTGGGAGCACGACTACCTGGGTGACTCGCGGCTGGTGGACGCGTGTGTGCAGCGGCTGCGGGCGAAGGTCGAGGACGTGCCGTCGTCACCGACCCTGATCCGTACGGTGCGCGGCGTGGGCTACCGACTGGACGTCCCTCAGTGACCCAGGCCGGCACAGCGAGCAAACCCGGCGCAGTCGGCGCGGCCGGCACAGCCGGTGAGAGAGCGAAGAGGGCGATACTCGCCGGGCTCGGCTGGACCAGCCTGCGCCTGCGGCTCGTCGTCGTCTTCGGTCTGGTCGCGCTGACGGCCGCCGTCTCCGCCTCGGCGATCGCGTACTGGCTCAACCGCGAGGCCGTACTGACCCGTACGCAGGACTCGGCACTGAACGACTTCCGGCAGGAGATGCAGAACCGGGCCGCTTCGCTGCCCGCGCGGCCCACGCAGAACGAGCTCCAGACCACCGCCGAGCAGATGGCGGGCGACGATGCCGGATACAGCGTGGTGCTGCTCGGCGAGCGCGCGGCGGGCAAGCCGATCACGGGGGCCTCGGACCCGGATGTCTTCACGCTCGACGACGTGCCGAAGTCACTGCGGGACGCGGTGAACGAGCGGCAGGCGACCACAGCGGGCAACTCGTATCCGTACCACCTCTTCTGGCTGCGTACCCAGCGCGGCAACACGCCGTATCTGGTGGGTGGTACGCGGATCATCGGCGGCGGTCCGACCGGTTACCTGTTCAAGTCCCTGGAGCAGGAGCGGGCCGATCTCAACTCGCTCGCCTGGTCTCTGGGCATCGCCACCGCCCTCGCGCTCGTCGGCTCCGCACTGATCGCGCAGGCGGCGGCGACCACGGTGCTCCGGCCGGTACGCCGGCTCGGCGAGGCGGCCCGGCAGCTGGGCGAGGGCAAGCTGGACACCCGGCTGCATGTGTCCGGCACCGACGAACTGGCCGAGCTGTCGCACACGTTCAACCGCGCGGCCGAGTCGCTGGAGAAGAAGGTCGCGGACATGAGTGCCCGCGAGGAGTCCAGTCGGCGCTTCGTCGCCGATATGTCGCACGAGCTGCGCACCCCGCTGACCGCGCTGACCGCCGTGACGGAGGTCCTGGAGGACGAGCAGGACACCCTCGACCCGATGATCGCGCCCGCCGTCGAGCTGGTGGTGAGCGAGACACGGCGGCTGAACGACCTGGTGGAGAACCTGATGGAGGTGACCCGCTTCGACGCCGGTACGGCCCGGCTCGTACTCGACGATGTCGATGTGGCCGACCAGGTCACCGCCTGTATCGACGCACGCGCCTGGCTCGACGCCGTCGAACTGGACGCGGAACGCGGCATCATGGCCCGGCTCGATCCGCGTCGCCTCGACGTCATCCTCGCCAATCTGATCGGCAATGCGCTCAAACACGGCGGTTCACCCGTACGGGTGTCAGTGCGCACGGAAACAGCCGGGACGGGTGACACCGGGGCAGGCAAGGACGAGCTCGTCATCGCGGTGCGGGACCACGGCCCCGGTATCCCCGAGGAGGTGCTGCCCCATGTCTTCGACCGGTTCTACAAGGCCAGCGCCTCCCGGCCGCGTTCGGAGGGCAGTGGGCTCGGTCTCTCCATCGCGATGGAGAACGCCCTGATCCACGGCGGCGGCATCAGCGCCGCGAACACGACGGACGGCGACGGGGGTGCGGTGTTCGTGCTGAGGCTGCCGCGGGACGCTTCCGGTATCGCCGCCGAGGGCGGCTGCGACGTGGACCGGGAACAGAACGGGGACCACGCGGAGCGGGGAGAGGCGGGCGACACGCAGTGACCGGAGCAATTCGACGGGCGCCGCGTGCGCTGCGGACCCGGCGTACCGTTCGGGCCGTGGCGGTCTCAGCCGTGCTCGCGGGTACGGTCGCGGGCTGCGGCATCAGGACCACATCCGTACCTGTGGACGCGGGGCCCGCGCCCTCGCGGATGTCCTGCACCCCGCCCTCGAAGGAGTCGTCCGCGCGGGAGCAGCCGGGGGCGCTGCCGGTGCGGGTGTACCTGGTGTGCACGTCGGCACTGGAGGCCGTGGACCGCACCGTGTCCGTACCCGAGAAGGCCGTGGACAATCGGGTGGCCGTTGCCTCCGCGCTCCTCGACGCGCTGGAGGCGACGCCGTCGGCCGACGAGGAGGAGGCCGGGTTCACCACGAGCGTGCGCGGCCCACTGACCGTACGGCAGGGCCGGGACGGCGACCCCAAGGGCACCCTGCGCCTGAGCCGGGAGCCGGTGGATCTGCCGCCGACCGCGCTGGCGCAGATCGTGTGCACGTTCACGGACAGTGCGTCGGTGGCGAGCGGCGGGGTGGTCCTGGGCGGCCCCGGTGACTACGGCCCGCGCGCCTACCGCTGCACGGAGGCGGCGAAGGAGCGTCCCGAGTCGGTGCTGTCGCCGGTAGCTCCGGAGGCTTCCGGCGCTGCCTCCTGACGGATCGCCGGGCGGCCGCCGGAAGGTCACTCGACGGATCCGCCACGGGGCGGAACCGATCCTGCCGGTCGTGACGTCTTGGTGGTCGTGCAGCGTCAAGGTTCGGGCGGCAGCGCCGCCATCTGCTTCCGCGTGGCGGGGAGCGTACTCCTCCTCGCACATCTGGCACTCGTGGGGTGGCTGACGCTTCGCCCGCTCGATGTGATGTGGGTGACGGCGGCGAATCTGGAACCGCTCGCCGGGATCAGAGCCGATCTGGCGCTGGGTCCCGTCGAGGCGGCGCACCGGATCGGCGAGGGGCTGCTGCTGCTCGCCCCGCTCGGGATACTGCTGCCGATGGCGGGGGGCCGGCTCATGGTGTCGCCCTGGGCCTCGCTGACCCGCACGGTCGCGACGGGCGCGCTGCTGTCGCTGGCCATCGAACTGCTCCAGACCGGGGTGCCGGGCCAGGTGGTCGACGTGGACTCCCTGCTGCTGAACACCACGGGCGTGGCCCTGGCCCATCTCGCCGTCGTACCCGCGAGCCGGGCCAGGCTGCGGCGCAGGTGCCGCGCGGGTCGCCCGTCGTCCGGCGCCGGGCGGGGCCGCAGAGAGCGTGGGGCCGTGCTCCGGGAGGACGCCGTCGCCCAGGGGGCGCCGACCCCGGCCGCGGTGATGCACGGGATCGGCGCCGCCCGGTAGCGGCACGGCGACGGCGTCCGCCCGTGTGTGCGGACCTCACCCCCGTGGGGGTCCTCACACACGGGCGGACGCCGTCGGTCAACGGGCGGTCAGCCAGGTCCTGCTGAGCGCGATGGCCTTGAGTTCGTCCAGGGTGATGAGCGGCTGGTCGCCCTGCTTCCTGGACTTCGGAGTCGGGGCGTTGTACGCCGTGACGATCATGTCCAGTCCGTTCACCCGGCTTACGCCGACCTGCAATCCGACGACACCCGGTTGGCTGCCCGGGAGGCTCCCTGTGGCGACCTTGGTCCCGTCGGGGAGCACTTCGGCGCGCTTCATCGTGATGACCGCCATCCGGGTCGCTTCGATGTAGGTCTGATTGCCGTCTCCGTCGGCCACGACCACATGCCCCTCGCCCCCGAAGGTCGCACCCTCCGAGTACACCGTCAGCCGCCGGGGAAGCAGGTACTTGAGGATGGGCAGTACATCGCCCGGTTCGGCTCGGGAACCCGGGACCACCGTGCCAAAGGCATTCGGCTCTCCGTCGCGGGTGAGGGAGCCGTCGACGAACATCGCCAGATGGCGCAGCTTGCCCGGGTTCATGCGCGGGTTGGAACCCTGGGGCGGCACGGACCCCGACACCTGCACGTTCTGGGTGGCGGCCTCGATCAGGTAGCCGTTCGGGGAGAGGGTGGTGACCTCCCACTTCTTGACGCCACCGGCCTTGCCCGCTTCCGTGTAGCCCTTCACGGCACGGTCGCCTGGCTGGTTGGTGCACTCCTCGTACGGTGAGCTCTTCGCGTCCGGGCAGACGAGCAGCGCCTTCACCGCGGCGTCCGCCGGGTCGACACGACGCACGGACAGGGTGACCTTCTCCTCGCCGAAGCCGGTGTCGAAGACGATGGAGGCGGTCGCCGCTTCGGCCGCGTCGGTGCTGCCCGAACTCTCGACGTGGGGTTTCACGACGCCGATCCCGGTCCTGCCCATGGCGTTCTCCAGGATGTCGCCGATCTCTTCGGCGGTGATCGCGAAGTGCCCGTAGTCCCCGGAGGGCCTGAATTTCGCGGCGGATTCGTCGGTGCGCCCGCCATCCGTCAGGTACGCCCCACCGGTGGCGACCAGCGCCACGGCCAGCGCGCTTCCGGCCGCGATGCCCGCGCGGCGGCGGGCCACCCGGCGGCGGCCCCGGGCCAGGCCGCCTGTGACGAGGACGCGGTGGTCCCCGGTGAACGTGCCCCCCGCGTCCTGGAGCACCTTGCCGAGTTCGTCTTCAAAGGGCATGCGGAACCACCAGCTCCTGATCTGGGCCGAACGTGAAAGGGGTTGAGGGACGAGGGCTAAGGAGTCGTGGCCAGTTCGGAGCGGCTGCTGCCCAGCCGCTCACGCAGCCGGGCCAGGGCGCGGGTCGAACGGGTGCGAACGGCCGCGGAGCTGACGTGCATCGCGTCAGCGGTCTCTTCGACGGTGCGGTCCTCCCAGTACCGGAGCACCACCACGGCACGGTCCTTGGGCGGGAGCTGTCCCAGCGCGTCCAGCAGCGCGATCCTCAACGTCGGGTCATCGCTGCGGCTGAGGGCGGTGTCGGGCAGTTCCCCCAGCGGCCGCTCCCCTGCCGAGCGCAGCCTGCGGTGGCTGAGGAAGGTGCGTACGAGCACGGTCTGGGCGTAGGCCGCGGGATTGTCGATCCGGGCGATCCGGCCCCACATCGCGTACATCCGGCCCAGTGTCTCCTGCACGAGATCCTCGGCGAGATGGGTGTCACCGCTGGTCAACAGGCATGCGGAGCGGTAGAGATGTCCGGCGCGGCCGACCGCGAAGTCCCTGAACCCGTCCTCGCGGGCAGATCTCATGCCCTCCCCCTTCACGCTCTGTTGCGTCGCTTGCGACATCCTCCATCTGATCGACGCGTCAACCCCGGCTGAATGTTTCACCCCTCTTTTTCAGCGGAGGGCCGGGCACCCCCGGCGCCCGGCCCTCACCCTCGTCGGCTCAGTCCCCGGCGCGCGAGATCTCACTGCTCGCGGCGGTCTCGGTCTGCCGGAACAGCCATTCGGACTTCAGCTCCGCATAGCCAGGCTTGATCACGTCGCTGATCATCGCGAGACGTTCATCGAAGGGGATGAACGCGGACTTCATCGCATTGACGGTGAACCACTGCATGTCGTCGAGCGTGTAGCCGAAGGTCTCGGCCAGCACCTCGAACTCGCGGCTCATGCTGGTGTTGCTCATCAGCCGGTTGTCCGTGTTGACGGTCGCGCGGAAGTGCAGCCGCCGCAGCAGCCCGATCGGGTGCTCCTCGTACGAGGCTGCCGCGCCGGTCTGGAGGTTGGACGTCGGGCACAGCTCCAGCGGGATGCGCTTGTCGCGTACGTACGCGGCGAGCCGGCCGAGCTTCACCGTGCCGTCCTCGGCGACCTCGATGTCGTCGATGATCCGCACGCCGTGGCCGAGCCGGTCGGCGCCGCACCACTGGAGCGCCTGCCAGATCGAGGGCAGGCCGAAGGCCTCACCGGCGTGGATGGTGAAGTGGTTGTTCTCCCGCTTGAGGTACTCGAAGGCGTCGAGATGACGGGTGGGCGGGAAGCCCGCCTCGGCACCGGCGATGTCGAAGCCGACGACGCCCGAGTCCCGGTAGCCGTTGGCGAGTTCGGCGATCTCCAAGGCGCGCGCCGCGTGCCGCATCGCCGTGAGCAGGGCGCCGACGCGGATGCGGTGACCGTTCGCGCGGGCGCGGCGTTCGCCTTCGCGGAAGCCCTCGTTGACGGCTTCGACGACCTCTTCGAGGGTCAGTCCGGCTTCGAGGTGCTGCTCGGGTGCGTAACGCACCTCCGCGTAGACCACGCCGTCCTCGGCGAGGTCCTCGGCGCATTCGACGGCCACCCGCTTGAGGGCGTCGCGGGTCTGCATCACGGCACACGTATGGGCGAACGTTTCCAGGTAGCGTTCCAGCGAGCCGGAGTCGGCGGCCTCGTGGAACCAGATGCCGAGCTTGTCGGGTTCAGCCTCGGGCAGCGCGTCATAGCCCGCGTCGCGGGCGAGGTCGACGATCGTGCCGGGGCGCAGTCCACCGTCGAGGTGGTCGTGGAGGAGCACCTTCGGGGCGCGGCGGATCTGGTCCGCGGTGGGCCTCTCGGGCCCCGGGGCCGTTCCCCGGGATGACACATGCGTGGTCTGGCTCTTCATCTCGGCACTGTAATCCCTACGCGCGTAGAAGGGAGCTACACGAATCACGGGTCGATACGTAACAGTGACCGTGCGGACGGGTGGAGTACACGTGTACTTCTGAGACTGTTCTGCCATGGCACACCACGCACTGCCCCGGCGGTGGGGGCGTTCAGCCGGTGCGGAGCCCCGGGCGAGAACATGGGCCCGCCTCGAGGCGAACGCGGCGCGAGAAGGCGGATCAGCAGCCGAGGCGAGGCTGGGACGGCCGGTGAGGGGCACGGTGTCGGGTCCCGCCGCGGCGGACGGCGCCGTGAGCGGGGTGGTGCTGCTGCTGCCCGACGGAGAACCGGAGTCGGCCCGCGGCCCCTCGGCGGTGTCGCACGCCGCGGCGCTGCCCCTGGCCAGGTCACTGGCGCGGGCGGGGCAGCGGGACGGTCTGGTGGCGCATGTGGTGCGCTACCGGGGCCGTGGCTGGAACGGCGCGGAGGCACAGCTCGCGCGGGACGCTTCCTGGGCCGCGGACGAGGCGGTACGGCGCTACGGGGACGTCCCCGTGTGTCTGGCCGGGCGCGGCATGGGCGGCCGGGCCGCGCTGCACGCCGCAGGGCATGCGGCCGTCAACTCCGTGCTGGCGCTCGCCCCTTGGCTGCCGGAGGACGATGTCGCCGCGCAGCCCGAACCGGTGAAGCAGCTCACGGGCCGCCAGGTCCTGCTCGTGCACGGCACCAATGACGCCCGTATCGACCCGGAGCTCTCCTACCGTCTTGCGGAGCGGGCCAAGAAGGCCAACCGGGACACCTGCCGCTTCGAGGTCCACTCCGACGGCCATTCCCTGCGCCAGTACAAGGCCGAAGTGCAGGCCCTGGCAGCGGATTTCGTACTCGGCGCGCTGTTCTCGCGGGCCTTCGCACGTCCGGTGGCGGACGCGCTCGCGGCGCCGCCGCCCCTGGGGCTGCGGATGCCGCTGGCGGCGGGGTTCGGACGTTCGCTGCGGAACAGGCACTGGAGCCCGCCGAGGATTCACCGGTAGTCGAGCTCGGCCGGCTCGGTGACCGTGGCCTGTCCGGGAGCGGGAGTGACGGGCTTCGTCGGCGCGGACGGACCGGGGTGCGGCTCAGTCAGGCAGCAGCTTGCCCCTGCGCGACAGCAGGAACTTCTTGAAGGCGGCCACCGGGACCGTGTCCTCGTGTCCGTCGAGCCAGGCGACGCCGATCTCGCGTACCGCACGCGGGGCCGTGACCGTCAGCTCGACGACGCCCGGGCGGGGGACGGCGGGCGGCGGGAGCAGTGCGACGCCAAGGCCCGCGGCGACCAGGCCGCGCAGGGTTTCGGCCTCCTCACCCTCGAAGGCGACACGGGGTTTGAAACCCGCCTCGGCACAGAGTGCGTCGGTGATACGCCGCAGACCGTAACCGGGCTCCAGGGTCACAAAGGTCTCGTCCGCCGCCTCCGCGAGCCGGATGCGCTTGCGCGATGCCAGGCGGTGCTCGTCGGGGACCACGAGCCGCAGGCGCTGCTCGTCCAGGCGCCGGGCGACGAGGTCGGGCTCGTCCGGCACCGGGGAGGTCAGGCACAGGTCCAGCTCCCCGGAGCGCAGGCGTTCGATCATCGCCTCGCCATAGTTCTGGACGAGGGTGAAACGCACCCGGGGATGGTCGACGCGGAAGGCGCGGATGAGCTCCGGTACGGTCTCGCTGCCCATGGTGTGCAGAAAGCCGAAGGCGACCTTGCCCGCGGACGGGTCGGCGTCGGCCCGTACCGACTCGGCCGCCCGTTCGACCTCGGCGAGGGCGCGCTCCACTGCGGTGAGGAAGGTGCGGCCCGCGGGAGTCAGCGACACCGTACGGCCCTTGCGGGTGAAGAGCGCGACGCCGAGGTCGTCCTCGAGCCGGACCATGGCACGCGAGAGCGTGGACTGGGGCACGGCGAGCTCCTGTGCGGCACGGGTCACATGCTCATGGCGGGCGACTCCCGAGAAGTATGCGAGGCGCGGAGCGAGCAGCAGCCTCATGTCTTCTTCGTAACTGTTGTGCGACACGCGATGCCCTGACCTGTATTCATGCACCATGGGAACGATTAAAGCCGTTCCATGCATTGGACGCATCAAAGGCGCATGCATACCTTCGAGACATGCCTTCCGCAAGTACCGGGGCGCCCACGGCCGTGGGTGCCCTCACCTCGCCGTCCCCCCAGCTCGCCCCGGGTCTGCCCGGCTACCGCCGCATGAGCTTCGCGCTCTTCACCGCGGGCCTCGCGACCTTCGCCCTCCTCTACTCCACCCAGGCCCTGCTCCCCGCCATCTCCACCGACTTCGGGGTGACCGCGAGCGCGGCCAGCTGGACGGTCTCCGCGGCCACCGCCGCACTGGCTCTGTGCGTACTGCCGCTGAGCGCGCTGTCCGAGCGCTTCGGACGGGCGCGGCTGATGACGGTCTCCCTGGTGGTCGCCGTCGCCATCGCCGCGCTGGTGCCGCTCGCACCGAACCTCGAGTGGATGATCGCCCTGCGCGCGGTCCAGGGCGCCGCACTCGCCGGTCTGCCCGCGTCCGCGATGGCGTATCTCGCCGAGGAAGTGCGGCCGAGGGCACTGGTCGCGGCGATCGGCCTCTTCGTGGCGGGCAACAGCATCGGCGGCATGAGCGGCCGGATCGTGACCGGCTGGGTCGCACAGCTCTGGGGCTGGCGCGCGGCGCTCGCCGCGGTCGGGGTGATGGCACTGGTGTGCGCGGTGGCCTTCCGGCTGCTGCTGCCGCGGGCCCGGCACTTCACCCCCGGCTCGCTCGACCCGCGCACCCTCGCGCGCACCGTACGCGGGCACCTCTCCGACCCGCTGCTGATGCGGCTGTACGTCATCGGCGCGCTGTTCATGACCGTGTTCGGCGCGGTCTACACGGTGATCGGCTACCGGCTGGTCGGCGACCCCTTCGGCCTGCCCCAGGGCATCGTCGGCTCCGTCTTCCTGGTGTACCTGGTCGGTACGGTCTCCTCCGCCGCGGCAGGCAAGCTGGTCGGCCGCCTCGGCCGGCGCGGTGCGCTGTACCTCGCGGTCGGGACCACGGCGGCGGGGCTGCTGCTCTCGCTCGCGGACTCGCTGACCGCCGTGCTGACCGGCCTGGTGCTGATCACCGCGGGCTTCTTCGCCGGCCACGCAGTCGCCTCCTCCTCGGTGAGCCGCACCGCGAAGACCGGCCGCGCCCAGGCGTCCGCGCTGTACCAGTCGGCGTACTACCTGGGCAGCAGCGCGGGTGGCACGCTCGGGGCGATCGCCTTCCACTCCGGTGGCTGGGCCGGGACGGTGCTGCTCGGGCTGCTGGCCGTGCTCGGCGTCGTGTCGGTCACGCTGTACGGGTCGTACGCGGCCCGTGCCGCGCAGCAGCGCGAGCAGCGCCGGCGGCTGGGCCGGAACCCGGGCCGAAGGCCGGTGTTCGCCGAAATCCGTTCGTAAATACCACAACCGCCGGCCCCCCGTACGCGTCGCATAGGTCAGAGCAACCGCAGCGCGCGTACTGGGGAGTTGGTAACCGTGGAACGTGGACGTGGAACTGAGCATGCGAGAACGGGCCGGAGACGGGCCGTCGCAGCCGTGGGCATCAGCGGACTGCTGGTGCCCCTGACCCTCTCACTCGGCGCCGCCCCCGCCCAGGCGGCGTCCTGCACCACATCAACAGGGCCGTACCAGAAGCAGGTCGAGAAGTTCATGGGCCGCCCCGTCGACGGACGGCAGTCCCCCGCCGACTGCAAGGCGATCCAGACCTTCCAGCGCTGGCACGCGATCACCCCGACGATCGGCTACGCGGGACCGGTCACCTGGCGCACGATGAACACGATCCTCGCCCAGCGTGCCGCGGGCACCAACCCGAACAAGTCCGGGGCGTGCCCGACGAACAAGGGGCGCATCGCCTGTGTCGACCTCACCCGGCAGCTCAGCTGGATACAGGACGGGGCGAAGCTGAAGTACGGGCCGGTGCCGGTACGCACCGGGCGGGACGGCGCGGAGACCAGGACCGGAGCGAAGAAGGTCTACTACCGCAGCATCAAGCACTGGTCGACGCTCTACAAGGTGTGGATGCCGTACTCGCAGTTCTTCGACGGCGGGCAGGCCTTCCACTCGGTCACCAAGAGCATGTACAACCCGCCGGGCTCGGGCGGCTGCGTCAACATGCGGCCGGCGGACGCGAAGGCGTACTGGAGCCTGCTGAAGAACGGGGACGACGTTTACGTGTACGGGCGCAAGCCCGGGACCTGAACCTCCGTTGTCAGCCCCCTCCTGTAGCGTCCGAAGAGCTTGTACGGACCGGCGACAGGGGTGGACCTGATGACGCAGGATCTGGATTCCCGGCTCGAGGGATACCGCACGGAGCTGACCGGTTACTGCTACCGCATGCTGGGCTCCGCCTTCGAGGCGGAGGACGCCGTGCAGGACACGATGGTGCGCGCCTGGAAGGGCCTCGAGAAGTTCGAGGGCAGATCGTCCCTGCGCTCCTGGCTGTACCGGATCGCGACCAACGTCTGCCTGGACATGCTGAGCGCGGGCAGTCGCAGGGCCCGCCCGATGGACCTGTCCGCGCCGACCCCGGTGGCCCAGGCCCAGCTCAGCGCCCGTCCGGAGCTCACCTGGCTGGAGCCGGTGCCGGACGGGCGGGTGCTGCCTTCGGTGGCCGATCCGGCCGACCGGACCGTCGAGCGGGAGTCCATCCGGCTCGCGTTCGTCGCGGCGCTCCAGCATCTGCCGCCCAGGCAGCGTGCCGTGCTCATCCTGCGGGAGGTGCTGGCCTGGAAGGCGGCGGAGGTCGCCGAGCTGCTGGGCACCTCCGTCGCCTCGGTCAACAGCGCCCTCCAGCGTGCCCGCGCCACCCTCGCGGAGCAGTCGCCCACGGCGTCCGACCGGTCCGATCCGTTGGACGAGGAGCAGCGGCGGCTGCTGGAGCGCTACGTCGCGGCCTTCGAGGGCTACGACATGAAGGCACTGACCGCGCTGCTGCACGAGGACGCCACCATGTCCATGCCGCCGTACGACCTGTGGCTGCGCGGCCATGACGACATCGTCGGCTGGATGCTGGGCGTCGGCGAGGGCTGCCGTGGCTCCCGCCTCCTGCCGACCGTGGCCAACGGCTCCCCGGCCTTCGCGCAATACCACCCGAGCCGGTCGGGCGAGGGATACGAGCCCTGGGCGCTGATCGTCCTGGAGGTCAGGGACGGCAAGGTCGGCGGGATGGACTTCTTCCTGGACACCAAGCGCTGGTTCCCGCTGTTCGGGCTGCCCGCTCGGCTCAGCGCGGAGGCGGAGGGCTGAGGAGGGCCTCGCCCAGACCGACCAGTTCCAGCAACCCGAGCAGCTCCGGAGCGGCGTTGCACAGCCGCAGCTCCCACCCGAGACGCCGGGCCGTGAGCCGCAGCCGCACGATGGCCTCGACCGCGGTCAGGTCGGCCACGGTGAGCCGAGCGGCGTCGCAGACGGCCTCCCCCGGCCCGGCCCGGGCCTCGGCATCAGCCTTCAGCCAGGCACACAGCAGGGGCACATCGGCCGGGGTGACGCGGCCGGTCAGTTCCAGTACGAGGGGCTGCCGAGTGCTGTCCACATCGGATCTGACCGGCGTGGGGGCGACAACTCATCGCGGCCGCAGTGCCGGCCGCGAGGCAGGAGGGACAGTCGGACACCCGCCGCTCACGGCGGTCTCCCCAGCCGGTGCCGCACCGACCCCAGCACGCCGAACGGGACCGGTGGGGTCCACCGGTCCCGTTCACCCGAAGCGGCCGCGGGCGCTGCGACCCCGCCCGCCTCAGATCACGCGATGCGGTCCAGCACGATGGGGTTCGCCGTGAAGTCCGTGTCCGACGAGGCGATGTCGAACGAGCCCTCCAGGGACTTCAGGGCGTACGCGAACTTCTCCGGTGTGTCCGTGTGCAGCGTCATCAGGCGCTGGCCCGCGGTCACCGGCTCGCCGGGCTTGGCGTGCAGTTCGATGCCCGCGCCCGCCTGGACCGGGTCCTCCTTGCGGGCGCGGCCCGCGCCGAGACGCCAGGCGGCGACGCCGACGCCGTAGGCGTCGAGGCGGGTGAGGACACCCGACGACGGGGCGGTGATCACATGCTGTTCACGGGCCACGGGGAGCTCGGCGTCCGGGTCGCCGCCCTGAGCGGCGATCATGCGGCGCCAGACGTCCATCGCGGAGCCGTCGGCGAGCGCCTTCGCCGGGTCGGCGTCCTTGATGCCCGCCGCGGCCAGCATCTCCCTGGCCAGCGCCACGGTGAGGTCGATGACGTCCTGGGGGCCGCCGCCCGCGAGCACCTCGACGGACTCGCGGACCTCCAGCGCGTTGCCCGCGGTGAGGCCGAGCGGGGTGGACATGTCGGTGAGCAGGGCGACGGTCCTGACCCCGTGGTCGGTGCCGAGGCCCACCATCGTGGAGGCCAGTTCACGCGCGTCCTCGATGGTCTTCATGAAGGCGCCGGAGCCGACCTTGACGTCCAGGACCAGCGACCCGGTGCCTTCGGCGATCTTCTTCGACATGATCGAGGAGGCGATCAGCGGGATGGCCTCGACGGTGCCGGTGACATCGCGCAGCGCGTAGAGCTTCTTGTCGGCCGGGGCGAGCCCGTCACCGGCCGCGCAGATGACCGCGCCGGTGGTGTCGAGGACGTTCAGCATCTCCTCGTTGGACAGCAGGGCCCGCCAGCCGGGGATGGACTCCAGCTTGTCCAGGGTGCCGCCGGTGTGGCCCAGACCGCGGCCGGAGAGCTGCGGCACGGCCGCGCCGCAGGCGGCCACGAGCGGGGCGAGCGGCAGCGTGATCTTGTCGCCGACGCCGCCGGTGGAGTGCTTGTCGGCGGTCGGGCGGGACAGCGAGGAGAAGTCCATACGCTCGCCGGACGCGATCATCGCGGCGGTCCAGCGGGCGATCTCGGCCCGGTTCATGCCGTTGAGCAGAATCGCCATGGCCAGCGCCGACATCTGCTCGTCGGCGACCTCGCCACGGGTGTACGCGTCGATGACCCAGTCGATCTGCTCGGGGGTGAGCTCGCCTCGCTCGCGCTTGGTGCGGATGACGGAGATGGCGTCCATGTGCTGAGGGGTCCTTCCGGTACGAACCAGGGTGGTGCGGGAAATACAGAAGCAGAGGTACGGAGGTTTCGAGAGTGTCGAGAAGTGCCGCGGCCCCTCCGCTTGGGGGGCGGAGGGGCCGCTGATCTAACCGAGCTTCTCCGGGCCCAGCTGCTCGGGCCCGAAGGCCAGGGGCAGCATCTCGGCCAGCGTGAGAACGCCCTTGGCGGTCTCCAGCAGCAGACCGGGTCCACCGAACTCGTACAGCAGCTGACGGCAGCGCCCGCACGGCATCAGTACGTCGCCGTTGCCGTCCACACAGGTGAAGTGCGTGAGCCGGCCGCCACCGGTGGCCTGGAGCTGCGAGACCAGGCCGCACTCGGCGCAGAGCCCGAGCCCGTACGAGGCGTTCTCGACATTGCACCCGGCGACCGTGCGGCCGTCGTCGACCCGGGCCGCGGCCCCGACCGGGTAGCCCGAGTAGGGGGCGTACGCACGGGACATCGCGTCCCGCGCCACCTCCCGCAGGGCCTCCCAGTCGAAGGCGTCGGCGGCGTCATGGCTCGGGGAGGACGCGGAGGTCACTTGCCCTGGCCCTTCTTGTAGGGCATTCCGTCCGCCTTTGGCATACGCAGGCGTTGTGCCGACAACGCCAGCACCAGCAGCGTGGTGACGTAGGGCGCCGCGTCCACGAACTGGCTGGGCAGCGTGCTGGTCAGCGCGTACCAGGCGAACATCAGGGCGGAGACGCCCAGGCAGATCGCGGCCTGCCAGTGCTTCTTCTTGTAGAGCTGCCAGGCGAAGGCCAGCACCAGCAGGATCGCCAGCAGCAGCAGCATGGCGTGGACGTTCTCCGCGCCACCGCGCAGCTTGAGGCTGTCGGTGAAGCCGAAGAGCCCGGCGCCCAGCGCCAGTCCGCCCGGCATCCAGTTTCCGAAGATCATCGCGGCGAGACCGATGTAACCGCGGCCACCGGTCTGGCCCTCCTGGTAGATGCCCGTGGAGACGATCGCGAGGAAGGCGCCGCCGAGGCCGGCCATCCCGCCGGAGATGATCACGGCGATGTACTTGTACTTGTAGACGTTGACGCCGAGGGACTCGGCGGCGACGGGGTTCTCACCGCAGGACCGCAGCCGCAGCCCGAAGCCGGTGCGCCACAGGATCCACCAGGTCGCGGGGACCAGAAGGATGGCGACGACGGTCAGCACCGACAGGTTGGTGACCAGACCGCCGAGCACGCCGGCGAGGTCGGACACGAAGAACCAGTGCTTGGCCTGAAGATCGCCCAGTGCGTCGGAGAGCCCGGGGACGGTGATGTCAGGGATCCGTTCGATACGCGGGGACTGCTTGGAGGAGCCGCCCTCGGCCTCGGCGAAGGTGAACTCCGAGATGTAGCGGGTGACACCGACGGCGAGGATGTTGATGGCCACACCGGAGACGATGTGGTTGACGTTGAACGTCACCGTCATGATCGCGTGCAGCAGACCGCCGATCGCGCCGCCGACGATGCCGAGCATCACGCCGGTCCACGGGCCCCACTGGTAGCCCGCCCAGGCGCCGAACCAGGTGCCGAGGATCATCATGCCCTCGAGGCCGATGTTGACCACACCGGCCCGCTCGGCCCACAGACCGCCGAGACCGGCGAGACCGATGGGCACGGCGAGCTGGAGCGCGCCGGAGACCTGGCCGACGGAGGTGAGGTCATTGGCCCCGCTGATCACCCGGACCAGCGAGAACAGCGCGAGACCGCCCGCGATGATCAGCATGATGACGGGCAGGGACAGCTTGCGGCTTCCGCCGTTCTTCTTCGGCGCGATCGCCGCGGCCGAGACGGTGCTGGTGGACTCGCTCATGCCGCGGCCCCCTCCTTCTTCTTACGGGCAGCCTGAGCGGCAAGCTCCTCGCCGACCTTCTGCTGCTGGCGGCGAAGCCCGTACTGGCGGACGAGTTCGTAGGAGACGACCACGGCGATCACGATGAGACCCTGCATGATCATCGCGATCTCCTTCGGGTAGCCCTCAAGGCCAAGGCCCTCAGCCGTCTTCTCCAGGAAGGCGATGAGCAGGGCGGCGAAGAAGATGCCGAGGGGGCTGTTACGGCCCAGCAGGGCGATGGTGATGGCGGTGAAGCCGACACCGACCGGGAAGCTCAGGCTGTAGGTGTGGGTCTGGCCCAGCAGCATCGGCATGCCCGACAGACCCGCGACCGCGCCGGAGATCAGCATCGCGGTCATGACCATCTTCTTGGCGTTGACACCGCTCGCCTGGGCGGCGGACTGGCTGGCGCCGGTGGCGCGCAGGTCGAAGCCGAAGCGCGTGCGGTTGAGCACGAACCAGTAGACGATGCCGAGCGCGAAGGCGATGAAGGTGAAACCGTAGACCGTGCCGCCTTCGAGCTCCAGACCCGGGAACCAGGCGGACTCGGCGATCATGCCGGTGGTCAGGTCGTTGGAGCCCTTCTCCTGCACACCGAAGTTGGCGGGCAGGATCATCCAGGCGATCAGGCTGGTCGCGATGGCGTTCAGCATGATCGTGGAGACGACCTCGCTGACCCCGCGGGTGGTCTTCAGGATGCCCGCGATACCGGCCCAGAGGGCGCCGACGAGCATCGCGACGATCACGATCAGCAGGATGTGCAGCGGACCGGGCAGGTCCACCGCCGCACCGACGACGGCCGCCATCATGACCGCGAGGCGGTACTGGCCGTCGACGCCGATGTTGAAGAGGTTCATCCGGAAGCCGATGGCTACGGCGAGCGCGGCGAGGTAGTAGATGCCGGTCTGGTTGAGGACCAGGACCTGCACATCGGTGTACTCGATCTGGTCGACCATCAGCGCGTACGGCTGGAAGGGGTCGAGGCCCGAGACCACCAGCACCACCGTGGTCAGCAGGAAGGCCACGACCAGGGCGAGCGCCGGGCCGGCGATGCCCAGGAGCAGCCGGTCCTTGTCGAACTTCTTCATCGGCCCTCACCGTTCTCGTCGTGCTCAAGGTGGCCGGTGGCAGCGCCGGTCATGGCCGAGCCCAGCTCCTCCGGGGTGATCGTGGCGGGGTCGGCGTCCGCGACCAGACGGCCGCGGTACATCACCCGCAGGGTGTCGGAGAGCCCGATGAGCTCGTCCAGGTCGGCGGAGATCAGCAGCACCGCCAGGCCTTCACGACGCGCCTCACGGATCTGGTCCCAGATCTGCGCCTGAGCGCCGACGTCCACACCGCGGGTGGGGTGGGCGGCGATGAGCAGCTTGGGGTTGTGGCTCATCTCGCGGCCGACGATCAGCTTCTGCTGGTTGCCGCCGGACAGGGAGGCCGCGGTGACCTCGATACCGGGGGTGCGGACGTCGTACTCACGCACGATCCGCTCGGTGTCCTTGCGCACGGCCTTGAGGTCGAGCACGCCCCGCTTGCTGTTGGGGCGCTCGGTCACATGGCCGAGGATACGGTTCTCCCAGAGCGGG
The DNA here is from genome assembly GCF_042731955.1 of Streptomyces sp. NPDC059828. Classification (NCBI taxonomy): domain Bacteria; kingdom Bacillati; phylum Actinomycetota; class Actinomycetes; order Kitasatosporales; family Streptomycetaceae; genus Streptomyces; species Streptomyces sp. NPDC059828. The sequence goes on along the minus strand of NZ_JBHWIW010000039.1, from coordinate 52,431 downwards.
GACTCCAGCAGCAGACCGTGCCGGTGGCGGTCCTCGGGGATGTAGCCGATGCCGTCCTCACGGCGCTTGCGGGTCGGGACGTGCGAGATGTCGGCGCCGCCGAGGGTGATCACACCGCCGTCCGGGTCGCGCATGCCCATCAGGGCCTCGATCAGCTCGGTCTGGCCGTTGCCCTCCACACCGGCGATGCCCATGACCTCGCCCTTGTGGATGGTGAAGCTGATGCCGCCCAGGACCTCGCGGACGATGCCCTCGGGGTCGGTCTCCGCCAGCCGCAGATCGTTCACCTTGAGCATCGGCACGTCGGTGACCGTGGACTCACGGGTCTCCGGCGAGGGCAGCTCGCTGCCGACCATCAGCTCAGCGAGCTGTTTCGGCGTGGTGGTGCGCGGGTCGGCGGTGCCGACCGTGGTGCCACGGCGGATGACGGTGATGTCGTCGGCGACGGACAGCACCTCGCCCAGCTTGTGGGAGATGAAGATGACGGTGAGGCCCTCGGCCTTGAGCTCGCGCAGGTTGTCGAAGAGCGCGTCGACCTCCTGCGGGACGAGCACGGCGGTCGGCTCGTCGAGGATCAGGGTGCGGGCACCCCGGTAGAGGACCTTGAGGATCTCCACGCGCTGGCGCTCGGCGACACCGAGCTGCTCGACCAGAACGTCGGGACGGACGTTGAGGCCGTACGCGTCCGAGATCTCCTTGATCTTCTTGCGCGCCTTGGCACCGATGCCGTAGAGCTTCTCGCCGCCGAGAACGACGTTCTCCAGCACCGTGAGGTTGTCGGCCAGCATGAAGTGCTGGTGCACCATGCCGATACCGGCCGCGATGGCGTCGGCAGGACTGTGGAAGCTGACCTGGGTGCCGTCGACGGTGATGGTGCCCTCGTCCGGCTTCTGCATGCCATAGAGGATCTTCATCAGGGTCGACTTGCCGGCACCGTTCTCACCGACAAGGGCATGGACCGTGCCCTTGCGGATCGTGATGTCGATGTCGTGGTTGGCGACGACGCCGGGGAAGCGCTTGGTGATGCCGCGCAGTTCTACAGCCGGCGGCGTTGACGGACTGGACGCGTTGATGACGCACTCTCCTTGGCGAGAGAGGGAGCGGGCAGGGCAAGGAGGCTGTCGCGAGCAGGGGGTGGAGCGAAATTATCGCGCCGGAGAGTGTTCTACGCGCGTAGCAGTACCAAAGAGCAAAAAGCCTTGGCCAGAACCTGATCCGGGGTCCGGAGAGTGCTGTCTCCAGCACTCTCCGAACCCATCGGACCGGGGTTTTGGGGCCCCAAGGTCAGAGCCGCACGTTACGGAGCGGTCTTGACCGTGATCTTACCGGCGATGATGTCGGCCTTCGCCTTCTCGACGGCGGCGGTCACATCGGACAGCTTGGTGTAGGCCGGGTTGGAGGTGGCCAGGCCCACGCCGTCCTTGTCGAGGCCGTAGCGGACCTCGCCGGACTGCGCCTTGCCGTCCTTGACCGACTTGATCAGGTTGTAGACGGCGCCGGAGACGTCCTTGGTCACCGAGGTGAGGATGTGCTCCTTGTAGGCCGACAGGCCCTTCTGGCTGTACTGGTCGGAGTCGACGCCGACGGCCCACTTCTTGGCCTTGGCGGCGGCCTCGATCGAGCCGGAGCCGGCGAGACCGGCGGCGGCGTAGACCACGTCGGCGCCCGCGTCGATCTGGCCCTCAGCCGCGGCCTTGCCCAGGTCGGGCTTGGAGAAGCCACCGAAGTCCGGCGGCTGCGTCAGGTACTGGACCTTGACGTTGACGCCCTTCTTGGTGTCCTTGACGCCCTGCACGAAGCCCGCCTCGAACTTCTTGATCAGCGGGGTCTCGACGCCACCGATGAAGCCGACGGTGTTGGACTTGGTGACCTTGGCGGCGGCGACGCCGGCCAGGTACGAGCCCTGCTCCTCGTTGAAGACCAGGTTGGCGATGTTCTTGCCGGTCTTCGAGGTGTCGTCGATCAGGCCGAAGGTGGTGTTCGGGAACTTCGGGGCGACCTCGGCGATGGCCGTGGCGTACGCGAAGCCGACACCGATCACCGGGTTGTTGCCGGCGCGGGCGAGCGCGGTGAGGCGCTGGACCTTGTCGGGGTCACCCTCGCCCTCGCTGGGCTCGGCCTCGGTGCCCTTGGCGCCGAGGTCCTTCTCGGCCTTCTCGAGGCCCGCGAAGGCGGCGTCGTTGAACGACTGGTCGCCGCGGCCACCGATGTCGTAGGCGAGAGCGGCCTTGATCTGCTTGCCGCTGGTGCCGCTGTCCGCGCCCGCGTCGGACGACTTCTTGCCGCCACACGCGGTGGCGGACAGTGCAAGAGCCGCGGACGCGATGCCCACGGTGGCGATCCTGGTGATCCGGCGCACTGGGAGGCTCCTTCTAAACCTGACCGAAAGCGCCACTTCCGGCGCTGGTTTTCCGCGATCGTAACGCGCGTAGATGTCAGGTAAAGACGTGTTCGACAGCCGTTATCGGATCGTCGCGTAGGACGAACCTCAGATGAACTGTCCGATTACGAACGGTGTCCAAAAATCGGCCGGCACGACGAACCGTGCCGAGGTGGCCAGACCCAGGGCGACCTGCGTGTTTCCTGTGGCACGCGCTACCCGGCAGCTCACTCCGCGAGCGGTGGCCAGGTCCGCTCGGACAGGACCTAGGACCGCCGTGCGTCGAGCAGGGCAGCGGCCGTGAACAGCTCCACACCCGCACGGATCGCCTCCTCGTCCACATCGAAATCCCCCCTGTGCAGGTCAAGCCTGGCAGCGGACCCCGGCGGGCGCACCCCGAGCCGGGCCATCGCGCCCGGCACATGCTCCAGATACCAGGAGAAGTCCTCGCCGCCGAGGCTCTGCTCGGTGTCCTCGATCGCCGGCACGCCCCGGCGCGCGGCATGGGCTTCGTGCAGCAGCTCGGTCACCACGGGGTCGTTGACCACTGGGGGGACCCCGCGGATGTAGTTGATCTGCGACTTGGCCCGGTGCAGCGTGGCCACCTCGTCGATCGCCGCGTGCACCAGGTCGGGGGCGTCCCGCCAGGCGTGCAGGTCCAGGCAGCGCACGGTGCCGGCCAGCTCCGCGTGCTGCGGAATGACATTGCAGGCGTGGCCGGATTCGATACGTCCCCAGGTCAGGGCGAGACCGGCGCGGGCGTCGACGCGTCGGGCCAGCACCGCGGGAACCTCGGTGACGACCTTCGCCGCCGCGGTGACCAGGTCCGTGGTGAGGTGCGGACGGGCAGTGTGGCCGCCCGGTCCGTCGAGGGTGACCTCCAGCCGGTCGCAGGCGGAGGTGATGGGCCCCACCCTCAGCCCGATCCGGCCCGCGTCGACCCGCGGGTCGCAGTGCACCGCGATGATCCTGCCGACCCCGTCCAGCACCCCGGATGCGATCGCGTCGGCGGCGCCGCCCGGGAGCACCTCCTCGGCGGGCTGGAAGAGCAGCCGCACGGGATGGGGCAGCAGGCCCTGCCGGTCGAGCTCGGCGAGTACGAGACCGGCGCCGAGCACGGCGGTCGTGTGCACGTCGTGACCGCAGGCGTGGGCGCGGTCCGGGACGGTCGAGCGGTACGGGACCCCGGCCTTGGTGTCCGGGATGGGCAGGGCGTCGATGTCGGCGCGCAGTGCGAGCATGGGGCGGACACCGTCCCAGGTGCCCACGTCGCAGATGAGTCCCGTGCCGGTCGCCAGTACCTGGGGACGCAGCCCCGCTGCCTCGAGCCGCGCCTTGATCGCGGCGGTGGTACGGAACTCCTGGTTCCCCAGCTCCGGGTGCATGTGCAGGTCCCGGCGGAAGTGGATCAGTTCCGTGCGCAGGGCGTCGGACAGTGTGCCGGGCAGTCGGACTGCGCCGGTCAGGTCGGCATCAGGGTCACGGGACATCAACTGGCTCACCCGTTGAAGGGTAGGCCCCTTCGCGTCCCAACTAACTCGAGATCAACAAAAGTTCAGCCAATAGGGGAAAGAAACCACGCCTGACGACGCATAGCCCTCCCTCCGTGTGGGTAAGCTCACGCGATTCGGCATCGTGCGGCCCACGATGTGGACACCGGGCACAGGTGCCCGTCGTCGCCGGGCCCGTCAGGCAGGGGCTCCGATGCGGTGCACACCACGGGCGGTGCCTGTGACTCCCGCGAGAAAGCCCTGGGCGCGCGGTGAGGCGGTGTCCCTGAGCCACTCGGGCGCGATGTCGCACACCGCGACCGCCACCTCCGTACCCGCGAGGGCCAGCGGCAGGGTGTGCACGACGGTCGAGGGAAAGCTCAGGACCGTGCGCCCGATCGGGCCGCGCCGTGCGATCAGCTCCAGCGGGAGATCCGGGCGCACGATCTCCAGGCCGGTGCGGGCTGCGAGCCGGCGCAGCTTCCCGGTGCTCTCGCGGCGGTGGGCGAAGTAGCGGGTGGCCCCGTGCCGCGCCGCGAGCGCGGCGACGGCCTCCTCGTACCGCGCCGGGTCGACCACGCCCGTCTCCACCAGCGAGGTGCCGACCAGGTCGGCGCCCCGGGTGAGGCGCGGCGGTCCGAACCGGGCGCGGGTCCAGGCGAAGGTGTTGGCCCTCACCCGGATCCCCTCCGGTGGGTCCACGGGCATCGCGGTGAACACCTCGACCTCGCGGGCGGTGGACGGCGAGAGCCTGCGGCGCGCGACGGCCGAGACCGGCGCCAGCGCCAGCTCTCGCGCCCCACGCCGCCCGCGGCGGTGCCAGCGCACCAGGCGCTCGCCCCTGGCCACCTGGGCGACGTACTCCATGGTGGCGGTGCCGTCGTCCACGACCGTCAGGTCCTTGGTGCCCACCAGGGCCAGCAGGAGCTGCACATAGCGCGAGAAGGGATCGCCCACGACGACCCGCCGCGCCCCGCGCAGCAGCGGCGCCAGTTCCCGGACCGTGCGCAGGGGCGCGCCGGCTCCCGGAGCGCGCGCCTCCTGCCAGCGGACCGTGACGCCTTCGTCGCGGGCGAGCTCCGCCATCCGGCGCAGCTGACCGCGCGACATGGGGTCGGTGGGGGACAGCACCACCACGGTGAGCGCGTGTGCCGTCCCGCCGCTTCCGGCCGAGCCCGGTCCTTTCGGCTGCGCCGGAATGCCGTGCAGCAGGCCGGACGTCCTGGTGTGGGCCCACTCCAGGACGTTCAGGAGCTGGACCGGGCTCTCGACGAAGGCGAGGTCCATGGTCGTCAGACCGCGACCGTTTCGAGCTGCTGGGACCGGCCCGCCTGCTCGGTGTCGCCTGTCTGCTCGGTCTCGGCGACGACGCCCGCGAAGCGCCGCAGCTTCTTCATCGGGGCGAGCTCGGACTCGTACACCTTCTTGACCCCGTCACCGAGAGCGGTCTCGATGGTGCGGATGTCGCGGACCAGGCGCTGGAGACCACCGGGCTCGACGGACGCGGCCTGGTCGGAGCCCCACATGGCGCGGTCGAGGGTGATGTGACGCTCCACGAACGCGGCGCCGATGGCCACGGCCGCCAGGGTGGTCTGGAGACCGGTCTCGTGGCCCGAGTAGCCGATCGGGACGTTCGGGTACTCGCGCATCAGGGTGTTGATCACGCGCAGGTTGAGCTCTTCGGCCCTGGACGGATAGGTCGAGGTGGCGTGGCAGAGCAGGATGTTGTCGCTGCCGAGCACCTCGACGGCGTGCCGGATCTGCTTCGGCGTCGACATCCCGGTGGACAGGATGACCGTCCTGCCGGTGGCACGCAGGGCGCGCAGCAGGTCGTCGTCCGTGAGCGAGGCGGAGGCGACCTTGTGGGCCGGTACGTCGAACTTCTCGAGGAACGCGACGGCTTCGGTGTCCCACGGGGAGGCGAACCAGTCGATACCGCGCTTCGCGCAGTGCTCGGCGATGGCGCCGTACTCGTCCTCACCGAACTCGACGCGGTGCCGGTAGTCGATGTACGTCATCCGGCCCCAGGGGGTGTCGCGCTCGATGTCCCACTGGTCGCGCGGGGTGCAGATCTCCGGGGTGCGCTTCTGGAACTTGACCGCGTCGCAGCCGGCGTCGGCGGCGGCGTCGATGAGCGCGAAGGCGTTCTCCAGGTCGCCGTTGTGGTTGATACCGATCTCGCCGGTGATGTAGACGGGGTGGCCGGGGCCGGCGATCTTGCCGCCGAGGACGCGCAGACGGGAGTTCATGCGGGGTTCCTTACGGGATCGGGGTGTTGAGCGTGGGGGCAGGCGTGCCCGGGGTGCTCGGGGTGTTGCGGGAGGACGTGCTGAGGGAGGAGGCAGGGAGGGAGGACGTGTTGGTGAGGCCGGGGCCGAGGAGCCAGGCGGCGATCTCCCGGATCGCGCCGGCGCCACCCGGGGTGGTGGTGACGGCGCGGGCCGCGGCCCGTACGGAGTCGTGGGCGCTCGCGACGGCCACCGGCCAGCCGGCGAGCCCGAAGCAGGGCAGGTCGTTGACGTCGTTGCCGGCGTAGAGGACCCGCTCGGGCGGGATCGACTGCTCCTCGCACCACTCCTTGAGTGCGAGGTCCTTGCGGTCGACACCGTGCAGCACGGGGATGTTGAGCTTCCGGGCGCGCGCGGCGACCACGGGGTTCTGCTCGGTGGAGAGGATCAGCAGCTTGAGGCCCGCGCGGCGTAGTGCGGCGACACCGAGACCGTCCCCGCGGTGCACGGCGACGAGTTCACGGCCGTCCGCGTCGATCAGTACGCGGTCGTCGGTCTGGGTGCCGTCGAAGTCGAGGACCACGGCGTCGACGTCCGCGCGGGTCGGCAGGGGCGCCGGGTCGAGCAGCGGCGCGAGCGCGCGGGCGCGGGCCAGGTCATGCGGATCGTCGATCTCCAGCACCCGCGCGGGGTCGGTCTCGACCAGCGCGGTCCGGCCGAAGAAGCGGTGGCCGTGGGTACGGAAGCCGGCGGCCTCCATGGCGTAGGCGGCCCCGGTCTCCAGGAAGTCCTCGGGACGGTCCTGGCGGCGCGGGCGGCAGGACCTGTCGTGGTTGACGCCCTCGCCGTCCTCCGGCTGTGCCTGAACCACCGCCCGGGTGCGGCGCCAGACGAAGCCGTGGAAGGGCGCGACCGTGACGGCCGTGTCCGCACCTCCCACGATCACCGCCGACGCGACACCGTCCACGTCCTCACTGGTCAGGAAGGGGCTGGTGCACTGGACGAGCAGCGCCACAGCGACCGGGCGGCCGTGGATCGCCGCATGGGCGTCCATGGCGTGCAGCACGGCGGACTCGCTGGTGGCCGTGTCCCCCGCGATGGCCTGCGGACGCTGTACGACTTCGGCGCCTGCGGCTCGGGCCGCGTCCGCGATCGCGGCGTCGTCGGTGGACACCACGACATGCGTGACCAGACGTGCCCCGAGGCAGGCCCGCACCGCGCGGGCCACCAGGGGAACCCCGCCCACCCGGGCCAGGTTCTTCGCGGGGACGCCCTTGGAACCGCCCCTGGCGGGGATCACGGCGAGAACGGTGGACGGCGACATGGCGGAGGGCTCCTTCGATGCCTTCAGGGAGGTCACAGCGCGCCCATGCGACGGATGACGGGGGCGACGCGCTGCACGCCGTGGCGGTACGCGCCGCGCGCCGCGCCCCGTACCGCGTCCCGCAGCAGCCGGCGCACACCGGTGGGTTCGGTCGCCGCGGCGCCGGGCAGCGGGGTGCCGTCGGGGGCGAGGTGGTGTCGGGCGAGGATGCCGGGCAGGTATCCGGGCGCGGAGGCAGCGGTGTAGTACGGGTCGACCGGCGGGAGTTCCGGCCGGGCGAGCAGCTCGGCGACCCGCTCCCGCGCCACGTCGAAGGCGCTCTCGTAGGCGCCGTCGGCCGCGACGCCCTGCCTGTGCAGCCATCGTTCGTCCGGCCGGGGCCGGTGGCCGCCGTCGAGCGCGTCCCAGGAGGTGAGCAGCCCGGAACCGAGGAAATGGTGGTTGCCGAGTGCCTCGCGGACGCCGAAATCGGTGAGGACCGCCGTCGGGATGCGGCGGTGCAGCGCTTCGAGGGCGGCCGTCGACGAGACCGTGACGAGCAGATCGGTCCGGTCGAGGACCTCGCCCATGTTCCCGTACACCAGGCGGACGTTGGGGGGCAGTCCGCCGGGGAGCCTGTCCGCCAGCTTCTGGTACGGGAGTTCTTCCAGGTGCGTGGTGTGTTCGCCGGGCTTGGAGCGCAGCTTCAGCAGCACCTCGCGGTGCGGGTGCCGGCGAGCGTGCTCGGTGAGCCTGCACAGCAGGTACATGCGCTCGGCCCGGGTCTCCGGCACGGACGGCTGGGCCGCGAACACCACGGTGTCGCGCCCCACTTCGCGGTCTTCGCGGCCTGCTTCGCGTCCGTACGGCGCTCCGCCGAGGAACGGCAGCGCGGCCTCGGTCACGGCCGAGGCATCGGCACCGACGCCCTCGTACACCGCTCGGAACCGGTCCGCGTCATGGCGGGAGTTGGCGAGGACGACATCGGCACCATGCCTCAGCAGCAGTCCGTCGGCGAGCTTCTCGTAGACCACCCCGACATAGCCGGTGACCAGCACCGGCCTGCGCGGCAGCCGCAGCGCGGCCAGTCCGTGCAGCAGGGCCTGCACAGCGCCGCCGACGAGGGCGAGGACGACCACGTCGTACCCCTCGTCCCGTACGGCCCGGAGGAACTCGGCGCCGGTCACCTCGCGCAGGGCGTCCGCCGTGGCGCCGACCTCGGCGAGCTGGCGTGCGGTGGGTGTCGCCCGGCCCCGCAGCAGGAATCCGGTGAGTGCGGTGCCCGTCGTGGTGATCCGGCGCGCGGTGAGCGCACCCCACTTCCACCGGGTGTCGGAGTCGGCGAGCACGGCGACGCGCAGCGCCTCGCTACTGGTACGTGATGGCACGTCGAGGACGTTAGAAAGGCATGTCGCTCGGCGGCCCAACTGGGCAGCAACAAATGGTTAACAGCGGGCCGACGAAACGGGAAAAGACCCGGGAGCCTGACCGGTTAACAATTCCGCCGCACCTTGTTCATCCGCCGTCCGCCCCGGAGTCAGAGCGAATGACAGCCCCGCGCTTAGTGTCCGGTGAGTGGTCAAGCTCTCCGTCATCGTGCCGTTCTACAACGTGCTGCCGTATGCGTCCGACGCCCTCAGAAGCCTGCACGCGAACGCGCGCACCGACTTCGAATTCGTCCTTGTCGACGACTGCTCCACGGACGGCACCCGGGAGAGCCTGGAGCGCGCGGAGCGCGAACTGCCCGGCGCGGTGCTGATCCGGCACGAACGCAACGGCGGTCTTGCCGCCGCCCGCAACAGCGGACTCGACGCGGCCCGAGGCGAGTTCGTCACCTTCCTCGACGGTGACGACTGGCTGGCGCCCGGCTATCTCGCCGAACTCGTCGCCGCGATCGAGGGGCTGGGCACCGACTTCGTCCGCACCGACCACGTACGCTGCACCGGCCGCGAGCGCAGGGTGACCCGGGCCCCGGTCAGCCGCAGGAACGAGGTGCTGCGGCCGCGCGACGCGATCCTGCCCGCCGACCGCACCACCTCCGTCGACTATCCGATGGCCTGGGCCGGTGTCTACCGGCGCACGCTGCTCGACCGCGGGCTGCTGCACTTCACCGACGGGCTGCGGACGGCGGAGGACCGGCCGTGGATCTGGCGGTTGCACCGCGAGGCGGAATCCTTCGCCGCGGTGAGTCTGCTCGGAATCTTCTACCGGCGCGGCATCGATTCGTCACTCACACAGATCGGCGATATTCGGCAGCTCGATTTCATCAGAGCATTCGACCAGGTGATCGAGGAAACGGCAGAGGATCCGGATTCCGAACAATTGTTGCCCAAAGCCGTGCGCACCTATTGCGCGCTCATTTCCCACCATCTGGGATCGACGGAGAGGTACGAGGCGGCCGTGGCCCGGAAATTGCGCGCGATGAGCGCGGCGGCGCTGAACAGGATGCCCCAGGACATGGTGCGGGAGGCACTGGGCTCGATGGACGTCGCACGGGCGTCCCGGGTGCGCCGTGTCCGCCGCATCCAGCGGCTCAGCCCGGTGCTCCGCGGGCCGCTCACCGAGCCGGCACCCACGGGGGCCGTCGCCCCATGACCACGCCCCTCCCTCGCACCACCCAGCTCTTCTACGCCTCCACGCTCTACGGAGCCGCGACCCTCGCGGCGGCGCTGGACAGCGGCCGCTTTCCGCCCGCGGACCGCCGGATGCTGCTGGTCAGCAACAACTCGGCCGTTCCGGAGACGACCCCCGCCCTGGACGAGATGCCGGGCTTCGAACGGCTCCGGGGCCGCTTCGACGAGGTGCTGTCCTGGAACGAGACCATCGCCCCGCTGCACCCGGGCGGCTGGACGCCCCGCCCGGAGGACATCCCGATCTGGGAGCGGCACCTGAGGCGGCTGTGGGGTCTCGGCGATGACCGCATCCAGCTCGCCGTGGAGTCCGTCCAGGTCAGTCCGGCGCTGACACTCGCCCAGCTCTTCCCGGACGCGCGGCTCGACGTGTACGCGGACGGTCTGATGAGCTACGGCCCGACGCGCAACAAGATCGACCCCCTGGTCGGCGGGCGGGTGCGGCGGCTGCTGCATCTGGATCTGGTGCCGGGCCTGGAACCGCTGCTGCTTGCGGAGTTCGGCGCACGGCCGGAGCTGGTGCCGGTGGACGCGTTCACCAAGGTGGTGGGTGAGCTGGCCGCGGAGTCGGCCGAGTCGGCGGAGGCCGAACCTCCGGCGACACCCCCGGCGCTGCTGCTCGGCCAGTACCTCGCGGCTCTGGACATCCTCACGGCCGCCGAGGAGGAGGAACTGCATCTGCGGATGCTCCGGGGCGCCGTCGCCCTCGGCCACCGCCGCGTCGTCTTCAAGCCGCACCCGGTGGCACCTTCGGCCTGGTCCCGGGCTCTGGAACGGGAGGCGCAACGGCTCGGCGCGGAGCTGACCGTATGGGAGGAACCCTGCCTCGCCGAGGTGCTGTACCAGCGACTGAAGCCCGAGCTGGTGGTGGGCTGCTTCTCCACCGGGCTGCTCACGGCGGGCACGTTCTACGGCATCCCGGTCGCGCGGGTCGGCACTGAGCTGCTGCTCGCCCGGCTGTCCCCGTACGAGAACAGCAATCGGGTGCCCGTCACGATCGCGGACGCACTGGTGCCTGATCTGGAGCAGGGCACGGCGGGCGCTCCGGCGGGGGTCGACGAGCGGCTTTCCGGGCTGGTCCAGGCGGTGGGCTTTGCGATGCAGCCGCGGGTCAGGTCCGATCTCCGGTCGGCTGCCGAAGGCTATCTCGGGGCGCGGCTGTCCCCGGAGACCTGGCGCTACTTCACGCGCCGCCGGCTGACGCTGCTCGGCCTGCCCGGCGGCGTCCCGGTGCCACGCCATGCCGCGGTGCGCAGGATGGTGCGCAGGGCACGGGCGAACGGGACGCTCCGCAAGGTGGCACGCAGGACGCGGGTCCTGTTCCAGATGCTGTCCGGGCGGGCGGTGCGCTCCTAGGTCCCGTCCGGGGCGGTCCGCGCGGTCAGCATCAGCTGCCCGATGCCCGCCACCACGGCGGCCAGCCCCAGCTCGAAGCCCTCGTCGTGGTCGGCGAAGAGCTCGGTACCGGCCTCGACGGCCAGCGGATGGCCGTCGAGGCGCTCGGCACGGGCCTGGAGGTCATAGCCGTCGGAGCCGTTGACGGGGCTGGGGCCCATGGCCTGTTCCTCGATCACGTAGCCGATCGTGTAGCTGTACGCGGTGAACCACGCCCGTGCGGCGGAAGCCGGAGTGAAGCCTGCCCCAGTCAGGGCCCGCAGTTGCGCCTCCATGGGTTCGGCGTAACTGGTGTCGGTGAAGTGGGTGCCGCTGTAGACCTTGGCGCCGTCGCGGTAGCGCAGCAGGTGGGAGCGCAGTCCGCGCATGGCCGAGGTGAGGTTCTCGCGCCAGTCCCCGGAGGGCGGCCCTGCCAGGTCCCCGGTCATGCGCCGCAGCATCTCGGTCGCCATCTCGTCGAGCAGCGCCTGCTTGTCCTTGAAGTGCCAGTAGAGCGCGGGCGCCTTGACGTCCAGCTCCTTGGCGATGGCACGCAGGGTCAGCCCTTCCAGGCCCACTTCGTTCAGCAGGCGCAGGGCGGCGTCGGCGACTCGGGCTCGGTCGATCTTCGTGGGTCCCACCTTGACAGTTTAACGCCGTTAAGGGCATCCTCCGGGACATGCAGTCACTTAACATCGTTAAGGAAATCGACGGCGTGGCCGAATCCGCCACGACCGACGTCCTGATCATCGGAGCCGGTCCCACCGGTCTGGCCCTCGCCGTGGATCTGGCCCGCCGGGGAGTCGGCGCGTTCGTCGCCGAAAGGACCGACGAATCAGCCGGGCTGTCCTCAGGCTCCCGGGGCAAGGGCCTCCAGCCGCGCACCCTCGAGGTCTTCCATGACCTCGGCGTGCTCGACGCGGTGCTCGACGCCGGTGCCGGCGCGCCGATGGGCCTGCTCTGGCAGGACGGCGAGCGGCACGGCGAGCACGACATGTTCGACCGGGTCGCGTCGACGGAGGCCGAACCGTACGGGGAGCCCTGGTTGCTGCCTCAGTGGCGCACCCAGGAGATCCTGCTCGCCCGCCTGCGCGAGCTCGGCGGCGACGTGGCCTACGGCCACGAGGTCACGGAGCTCGCGCAGGATCCCGACGGGGTCACCGCCCGGCTGCGGTCGGGCGCGGTCGTCCGCGCCCGGTACGCCGTCGCGGCGGACGGCGGACGCAGCGCGGTGCGCGCGGCCCTCGGCATCGGCATGGCCGGTGAGAGCGTAGACCCCGCGCCACTGCTGGTCGCGGACGTACGCGTACGGGACCTCGACCGGAACAACTGGCACATGTTCGGCGGCGACGACGGCTACGCGGCACTCTGCCCGCTGCCCGGCACCGAGGACTTCCAGCTCGTCGCCCAGTTCGTCAGAGGCGCACCGGACATCTCCGCCGACGGCGTACGCGCCCTGGTCGCGAGCCGCACCCATCTGTCGGCGGACCAGGTCACCGAGGTGCGCTGGGCATCGGACTTCCGTCCGCGCGCGGCGCTCGCCGAGCGGTTCCGCGACGGCCGGGTCTTCCTTGCCGGGGATGCCGCCCATGTCCACTCCCCCGCCGGCGGCCAGGGCCTCAACACCAGCGTCCAGGACGCCTACAACCTGGGCTGGAAGCTGGGCCAGGTGCTGCGCCACGGAGCACCCGAGACGCTGTTGGACTCCTACGAAGAGGAACGCCGCCCGGTCGCCGCCGAGATGCTGGGTCTGTCCACCCGGATCCACCGCGGCGAGGACAAGCGCGGCAGCAGCACCCGCCAGCTCGGCCTCGGCTACCGCGGCGGCCCCCTGTCCAGTGGTGCCGCGGGCGCTCTGACGGCGGGCGACCGCGCCCCCGACGGCCGCCGCCGCACAGACGGCACCCGGCTGTTCGATGCCTTCCGCGGTCCGCACTTCACCCTGCTGGCGGTGGACACCGACACACCCGGCCCTCAGGAGCTCCCCGGCACCGTCCGCACCCTGCGGACCGCACCGCACGAGACATACGAGGCGTACGGCAAGGGCCTCTTCCTGGTACGCCCCGACGGCTACGTCGGCTGGGCGGGCGAGGACGCCAGGGGTCTCCGGGACTACCTGGCGAAGGTCACGGCGCCGAGGCGCTCATGACCATCAGGCGCTGCTGAGCGACAGCTTCGCCGCGAACCCGAGGAAGAGCACCCCGACGGCGGACGTGGCCCCTGCCGAGAGCCGCCTGCGACGGCGGAACGCGGACGCCAGGTGCGTGCCTCCGAATATCAGCAGCGTCAGGTACAGACAGCTCGCCACCTGGGCGAACACGCCGAGCACGAGGAAGGAGAGCGCCGGATACGCATAGCCGGGATCCACGAACTGCACGAAGAAGGCGACGAAGAAGAGGATCGCCTTGGGGTTGAACAGACTGACCACCATCGCCCGCCGGAACGGCCGCTCACCCTGGGACGGCACACCGGGCTCGCCGTTCTGCAGCACCCGCTCACGCCGGGTGCGCCACATCCCCCAGGCGGCCCGCATCATCCCGATCGCCAGCCAGGCCAGATAGCCCGCGCCCGCGTACTTCACTATGCCGAAGAGCACCGCGTTGGCCTGGAGCAGCGAGGCGACCCCGGCCGCGGACAGCGTCATCAGCACCGTGTCCCCGCACCACACACCGGCCGCGGCCGTATACCCCGCCCGGACTCCACGGCGTGCCGCCACCGAGAGCACGTACAGCGAGTTCGGCCCTGGCAGCAGCACGATCAGGATCACGCCCGCGAGGTACGTCGGCAGATCTGTCACACCCAGCATGAAGCGGAGTGTCGCACACGAGTACGACACTCCGCCTCGGCGTTTCAGCGTGACGCTCTCTCATGGCAGACGTCCGTCTCAGAACGTGTCACTCGGCACATAAACCCCCCAGACCCCGCGCAGCGCGTCGCACACCTCCCCCACCGTCGCCCGCGCCCGCAGCGCCTCCTTCATCGGGTGGAGCACATTGGCGGTCCCCTCCGCCGCCTCCCTCAGCCCGGCGAGCGCCGACCCCACCGCGTCCCCGTCCCGCTCCGCCCGCAGCCGTGCCAGCCGCTCGGCCTGCTGGGCCTCGATCGCGGGGTCCACGCGCAGCGGTTCGTAAGGCTCCTCCTGGTCGAGCGTGAAGCGGTTGACCCCGACCACCACGCGCTCGCCGCTGTCGGTCTCCTGGGCGATGCGGTAGGCGTTGCGCTCGATCTCGTTCTTCTGGAACCCGTGCTCGATCGCGGCCTCCGCCCCGCCGAGGTCCTCCACCCTCGCCATCAGCTCGAGCGTCGCCGTCTCCACGTCGTCGGTCATCTTCTCCATGGCGTACGAACCGGCGAACGGGTCCACCGTCGCCGTCACATCGGTCTCGTACGCGAGCACCTGCTGGGTGCGCAGCGCCAGCCTCGCCGAGGTGGCGGTGGGCAGGGCGATGGCCTCGTCGAAGGAGTTGGTGTGCAGCGACTGGGTGCCGCCCAGCACGGCGGCCAGGCCCTGGACGGCGACCCGCACCAGGTTGACCTCGGGCTGCTGTGCGGTCAGCTGCACACCCGCCGTCTGGGTGTGGAAGCGCAGCATCATCGACTTCGGATCGCGCGCCCCGAACTCCTCCCGCATCACCCGCGCCCAGATCCGCCGCGCGGCTCGGAACTTCGCGACCTCCTCCAGCAGGGTCGTACGCGCGACGAAGAAGAAGGAGAGCCGGGGGGCGAAGTCGTCGACGGCCATCCCGGCCGCCACCGCCGTCCGGACGTACTCGATGCCGTCCGCGAGGGTGAAAGCGATCTCCTGTACGGGCGAGGCCCCGGCCTCCGCCATGTGGTAGCCGGAGATCGAAATCGTGTTCCACTTCGGGATCTCGGCCTTGCAGTACCTGAAGATGTCGGCGATCAGCCGCAGCGAGGGCTTGGGCGGGAAGATGTACGTGCCCCGGGCGATGTACTCCTTGAGCACGTCGTTCTGGATGGTGCCGGTGAGCCGCCCGGCCGCCACGCCCTGCTCCTCGGCGACAAGCTGGTAGAGCAGCAGCAGTACGGCGGCCGGGGCGTTGATCGTCATCGACGTGGACACCTGGTCGAGCGGGATCCCGTCGAACAGCACCCGCATGTCGTCGATCGAGTCGACGGCCACCCCGACCTTGCCGACCTCCCCGTGCGCGAGCGGCGCGTCGCTGTCGTAGCCCATCTGGGTCGGCAGGTCGAACGCCACGGACAGTCCCGTCGTCCCGTGGGCGATGAGCTCCCGGTAGCGGGCGTTGGACTCGACCGCGGTGCCGAAGCCCGCGTACTGCCGCATCGTCCAGGGCCGCCCGGTGTACATGGTCGGGTAGACGCCACGGGTGAAGGGGTACCCGCCGGGCTCCCCGAGCCGCTCGGCGGCGTCCCAGCCGTCCGGGCCGCTCAGCGCCTGCGGCCCGTACACCGGCTGGATGGGCAGACCCGACTCCGACTCGCGCGCCATGTGCCCTGCCTCCCGCTGGAGCTGGTGCCAAAGGTGCTAAAGGTGTTCTTCCGCGCTGCTTCTGTCAGCTTCCTCACAGGATGCTCCCCCGGCAGCAACCAAGCACGGCAGGAAAGCATCCCTACTGGCACACACATTCGTCCCGGGGGGCCCCTATGCGTCACACCTCTGTCCTGAAGAGAACCGTCCTCAGCCGCACCGCGCTGGCCGCCGTCGCCATCGCCCTCGCCGCGGGCTGCACCGCCCCGTCGCCGGGCGACAGCAAGTCACCGGCACGGCCGTCCACGGCAGGTACCCCGTCGAAGGCCCCGGGTGCTTCGGCCGATCCGGTCACGGACGCCAAGCCGGGCGGCTCGGCGTCCCCCTCGGCTTCCAGCCCCTCGGGCAAGCCGGCCGGGGTGCTCATGCGCGAAGGCACGGAGAACGAGCAGGTACGGGAGCTCCAGGCGCGGCTGCGCCAGATCGGCCAGTTCCACCGTTCCCCCACCGCCTTCTACGGTTCGATGACCGCGAAGGCCGTCAGCGCCTTCCAGCAGAAGAGCGGACTGCCCGCGACGGGCATGGTCGACGGGACCACCTGGACCACCCTGACCGGCGCCTCGCGCAAGCCGACCGCCGAGGAGCTGAGCCCGGCCACCACCAACGAGCTGGACAAGCCCGATCCGCGCTGCCTGAAGGGCCGGGTCCTGTGCGTCAGCAAGGAGAGCAGGACGCTCGCCTGGATGATTGACGGCAAGGTGGTCGCGGCGATGGACGTGCGCTTCGGATCGGAGAACACCCCGACCCGTGAAGGCACGTTCACCGTGGGCTGGAAGGCCAAGAAGTGGACGTCGACGATCTACCACACCTCGATGCCGTACGCGATGTTCTTCAGCGGCGGCCAGGCGGTGCACTATTCGGCGGACTTCGCTGCCCGGGGCTACAACGGCGCGTCGCACGGCTGTGTCAACGTCCGGAACAAGCAGAAGATCGCGCAGGTATTCGACCAGGTGCAGAAGGGCGACAAGGTCGTCGTCCACTGGTGACGCTCTGGGAATCCCGTCCCTGGGACGGAGAGGAGAGTGGGGGCGCGGGCGGGACCGGGGGAACGTGTCCCGCCCGCGCCATGTGCGCTGAGCCGTAGGTACGGGGGGAACCCCGGCTCGCGCTGCCGATGACCAGTCGGCTCACTTACAACTGCGCCGCACCGCCGAAAAACGTCACACCTGGCCGAAAATTTTTTCCGGGAAAGAGAAAAGCGCAGCTCAGAGCGCGTCAGAGCACGTGGATCGTGGCCGACATGGAGAGCGCGGGCAGCGGAACGACCGTCAGGGAGTTCGTCCCCTGGGTGCTGCCGCCGTCGCTCCAGCCCTTGCCCGGGTCGTCGCCGCGGTCGTCGTTCCCGCCACGGCCGCCGTCGCCGTCACCGTCGTTGTCGGCGTCATCGTCGCCGCTGTCGTCACCGTCGCCGGAAGTCCCGTCACCGGCGCTCCCGGTCGCGCCGCTGAGCAGCCGGTCGCAGAACCGCGTGACCCGGTCCGAGCCCTTGGCGAGGGACTCGAGCTGACGCCTGCTCTCCTCGCCGAGTTGCCCGCTGCGGTAGTCGCGGCAAGCCTCGAGGGTCTTGGCGTACCACTCGCTGCGGCTGTCCCCGTCGTTGTCCCAGTCCCGGGAGTGGCCGCCGCCCTGCTTGTCGCTTCGGCCGCGGCCGTCCGGACTCGCCGTGCCACCGCCGTCCGCTCCATTGGTGGCTTCTTCGGCGCCGGGGGACGACGGCGCCACGGCACCGCCATCGCCGGTCGGCGGGCCATCCGGGGTCGCTGCGCCGGAACCGCCGGTCGCAGGACCGGACTCGAGCGGACCTGGTGAAACCGGAGCGGATACGGACGATCCGGGCAGTGGCGCGCGATCGTCACCGAAGGGAGTGGGCAGCACACCTGTGCCGGCGGCCACGGCCACACCGCCCACCGCGAACCCGGCGAGCGAGGCGGCCAGTCCCCAGCGCATGGGCCGCGCCCAGCGTCCCGGGCGGGATACGGGAGCGCCGGACCCCACGGGTGTCACGGGAGTGTCGGGCGCCGCGCCGCCGAGCCGCACCGCAGTCGGCAGGAGTTCCTCCGCGCCACCGTCACGCGCCTTGCGGAAGGCGGCCAGCGCCGCCTCCTCACCGCGCAGCGCCAGGGGATCGTTTGCCGCCTCGGGCGTACGGGCAGCATCGAGAGCAGCGGCGAGCCGCCGCGCCTCGACCGCACTACGCGCGTCAACGCCAGCAGGCTCGACCGGCTCACCGCGCAGCAACCGCTCCGCGGCCTCCTGGTCGAGCCATGGGTAGCGCTCGTAGGCCATCACATGTCCTTCTGCGTCCGCAGACGCGAATGCGTCACACCCGCGGAGCGCGCCACTCCGCGCCGGGGGCGTCGCTGCGGGGGTACGGCGCCCAGTTCGGCGCCCTTTCCAAGACTCACGGAACCGCGCCTTCCGCCGTTCGGCTGACCGCCGTGACTTCCGTCACCCGGGCCGTCGGCCACCGGGCCGTCATTCGCGCCGAGCAGCTCGGCCAGCCGCTTCAGCCCCCGGTGCGCGGCGGTGCGGACGGCCCCGGGCCGCTTCCCGAGGGTCTGCGCGGCGGTCTTGGCATCGAGCCCCACGACCACCCGCAGCACCACCGCCTCGGCCTGGTCCTGCGGCAGCTGCGAGATCAGCTCCATCGCCCGCCCGGTGGCAAGCGCCTCCATGGCCTCGCCGGCGGTGTCGGACTGGGCGGGCTTCCCCGTCAGTTCGGTCTCGTCGCCGCCGATCGCGGGGCGCCGCCCACGCATCCGTATGTGATCCAGGGCGCGGTTGCGCGCGATCCGCGCCGCCCACCCGCGGAACCGGTCCGCGTCCCCGCTGAACCGTTCCAGGTCCCGGGCTATCTGCAACCAGGTCTCGGACGCGACGTCCTCGGCGTCCGCTTCACCGACCAGTGTGCGTATGTAACCGAGCAGCCGCGGGTGCACGGCGCGGTACACAGTCCGGAAGGCGTCTTCACTTCCGTCCTGAGCCGCGAGCACCGCGGCGGTCAGCTCCGCGTCGTCCCCCAGCACTCCCACTACCCGTTCGTCATCGCGGCTGGTCACCGCCGCCGCACACGCCCTCGCGCAGAAGCACGCTACGCGGCTACCGCTGCGTACGTCCACGTCTTGTACAACCTGCAACATTCTGCGCTGTCGATGCGTGTGACAGAAAACGCACCCCCGGCGCTGAACGGAGTACGGGGCCGCGCAGCGGCTTCGTAGGACGACGACCGGGGCCTCTCCTGTGGGGGGTGGCGGCCCCGGTCGTCCTCCCCCCACTACTCCCGGGCGCCTCGACCTTGATCGCTCGGGCCGGCGGAGCTGAACGAGATCCAGACATCCGGTGGCAGGTCAGGCCGCCGCGGCACCGGCCTGCGCTCCTCGGACCATCCCTCGCCTGCGACCCTGGTCGCGACATGGCGCCAAAATCGGACCGCGGCCTGGTTGGCGTCCTGGAAGGCGACTTCCCACGGCCCCGGATGCCTGGCCGTGATCTCCTGAACAGCCTGCGCCCCGATCCCTCTCCTGCGTGCCCCGCGGACGACGAAGAAGCTGTTCAGCACGCGCGCCGGGCCGTTCAGACCGCGGACGAGCGCAAGACCGGCGGGGCGGTCGTCGCTCATCAGCAGATACGGCGCCCAGTCGGCATCGGCAAGGGCCGTCCTGAGCCGATCGTCGCGAAAGGTTCCATCCGGCATGGGCAGCTGGTCGGAGTGCTCGGACAGATCATGATGGAACATCAGCCACAGTCGCTCCAGTACGGGTTGGTCGGCAGCGCTCGCGGAGCGCACGAGGTCAGACACGGATCTCCTTCGCCGGGGTTGGTCAATAGCGGGGCCACGCGGGCGACACGCGGTCGTATCCAGCCATCGGGCAGCGACGTCGGTGCCCGTGGCCCACTCCTGTGAGAGGATGATCACGCGCCCGGATACCGCATCCCCCGTCGGTATCCGGGCCATTCTGCGTTGGGCGCCCTCACGCAGGACTCAGACGCCGGCCAACTCGGCGTTCGCGCGCTCCGTGACCAGCCCGAGCACACGGCCCGCGACCACGAGGTCCTCGGCGGGGATACCTGCGTACAGCCGGGCGGAGATCTCGGCGGTCTCCGCGGTCGTGGTCTCGTACAGCTCCCTTCCGGCGTCCGTGAGTCGTGTCCGGGACACCTCGGGCAGGTCCCCTTCCAGCAGCTTCGCGGCCGTGAGCTCGTCGATCACGCCGCGTACCAGCGACTCGTCGGTCTTCAGTGAGCCGGTGACGTCGGCCACGAGCTCGTCCCGGCCGATGGTCCCGCCCGCGGCGACGACGGCCCTGAGCGTCACGCTCTGGTCGAACGTGGCACCGTGGCGGGTCAGTACGCCCTCGAGGAGGGCGCGCGCGGCATAGTGCGCCAAGGCGATGACCCGTCCGTTGACCGTGGGTGCGGTGGTGGTCATGACTGCTCCTTGTCGTTCTCGGGGTACGGATCAAGAGGTACGTCGAGCAGGGTCACCAGCTCGCGGGTGAACTGCCGTGTGCGCGGGCCGTCCTGCCCACCGAGCGGCTCCAGCAGCTGGTCCAGCAGCCCCTGGACCACCGTGATCGCACGGTGGGTGACTTCGCTCCCCTGCTCGGTGAGCGACAGCCGCATGGCACGCGGGTCGTCCGGGTCCCGGGTCCGGGAGACGAGTCCGGCGGCCTCCAGGGCGCGGGCGAGCTTGGAGACGTACAACGCCTCGAGCCCCGTGTGGTCGGCGAGGCGCCGCTGGCTGGGCTGAATCCCGGAGCGCCGCATTCCGTACAGCGATGCCATCAACGCGTACTGGGCATGGGTCAGACCCAGCGGCGCGACCGCCCGGTCGACGGCCACCCGCCACTTCATCGACAGGCGCCAGACCAGGAACCCTGCCGTCGCGCCCTCGGTTGCTGAACTCACGCTGGATACAGTACATGGCGACTATGTACATGGCTACTATTTTGCCAGTACCCTCGCGCCCAGAACGGCGCGCGGCGCCCACGTGCCGGCCCAGCCCTGACGGTGTCTCATGAAACGGCCGCACCCCGGCCGGATCGTCCCGGCCGGGGTGCGGCTGTTCCGCTGTGCGGGCTCGCCCCGCCCCACCCCCGTGGGGGCAGAGCGAGCCCGGTTCATGGGTGTCCTGTCACGTCGCCGGGACGGGCAGGCGACGGGACAGGTGGGCGGCGACAGCGGTCACCGTGCGGTCCGACAGGTAGGGGCCGATGATCTGGATGGCCAGCGGGAGGCCGTCGGCGGTCCGGCCCGCGGGCATCACGAGGGACGGAAGGCCCACCGGACCGGCCAGGTTCAGCCAGGCCGTCTGGTCGAAGTACGGACGCTTCTCACCGTCGACCGTGATGGACCGCCCCGGGACCGGCGTGGACGTCTGGTCGTCGACGGAGGCGGCGGGCACGGCCGGTGCGATGAGGACGTCATGAGTCGTGAAGTACTCGGCCCACCGGCCACGCAGCTTCTCGCGGTCCTCGTTGGCGCGCAGCCAGTCCCGGTGCCGCATGGTGCGTGAGTGCAGGAAGAGTCCACTGGGATCGTCGGCGGGGATCTTCTCGGCGGCTTCGACATCGGCGGCGAAGCCGTCATCCGTGGCGGTGGCGCTCGCCGTGGCGAACATGAGCTGCTGGAACAGCCTGTCGCTGCCGGCGAAGTCCACGGGCCGGACGCCGTCGTCGACGGTGGCGCCCGCGGACCGCAGGAGTGCGGAGACCTGGTCCAGCAGACCGCGGGTGTCCTCGTCCACGTGGCAGTACGGGTCGTCCTGCCACAGCCCGACGCGGTAGTCCGCCAGCCGGTCGTGCCTCGGCGCCGGGAGGTCGATCCGCCAGGCAGCGGCCTCGGCCGGAGCCGGGGCCGCCAATACGCCGAGGAGGAGGTCGAGGTCCTCGGGGTTCCGGGCGAGCGGGCCGGGGGTGAGCATGTCGGAGCTGGTCAGCCAGCCCGGCGGCCGGGGGATGTGGCCCCTGGTGGGGACGATGCCGCTGCTGGGGCGCAGCGCGTACACACCGCAGTACGCGGACGGGAGGCGCAGGGAGCCCGCGAGGTCGGAGCCGAGCTCGAGGCTGGTCATACCGGTGGCGACGGCGGCAGCGGGACCCCCGGACGAGCCGCCCGGGGTCTTCGTGCCGTCGTACGGGTTCTTCGTCGCGCCGAAGACCGGGTTCGAGGTCTGAAGGTCCTGGCACATCACCGGGACGTTGGTCTTGCCGACGATGACGGCCCCGGCCGCACGCAGCCGGGCCACGGCGTCCGCGTCCCGGGCGGGGACGTGGTCGCTGAGGTCGGGGGAACCGCAGG
The DNA here is from genome assembly GCF_042731955.1 of Streptomyces sp. NPDC059828. NCBI lineage: Bacteria > Bacillati > Actinomycetota > Actinomycetes > Kitasatosporales > Streptomycetaceae > Streptomyces > Streptomyces sp. NPDC059828. The sequence goes on along the minus strand of NZ_JBHWIW010000039.1, from coordinate 30,213 downwards.
TGGTGCGCAGCCCCTTCGTCTCCAGGGCGTCCTTGACCGTCAGGGGCAGGCCGTGGAGTGCCCCGAGCGGCTTGCCGGTCCTGGCCAGATGGCGGTCGGCGGCGTCGGCCGCCGACCGTGCGGCCTCGGCGTCCAGGGTGACGACGGCGTTGAGGCCGGGGTTGGTCCTGTCGATGTGCCGGAGGTACTGCTCCAGCAGGGCGCGGCTGGTGATCGTCCGGCGTCGCAGCGCGGCGAGCTGTTCGCGGGCGGGTGCCAGGTGCAGCTCACCGGTGCCGCGCGCGGGCTTCGCGGAGTCGTCGCCGTCACGGGAACGCCCGGCTGCCACGGACATGGTGACCATGGACGCCGTCGCGGCAAGGGCCGTGCAGGCGATGAGCAGGGTGCGTCGGAGGATCACGGACGGGCTCCTGAACCTGAAGTGACGGGAGTGAAGTACACGGCGACGCGCTGGAGGTGCAGCAGCTCGTCCTCGGTGGTGGCGAGGGTCAGTTCGGCGTCGGCGAACTCGGCCGGGGACGGGGCGGGTTCGTCCGCCGCGTGCTGGACGAGGGCCGCGCTTATCTGGTCGGCGGTGACGGCCGCGACGAGCTCGGAGCCGGTCAGGCCTTCGGCCGCGCGACGCTCCTCGGCCTGCGTCCGGACAGCCGGATCGAGGTAGCGGCGCATCAGCTTCTGGCCCTGGCGGATCTCGACGCGGCGGCGCAGCAGGGGGAAGTGGGCGCTGCGGCCCCGGAGTACGTCCCTTCCCTGGCGCGCCGGGCGGCGCAGGGTGATGCCCGGGTCGGCCTGGTCGAGCGCGGACCACAGCGGCCCCAGCCGCCGGTAGCGGAGGTGCGCGGTGGCCCAGTCGCTCACCCCCGCCGCGCGCAGGGCGACGGTGGGGATGAGGTAGCCGATCTGGGTGAGCGTGGCACCGATGTCCCCGCACGCCCAGGCGAAGTCATTGAGATGGCTGACGCTGAAGCCGGTCTCGGCGCCGATGATCGCGGCGATCCGGATGCCGCTGTACACGAGGGTGATGACCGCGCCGACGGTCACAAGGCGCAGGCTGAAGGCGATCGAGCGGTTGGTGGCCTTGCGCGCGTACCTCCAGCAGGACACCGCCAGATAGGTCTCGGCGACGCTGTACGTGCCGAAGTACAGCAGCACATAGGCCTGGAACACCGGGTCGTGCGCGTAGTACAGGGAGAAGTCGGTGGGTCTGGTGGAGGCCGGGGTGAGCAACGCGAACAGCACGGCCATCGCGGCGATGACGGCCACCGCGGCGAGGAGCAGGATCCGGCTGCGGCGGCGGGCCTCATCGGAGGGCTTCGACCAGTACGCGAGGACCGTCGCCTGGCTCGCGAGGACCACGATCACGAAGCCCTGGGCGATCGGGACGACGATGTTCGGGACGCCGAAGAGGCCGTCGACGCGTACCCACACCCAGGTGAGGGACACGGCGTAGCTGAGTGCGGAGAAGCCGTACGTGAACGCCAGGGCGACGAGCGCCGGGTCGCGGCGGCGCAGGTTCTGACTCTTGTCCTGGCTCGTGCTCGGGTCCTGGTTCCTGCCCGCGTCGCGGATCAGCAGGTCGCGGAGCAGGATGAGGAATCCGGTGCCTGCGATGGCGAGGCACAGCGGGTGGAGTATGTCTTTCACGAGGCTCTGTCCGGTCGGCTTTCGCTCAGCGCAGCAACGTGCGGGCTATGGGGTCGGCATCGGCTTCGCGTCCCCGGACGTCCGGCGTACGGGACACGGTCACATGCTCTTGCAGCAGAGACCCCAGCATCTCGGCCTCGAACTCCTCCGGCTCGTTGAATCGAGTACGCCCCAGGACGAGTTGCACCGTGGCGGGGTCGATGTCGGTGATCAGTCCGCCGAGGCTGCCCACGTCGATCGGGGCATTGCCCCGGTGGCGCTTGAGCATGTGGCCGAACTCGTGGCCCACCACGATCTCGGCGTGTGCCCGGCCGATGGCGGTGTCGTAGAACACATAGTCGGTGTCCTGCGTTGCCAGCCACATTCCGCACGGGGAGGAGGCGTCGAGGGAGTCCGGGTCGGCCGGGTCCGAGGCGAACGGCATGAGCCGGATCGACCGGCCGAGGCGCTGCTCCATGAACGGCACCAGGTCGAGGACACTGTCGACGGCGGGCAGTCCGAGGTTCTGGACGAACTCCCGGCTCTGACGCTCGATCCTGTCGGCCGTGCTGCGACGCCTACGGCGGCTGAGCCACATGGAGAGCCCTCCTCTCGTTCCGGTCTCGTTCCGGCACTGGTCGCCGGTCACGGCAGGTCCTTCGCGGGGTCGTCGAGCAGTCCTTCCTCTCTTCGTACGGCTTCGAGTGCGGCCAGCACCTTGCGCTGGCCCGCCGCGGACACGCCCATCGACCGGAGCGCGATCTGCTCGACTCCGCTCTCCTTCAGCTTGCGCAGGATCTCGAACTGCGTCGCGATCTTCCGCGTCACCTCGTCCTCGACGAAGTAGGCGGCCTCCACACCGAAGAAGCGGGCGAGCAGCGGAACGATGGTGATGGTCGGGGTCCGCTTGCCGGCACGGAGCAGGCTGATGTGGGAGCGCGTGTAGCTGTCCTCGCCGTACGCCGAGATCGTGCGGGCCACATGGGCGTTCGTGTACTCCTCCGCCCCCGGGGGACGCACCCGGTCGAACAGGAAGTTGAGGCGGTCACCGAAGGACGCTCCAGGGCCCGGGACGGGAACCGGCCGAACGTGCCCCTGAGGCACCTGGGCTGCCTGAGACTCCTGAGGCCGATACCCCTGCTCGTCCCACTCCACCACTGCGCACCAACCCCCTTCCCGCAGGCGTGACTATAGTTGACGCGCACACGTCGTGCGTAACTATAGTTGACGCTCCGCCAAAGGGAAGCGTCACCCGAACAGCCGTCGAAAGTACGCCGATGGCCCGTCAATCACCTCCTCATTTCGGGCGATCAGCGCAGCGGCCAGGGCCGGGCCTGCACCGTTTGGCATGATCTGCTCCGTAAGCTCGCGCGCCATGACCAGCCGTGCCCAGAGGCGTTCACGACGCGCCACCCTCGCCGCCGCCCTTGCCGTGGGGCTGTCCCTCGCGGGGCCCACGACGTCCGCCGTGCCCGCCTCCCCGCGTGCGCCCGGGCCCCGGCCCTTGACTCCGCCCCCGCCCTCGCCTTCCTCCGAGGCACGAGCGGCGGCGAGCCACGTCCACAGCGTGCCCGTACCGGCCGGCGACGATCCGGTGCTCCGGACGCTTCCCGCCCGCGCCACCCAGCCGTTCAGCCTGCTCGGCCTGACCTGGGACGACCCCACGGCCCAGCTGGACGGCACCGTCAAGGTGCGTACCCGGGACAGCCGTACGGGTGCCTGGTCCGCGTGGCGGGCGCTCGAAGCCGAGATCCGCGCACCCGAGTCGGCGGGTGCGGCACTACGGGGCGGGACCGCGCCGCTGTGGACCGGGGCCGCCGACGGTGTGCAGCTGCGGGCGCAGGGGGACGCGCTGCCGCGCGGACTGCGGCTGGAGCTGGTCGACCCCGGGCCGGTGGCCGGCGGAGCCGCTGCCGCCCTGCCGCCGTCAGCGGCTCCGCCCGCAGCCCCGGATGCCCGCGTTCGGGCCACGGCCCCTAGGCCGGCCGTCGCCCCCCGTTCCGGCTGGGGCGCCGACGAGTCGCTCGTCAAGGAGCCGCCGAAGTACAACAAGACCACCAAGGCGGTCTTCGTCCACCACACCGCGGGGACGAACAACTACACCTGCGCCCAGTCGCCCTCGATCATCCGCGCCATCTTCCGCTACCACGTGGTGGGCCAGGGCTGGAACGACATCGGCTACCACTTCCTCGTGGACAAGTGCGGCAAGATCTTCGAGGGCCGGGCGGGCGGTATCGACAAGCCCATCCAGGGGGCGCACACCCTCGGCCTGAACGTCGACACGAGCAGCGTCTCGGTGCTCGGGGACTACATGACGGCCGGCGCGACCGCGGCCGCGCGCAGGGCGGTCGCCTGGGTCGCCGCCTGGAAGCTCGGGCTCTACAAGCAGGACCCCGCGGGCAGCGTCACGCTCACCGTGTCCACGGACAACGGCAAATACCGCGCGGGGCAGCGGGTCAGCCTCCGCCGCATCTCCGGTCACCGTGACGGCTCGGCGACCGACTGCCCCGGTGACAAGCTGTACGCCAATCTGCCCGAGATCCGGGCACTGGCCACGGCCATGGCGGCCGGCCTCACCCCGAAGACCACTTCCGGCGCCTCCGGGATCCAGGTGACGACGGGTGACTTCAACGGGGACGGCTTCGAGGACGCCGCACTGTCCTTCCGCACCGCGCTGGGCGACATCCCCCTCTTCATCCTGAACGGCACGGCGAGCGGGCTCGACACCACCTCTCCCGCGACGCTGTTCGGCGCGGGGGGACATGCCCTGGCCACGGGCGATCTGAACGGTGACGGATACGCCGACCTGGCCGCGCTGACCGGACGGGGCATCGCCACCTTCCACGGCTCGGCCACCGGGCTCACGACCACGGGCGCACCGACGATCGACGGTCAGTGGGCCGCCGCCGCGGCGTTCACGGCCCAGGACACCGACGGCGACGGCTACGACGAGCTGCTCGCCGACGGGGCGGTCGTGGCGAAGGGCGGGGCGGGCGGGGCCGTGGCCATCGCCGCGAAGGGCCCTGTGAGCTGAGAGCCGCTCAGGCCCGGTCCGCCGGAGTCCGCGCCGCCCTCGCCCTGCGGGAGAGGGCGGCGCGCAGCACCCGCTGCCCCTCCACCGAGAGATCCAGGGCCCTGCGCAGTCCGGCGCCGCCCGGGATGGCCGAGAGGGCTTCCAGGATCTGGACCTGCCGGCGCTGCTCGCCGGCGGCGAGCGGGCCCGCCGCGCCGCCCGACGGGTCGAGGTCCTGGTGGAGTTCGAGTGCGAGCGCCGAGCAGGCCGTGGCCCACTCGCCGAGCTGCTCGGTGGACCACTCGGAAGGGGCCTCGCGGATCATCCTCCGCACCGGAGCCGCGGCTTCACCGATCGCGGTGGTGTCGTCCAGCGCCGCCCTCGTGGACCGGAGTCGCCCTGCCCAGCCGTCCTCACCGTCCGCGATGCCCGCCCAGAGGGGGCGCAGCACGTCGGTCTCCTCGACAAGGAGGGGCAGACAGCGGTCGAGGCAGGCCACACCACTGGCAGCCAGGCTCCTCTCATCCGCTTCTGCGATCAGTTCCACCAGGCTCATCGACGCCTCCCGAACGATGCGGACGCTGCGTGGTCACTGCCTCATTCTGCGTCGCCTGGCTCAAAATCGTCACCCCTGTCGGCCAGAAACCGCCGGACTTTGGACTCGCGGTCGCTCAGCCTCCGTGCTGCGGGTGGGGCACCGCCACACTCGGCACGCTCCCGCCGGCCTTCTGCTGCTGCATGAGCGTCATCCTGCGCACGACGGCGATCGCCAGCAGCGCGGCCGCTATGTCGACCACGCTGCCGATCATCAGGACAGCCGCGGCGACACGAATCGCTTCAGGGCTCTCCGCCTGGTCGTATGCGGCGTCGGCGACCTGCCCGAGCAGCGCCGAGACCAGCCAGAGCGCCCACCAGAAGTTGAGCAGGGCGTGCGACGCGCCCTTTTTGTCCTGACCGTAGTCGGGCAGGGAGGCGTCCCAGATGTCACCGGCGACCGAGCGCGGGATCCAGAGGTTGCCGAAGGGGATGAACCAGCCGCCGATCGCCCAGCCGGAGCCGCGGCGTTGCAGATCCGGCCGCAGCACCCCGGCATTGACGCGCGCCCGGTGGAACCAGATGACGAAGAAGACACCCGCCACGAGCAGGGCGAAGCTGTAGACCGTCGATGAACCGGCCATGAACAGGTCTCCGCTGTCCAGCTCGTCCGCGGTGTGCGCACCGGCGTCCTCCATGAGCCCGCGGATGTGCGCGGCCGCCGCCATCCACGCCAGGTCGGCCAGCACCACGACCGCGAGCAGGGTGATGGCGACGTACGAGAGCACGACGGGCGCGCGCGGCCCGACCCGCGGGGCGGGCACGGGAGCCGGAGCGGCGGGCGGGGCCGCCACCGGCGTCTGGGTAGGCGCGGGCGCCGGCGCCAGGGCCGCGGCGCAGTCCTCGCAGAGGCCCCCGCTCGTCGCGGCCGGGTGGGTGGTGCAGTTGGAGCAGAGCACGGCTGGGAATTCCCCCCTGAGGTGGTACGGACCATCCGGCACCTTCTCCCCAAAGGCACCATTGCGGCCGGGTCAGAAACCGCCCGCGGACCCTATGCGGCCCGGCCGCACACAGTCCAGCGGGTTCGGCGACACCACCGCGCTCACCCCAGCCGGTTCGCCAGCGCGCCGAACGCCGCCCAGTCCAGCGGCGGCTGACCCGGTGTCCACAGCTTCTGGGAGACCGCCCGCAACGGCATCCGGATGCCGGACGCCACCTGGTCCTGGGTCTGGGCGTCGGCCAGGTCGCTCCAGACGGCGAGGCGTCCGCCCAGGATCTGGCCGGAGTAGCGGGCCGGGACCGGCGTGGTGCCGCGCAGGACGAGCGGGGTCCACTGCTCGTAGATACGGCGGCCGGTGGGGTAGGTGAAGTCGTTGGGCTCGCCGAGCACGTAGTAGAGGTACTCGTCGTTGAGGTTGACCACCTTGCGGCCCTCGGCCAGATACTCCTGCGGCGGCCGCGCCCCGGTCTCCTTGCCGGTCCAGTACTCGACCTCGATGTTCTTGCCGGGGCTGGTCACGCCGCCGCTGAAGAACCCGTCGTTCCACGCCTTTGGCTGCTTGCCCGCCGCCCGCACCACCGCGGCCCGGTCGTTCAGCCAGCCGGTCGCCAGGTCCTTCACCCCGGCGTCGGGCCCGTACGTGCGCACCGCGGCCTGGGCGAGCTGCGGGTACGAGGCTGCCGGGTCGCGCACGGTCAGCGCCTGGTACTCGTCGGCGCCCACATGGAACCAGCCGGCCGGGAAGAGGCCCGCGTACTCCCGCAGCAGATCGTCCACGATCTTCGCGGCGCCGGGCTTGGATATGTCGATCGCGCCCTGCCTCGGCACACCCTGCACATTGAGCAGCCGCAGGTCCGGGTGGGCGCGCAGCACCGCGCCCAGATGCCCGGGCGAGTCGATCTCGGGGACGACATCGATGTGCAGGCTGCGTGCGAGGGCGATGATCCGGCGCACCTCGGCCTTGCTGAGGTGCTGTGCGGAGACCACCTCTGGGTGGGAGTCGGACGCGATGCGGAAGCCCTGGTCGTCGGAGAAGTGCAGGCCCAGGGTGTTCAGCTTGAGGTCGGCCATCTCGCGCAGCCGGGTCTCTATCCAGCCCGCGGTGTAGTGCTTGCGGGCGATGTCGACGTTGAGCCCGCGCTGCGGGCGGTCGGGCCGGTCGCGTATGACGCCTTCGGGCACGGTGCCGCCCGAGCGCAGCGCCTGCTTGAGGGTGCGGGTGCCGTAGAACACGCCCGCTTCGTCGGGGCCGGTGATCCGTACCCGGTTGCCACGTGTGGTGAGGGTGTACGACTCCGGGGCGCCGGCGCCCGAAGCGCCGAGCGTCAGCTCCACGTCCCCGGGGCGCACCTGGCCGCCGTTGCGAACGCCGGTCTTGAGCTCCTTGGCCAGCAGCCGCGCCTCGTCGGCGAGCGCCTCGCTGCCCTTGGCGACGACGATCACGCTGCCGGGGGCCGGGTGCCAGCCGGGGCCGCGGGCCGGCTCGTGAGTGCGGACCGAGGGGATGGTGCGGGGGGCCGTGGAGAGCGGGTAGCTCTTCGTGGGGGCCGGGGTGGGAGTGGGGGTGGCGGCGGGCGGCCGCTGCCCTTCGCCGCGTGCGCCTGCCGGGCTGTCGCCGGACACTCCGGGCGCCCCGGACGCTCCCGAGGAGCAGGACACCATCGTCGTCAGGGCAGCCGTCGCCGCGGCTATCGAGCCCGCCAGCAGCCGTGCGCTCCTGGACCGCGAGATCATCTGATCAGCCTCCTCATCCCGAAGAAGTATGACCAATCAAGATGAATCAGGCGAAGTCAGGCAGAATCGTCTACCATGCTCCCCGAAACTCTCCCTTCCGGGTGAAATTCATGCAACAACCGGACGGTTTCCACCCCTGAATCGATAGCGTGACGGCGCACGCGCCCCACTGTTCGCAGGCGTACGACACGCCCGGGTGGTGCAAGTGGAGCAAGCCGAGGAGCCGAGGAGCACACACGCTGTCCAGGTCCAGCGAATCTCACAGCGGCCTCCCGCGGGTCCCCGCCCCATCCGGACCGTCACGTGGTCCGGCGGGCGCCCCTTCCCGTTTCCCTCGCCTGCCCGGACTCGAACGGTTCAACACCGCGTCCGACGGCGCCGCCGAGGCGGCCCTGCTCGCCTGCTGCGGCAGCCGTCGCTGGGGCCGCCGTATCGCCACCCACCGGCCCTACCCCGATCTGCACGCCCTCCTCGCCGCCGCCGACGAGGCCGGCTACGACCTCTCGGCGACCGATCTGGACGAGGCGCTCACCGACGAGACCCCCGCCGCCCTGCCCCCGGGTGCGCCCCCTGCCGCCCACACGGCGCTGCACGCCGCACACGCCGCGTACCAGAGCAGATTCGGCCACGCCTTCGTGATCTGCCTCGACGGCTACCGCCCCGACGAGCAGCCCGACCAGATACTGACCGCGATCCGCTCACGACTCGGCAACGATCCGGACGACGAACGGGTGATCGCCGCCGACGAACTGCGTCGGCTGGCCCGCGCGCGGCTCGCCCATCTGGTGGCCAACGCGGCCGCCACCGCCCCGGTCGTGCCCGGACAGAGCCGACAGGGCCATTCCGGTTGTCCCGAAGGCCGTCCTGATAGCCCGTCCGTGCCTGTTTGATCACACAACACGACCCCGCGCGAGGGAACCGACAACTCGTCGCTACCATGGCCGGGGCCGGTGGACCGTACCCGGCCGGGCCAGACCGACATAGCTGTCACCTTTGGGAGAACGCTGGCGGCCGGCTCCAATCCCCGCTCCCGGAGGGTTTTTCCGTGCCGGCTGGAACGCTGTACCGCGGCCGGGAAGGTATGTGGTCCTGGGTGGCTCATCGAGTCACCGGCGTCCTCATCTTCTTCTTCCTGTTCGTACACGTGCTGGACACCGCGCTCGTTCGCGTCTCGCCCGAGGCCTATGACGAGGTCGTGGCGACCTACAAGACACCGCTCGTCGCGCTGCTGGAGTACGGCCTCGTGGCCGCCATCCTCTTCCACGCGCTCAACGGCCTTCGTGTCATCGCCGTCGATTTCTGGTCAAAGGGCCCCCGCTACCAGAAGCAGATGCTCTGGACCGTCATGGGCATCTGGGTCGTGCTGATGGCAGGCGCGCTCTACCCCGTCCTCGGCCACGCCGCACGTGAACTGTTCGGGAGCTGACGCCAGACATGTCTGCTGAGAACCCTTCCGCGATCGGCGCCGTCGAGGGCGTTGCCCTCTACGACGTCGAGAACCCGGCCCCCGTCATCGAGGCCCCGCGCAAGCGCACCTCAAGGACGCCGAGGACCACCCGCGGCAACTTCGAGATGGCCGCATGGCTCTTCATGCGCCTGTCCGGTGTCGTGCTGGTCGTCCTCGTCATCGGCCACCTGCTGATCCAGCTCGTGCTGGACGGCGGTGTCTCCAAGATCGGCTTCGCCTTCGTGGCCGGCCGCTGGGCGTCCCCGTTCTGGCAGGTCTGGGACCTGCTGATGCTGTGGCTGGCGATGCTGCACGGCGCCAACGGCCTGCGTACCGTGATCAACGACTACGCGGAGCGGGCGAACACGCGCCTGTGGCTCAAGGGCCTGCTGTACACCGCCACAGTGTTCACCATCCTTCTGGGCACGCTGGTGATCTTCACCTTCGACCCGAACATCCGCTAGGCACGGGGCTGAGGCGAAACACTGATGAAGATCCACAAGTACGACACCGTCATCGTCGGCGCAGGCGGCGCCGGTATGCGCGCCGCCATCGAGGCGACGAAGCGCAGCCGCACCGCAGTGCTGACGAAGCTCTACCCCACCCGCTCCCACACGGGCGCCGCGCAGGGCGGCATGGCCGCCGCGCTGGCCAACGTGGAGGAGGACAACTGGGAGTGGCACACCTTCGACACGGTCAAGGGCGGTGACTACCTGGTCGACCAGGACGCCGCCGAGATCCTGGCGAAGGAGGCCATCGACGCCGTCCTCGACCTGGAGAAGATGGGCCTGCCGTTCAACCGGACCCCGGACGGCACCATCGACCAGCGCCGCTTCGGCGGCCACTCCCGCAACCACGGCGAGGCTCCGGTGCGCCGGTCCTGCTACGCCGCGGACCGCACCGGTCACATGATCCTCCAGACGCTGTACCAGAACTGCGTCAAGGAGGGCGTGGAGTTCTTCAACGAGTTCTACGTCCTGGACCAGCTCATCACCGAGGTCGACGGCGTCCGCAGGTCGGCCGGTGTCGTCGCGTACGAGCTGGCCACCGGTGAGATCCACGTCTTCCAGGCGAAGGCCGTCATCTACGCGTCCGGCGGCACCGGCAAGTTCTTCAAGGTGACCTCCAACGCGCACACGCTGACCGGTGACGGGCAGGCCGCCTGCTACCGGCGCGGTCTGCCGCTGGAGGACATGGAGTTCTTCCAGTTCCACCCGACGGGCATCTGGCGCATGGGCATCCTGCTGACGGAGGGCGCCCGCGGTGAGGGCGGCATCCTCCGCAACAAGGACGGCGAGCGCTTCATGGAGAAGTACGCGCCCGTCATGAAGGACCTCGCCTCGCGTGACGTCGTCTCGCGCTCCATCTACACGGAGATCCGCGAGGGCCGCGGCTGCGGCCCCGAGGGCGACCACGTCTACCTGGACCTCACCCACCTGCCCCCGGAGCAGCTGGACGCGAAGCTCCCAGACATCACCGAGTTCGCGCGCACGTACCTCGGCATCGAGCCCTACACGGACCCGATCCCGATCCAGCCGACCGCGCACTACGCGATGGGCGGCATCCCGACCAACGTCGAGGGTGAGGTCCTCCTCGACAACACCACCGTCGTCCCGGGTCTGTACGCCGCGGGTGAGGTCGCCTGCGTGTCGGTGCACGGCGCCAACCGCCTGGGCACCAACTCGCTGCTCGACATCAACGTCTTCGGGCGCCGCGCCGGTATCGCAGCCGCCGAGTACTCGGCGAAGGCGGACTACGTGGACCTGCCGGAGAACCCCGCCTCCCTCGTGGTGGAGATGGTCGAGCAGCTGCGTGCCTCCACCGGCAACGAGCGGGTCGCGCAGATCCGCAAGGAGCTCCAGGAGACGATGGACGCCAACGTGATGGTCTTCCGTACGGAGCAGACCATCAAGACGGCCGTCGAGAAGATCGCCGAGCTGCGCGAGCGCTACAAGAGCGTGTCCATCCAGGACAAGGGCAAGCGCTTCAACACGGACCTGCTGGAAGCCATCGAGCTGGGCAACCTGCTCGACCTGGCCGAGGTCATGGCCGTCTCCGCGCTCGCTCGCAAGGAGTCGCGCGGCGGTCACTACCGCGAGGACTTCCCGAATCGCGACGACGTCAACTTCATGCGCCACACCATGGCGTACCGCGAGGTCGGCGCCGACGGCTCCGAGACCATCCGTCTCGACTACAAGCCCGTCGTCCAGACCCGCTACCAGCCGATGGAGCGTAAGTACTGATGGCAACCCCCGTACTCGAGAAGTCGGACGCGATCCCGGCCAGCCCCGCGTCCCCGTACATCACGGCCACCTTCCGGATCCGCCGCTTCAACCCCGAGATCTCGGACGAGGCGGAGTGGCAGGACTTCCAGATCGAGATCGACCCGAAGGAGCGGGTGCTCGACGCCCTCCACAAGATCAAGTGGGACGTCGACGGCACGCTGACCTTCCGGCGCTCCTGCGCGCACGGCATCTGCGGCTCCGACGCGATGCGGATCAACGGCAAGAACAGGCTCGCCTGCAAGACGCTGATCAAGGACATCAACCCGGAGAAGCCCATCACGGTCGAGGCCATAAAGGGCCTCACGGTCCTCAAGGACCTGGTCGTGGACATGGAGCCGTTCTTCCAGGCATACCGGGACGTGATGCCGTTCCTGGTCACCACCGGCAACGAGCCGACGCGTGAGCGCCTCCAGTCCGCCGAGGACCGCGAGCGCTTCGACGACACCACCAAGTGCATCCTGTGCGCCGCGTGCACGTCGTCCTGCCCGGTGTTCTGGAACGACGGGCAGTACTTCGGCCCGGCCGCGATCGTCAACGCGCACCGTTTCATCTTCGACTCGCGTGACGAGGCCGGGGAGCAGCGCCTGGAGATCCTCAACGACCGTGATGGCGTGTGGCGTTGCCGTACGACCTTCAACTGCACGGACGCCTGCCCTCGTGGCATCGAGGTCACCAAGGCGATCCAGGAGGTCAAGCGAGCGCTGATCACGCGCCGCTTCTGAGCCCTCGGGGTCCGGCAGCGCCCAGGGGCCCGTTTCTGTACGCTCACCGTACGGAACGGGCCCTTTGCCATGGCCATTTGTCATTGATCATTGTTGTGTGAGAGCGGGGACGAGATGAGCGCGCCGAACCCTTACCAGGACAGCGGCGACTACCAGTGGGGGCCGCCACAGTCTCCGGGCACGCCCGAGTACAGCGGCGGATACGGCTATCCCCACACCGTGCCCGGATACGGCTATCCGCAGACGCTGCCGGCCGTTCCGGGTGCTGCGGGCGGGGCGCCGATCGCACCGGCCGCCGCGGGTGCGCCAGGCGCTCCGGGCATGACGATGCTGTCGCTCGGGGACATCACGGTGCTCCAGGACTCGATCGTCACCCCGGCCGGCATGCTCCCCCTCAAGGGCGCGGTGTGGAACGTCACCGACATGTCCCGCACCGACGAGAAGATCCCCACCGCCGGGGTCGTGCTGGCGGTGATCTTCGCGATCTTCTGCCTGCTCGGTCTGTTCTTCCTGCTGATGAAGGAGAAGGTCACCACGGGCTTCATCCAGGTGAGCGTCAGCAGTGGTGGCCGCCACCACACGACGATGATCCCGGCCGCGGGCCCGCAGACCATCCAGTGGGTCATGGGGCAGGTCAACTACGCGCGCTCACTGAGCGTCTAGGCACTGTCCGGCCCTGGCCCTGGCCGGGCGGGGCGGCGCGCTTCTCACGGGGTGTCCCAGGCCGCGTCGCCGCGCTCCTCCGCGACGACCATGATGCGGCGCAGCATGTCGTTGAGGAGCGCGCGTTCGTCCTTGCCGAGTACGCCGAGCAGGCGGTACTCCTCGTGGCCGAGGACGTCCATCGCGCCCAGCCAGGTCGCACGGCCGTCAGGCGTGAGCTCCACGACGACTCGGCGCCGGTCGGTGGTCGACGGTGTGCGGCGGATGAGACCGCGGCGTTCCAGGGCGTCGAGGCGGCCGGTGACGGACGCGGGGGACGAGACCCACGGCGCGGAGGCCGGCCGGGACGGCTCCTATGGTGCGGGCGGGGACGAGCAGCCGCGCTCGAAGAAGGTCTCCAGCGAGACGGTCGCCTGAGTACCGCTCACCCCGTCGATGGCGTACAGGCGCCTGAGGACGTCCTGGAGTTGCCCGGTCGTCCCCGTGCGCACTTTCACCAGGACCGAGGCGCTGCCCGCGATGACGTGGGCCTCCTCGATCTCAGGTATCGCGGCGAACGCCCCGGCCGATTCGCCCATCCACGCCGACGAGTCGACCATCACGAAGGCCAGCACACCGAGGCCCAGCGCCCTGGGGTCCACATCGACCGTCGTACGGCGGATGACTCCGCGCTCGCGCAGCTTGCGGACGCGTTCGTGGGCGGCACCGGCCGAGAGGCCGACCGCCTTGCCGAGGGCGGCGTACGCCTGCCCGGCGTCCTGCTGCAACAGGGCCAGCAGAGCACGGTCGACGGCGTCCAGGCGATCCACGTTGTCCACAGGCATGCCGCAACCATATCCCGTTCTGCCATAATCGAATCACTCCGAACAATGTTCAGCTTTCGACGGGGGTATGTGAATCATGTCTGCTGAAATCGAGGGTGGACGGTATGAGATCCTGGACAAGCGGTTCCGCACCGGACGTTGTGTGTTCGGGGACACCCGCCTGGAGCAGCTCCACGGAGACTGCCGCTGAGCCGAGGGGCCGGTCTATCTGCCCGCCTGGCGCCAGCTGATCTGGAGCGACATCCCCAACGACCGCATGCTGCGCTGGGACGAGACGACCGGCACGGTCGGCGTCTTCCGCTCCCCCGCCGGCCACAGCAACGGCAACACGCTGGACCGCGAGGGTCGTCTGGTCAGCTGCGAGCAGGGCAATCGGCGGGTCACCCGTACCGAGCACGACGGCTCGGTCACGGTCCTGGCCGACCGCTACCAGGGAAGGCGGCTCAATTCCCCGAACGACGCGGTGGTGCGCTCCGACGGCTCGATCTGGTTCTCCGACCCGGACTTCGGCATCACCAGTGACTACGAGGGCTATCGCGCCGAGAGCGAGATCGGCGCGTGCAACGTCTACCGGGTCGACCCGGTGGACGGCGAGGTACGACTGGTGGCCGACGGCTTCTCGGGGCCCAACGGCCTGGTGTTCTCGCTGGACGAGACCCGGCTGTACGTGTCGGACAGCCGCGCCGGGCACATCCGCGTCCTCGAAGTCCGGGACGACGGTGGCCGCCTCACCGGCGACAAGGTCTTCGCGGAGGCGTCACGCGGCAGCTTCGACAACATCCGCTTCGACGACGAAGGACGTCTGTGGGCCGCCGCCCTGCAGGACGGCGTCCACTGCTACGACCCGGACGGCACCCTGCTCGGCCGGCTCCTGGTGCCGGAGCCGGTGTCGAATCTGACCTTCGGCGGCCCGAAGAACAACAGGCTGTTCATCACCGCGACGACATCGCTGTACTCGCTGGTCGTGTCGGTGACCGGGACGGACCGGCTCCCTCCCCGGACATCCTGACACCGGCCGGCGGGTCGATGCGGGGCGCTTCGGGGAAGGATGGATGACGGCGCGTTGATCGTCCGAGCCATGGGGGCAGCATGAGCCTGACGGGTCAGATCCTTCCGCTCGCCGGTGTCGTCATCGGCGCGGCGCTGTCCTTCCTGGTGACGGGTCTGAACGAACGGACGAGGTGGCGGCGGCAGCAGGCGGTGCGCTGGGACGAGGCCCGGCTGGCCGCGTATGTGGAGTACGCCCACGCCGTCAAGGAGCTCGCCGCCCGCTACCAGCGCATCGCGGTCGGACGGGGACTGACCGCGGGTTCGTTACCGCTGGAGCTGACCGGCGAGGTCCTGGACGGGATACGGGCGGCCGACTCTCACCGGTCGGCGCTCTCGGACAAGCTGGAGCTGCTGGGCGACACCGCGGCGAACACCGCCGCGAAGCGGCTCAACCACTGCCTCTGGCACCTCGAGTACCTGGCCCAGGGCCTGCCCACCGCCGGCGGGCAGGGCTGGGACCAGGCCTATGCGGAGTTCCGGGCCGCCCGGCGGCAGTACCTGGACCACGCCCGGGCCAGCCTCGGGGTGGCCGGTCCCGCTGTGGGCGAGGCCGCCGCCTGGCCTCCGGCATGGCGCACCGACGGATCACCGGCCGGATAGCCCACCCAGGAAGCCGGTGAGCAGGTCGTTGACCTCATCGGGGCGCTCCAGCGACGGCAGGTGTCCGGCCCAGGGCAGTTCGACGCGGTGTGCGCCGGGGATACCGTCGGCGAGCAGGGCGCCCATGGTGCGGAAGTCGTCCACGTCGTGCGTTCCGGTGACGACGAGGGTGGGCGCCTGAACGGGAGCGGGGTCGAACGACGGGTCGGCCGCGTCGTCCGTGGCCGCCGCCGGCGCTTCCTCGCCCGACGCGGCATGCCCGGCCGCCGCCTCCTTGGCCGCGTAGTAGGCGGCGAGCTGGACCTCGAACGCATGCCGCTGCATGCCCCGTACGCGCTCACGCACCAGCTCGTCCGCCTCGGGGCCGAGCCATGTGTCCACATTCAGCTCGACGGCGCCATCGACGTCGTCCGCCTCGAGCAGGGCGTTCTCGCGCTTGCCGAAGTCCTTCAGCGCCGGGCCAGGTTCATACCCGGGCAGCCCCGCGCAGAGCAGCACCAGAGCGCTCACCCGCTCGGGATTGCGGGCGGCGAGCTCCACGGCGACCCTTCCGCCGTGGGAGGCCCCGACCAGGGCCGCGCGCTCGATGCCGAGCTCGTCCAGCAGAGCCAGTACGTCGTCGGCGTCCTCATACGGCCGCACCGCCTCGGCCGGGGTCTCGCCGAAGCCGCGGAAGTCGCAGCGCACCACCTGGTGACCGGCGTCGGCCAGCACCTTCCACTGGGCGTCCCACATCCGCCGGTCGCAGACGGACGAATGCAGGAGCACCACCGCGGGGCCGTGCCCCGCCACATCGTGAGTAAGAGTCATCGGCTCCAACTCTAGAAGAGTCGATCACCAGCGTCATGTGACATCTCGACCGCGCCCGCCCGGCGGCGTCCGATGGCCCCCCTCCCGGCCATCCCTGCCGACTTGAACATGTTCAAGAGCAGGTCTACAGTCCATGACAACAACCTTTTGAACACGTTCAAGGGAGGGTGGGGCATGGACCTCACTGTGCTCGCGTATGCCGTCTACCTGCTGATCAGCGTGGCGCTCACCATCTGGGTGGCCCGCACCCTCAGCCGCAACGGACGGATCTTTCTCGCCGACGTACTGAAGGGGAACGAGAAGCTCGCCGACGCCGTCAACCACCTGTTGGTGGTCGGGTTCTACCTGGTCAACCTGGGCTTCGTCGCCCTCTATCTGAACCAGGACAGCACCGTCACGACCGCCCGCGGGGTCTTCGAGGCACTCTCGGTCAAGCTCGGCGTCGTGCTGCTGGTGCTCGGAGTGATGCACCTGGGCAACGTCTATGTCCTCAACAAGATCCGCAGGCGCGGGATGATGGAGCGTGAGCAGACCCCGCCCGTCCCGCCGCAGGGCTGGACCGGAACGGACGGTACGGGTCCCTGGGCCGCGCCTGTCGCGGGAGCGTGACCGGGACCATGGGCGGCGTACCGGTGAAGCGGCTCACGGTTCTCTACGACGCGCAGTGCTCGCTCTGCGTCCATCTGCGGCACTGGCTGATGCGGCAACGGCAGCTGATCCCGCTGGATCTGGTGCCCGCCGCGTCGGACGAGGCCCGGCGCCGCTTCCCCGGGCTCGACCATGAGAGCACCCTGCGGGAGATCACCGTGGTAGGGGACCGCGGGCAGGTGTACCGGTCGACCGCCGCGTGGATCGTCTGCCTCTGGGCCCTCGCCGAGCACCGGCCGAAGGCCCACTGGCTGGCGACCCCGGCGGGCGCTCCCTTCGCCCGGGTCACCGTGCTGGCCGCCGCGAAGTACCGGGAGGCCACCGCGGCTCCCTGCGCGGACGGGCAGTGCGAGGTGCCCGGCACACCCCGTTAGGCTCGGACATCGTGACCCATGCGAACGACCCCCAGGACGAGAAGCGCGGCAAGCCCGTGGTGAAACCGGTCAAGAGTGAGCAGACCCGGACGCTCATCCTTGAAACCGCCATGCGGCTCTTCCAGGAGCGTGGGTACGACAAGACCACCATGCGGGCCATCGCCAAGGAAGCCGGAGTCTCGGTCGGCAACGCCTACTACTACTTCGACTCGAAGGCGTCCCTGATCACCGGCTTCTACGACCGGATGACCCGCGAGCACGCCGCCGTGACGAAGGAACGCCTCCGGGGCATCGACGACTTCGAGGAGCGCCTCGAAGTCGCGGTGTCAGCCTGGGTCGACTGCGCGCGCCCGTACCACGAGTTCGCGGCCCAGTTCTTCAGCACGGCGGCGGACCCGGAAAGCCCCCTGAGCCCCTTCTCGGACGAGTCCCACCCCGCTCGCGCACAGGCGGTGCAGATCTTCCGGGAGGTGCTGGGGGGCTCGAAGGTGGGCGCGAAGCTGGACGCGGAGCTGAGCGACCTGCTGCCGGATCTCCTGTGGCTGTATCTCATGGGAGTGGTCCTGTACTGGGTGTTCGACCGGAGCGAGGACGCGGAGCGCACCCTGGCCTTCGTGCACAAGTGCACTCCGCTCGTGGCCCGCGCGGTCAGGCTTTCCCGCTTCAAGATCGTCCGCCCGCTGGTGCGTGACGCTGTGGAGCTGATGCAGGAGTTCGTGGTGCCGAAGGTGCGCAGCGGCGTGGCCAAGTAGCGAAATGTTTCGCTCTGCGGCATACGCTCCTTTTCATGGTTGAGCATCGCTTGGTCGACGTGAACGGGATCCGGCTGCACATCGCCGAGCAGGGCGAGGGCCCGCTGGTAGTGCTCCTGCACGGCTTCCCCGAGTCATGGCATTCCTGGCGCCACCAGTTCGGCCCCCTGGCGGACGCGGGCTTCCGGGTGGTCGCCCCGGACCAGCGGGGGTACGGGCGCAGTGACCATCCCGCCGACGTCGGGGCGTACACCATCTTCCACCTGGTCGGTGACGTGGTCGGTCTGGTCCAGGCCCTGGGGGAGAAGAAGGCGTACGTCGTGGGCCACGACTGGGGAGCGCCGGTCGCCTGGCACACCGCGCTGCTGCGTCCGGACATGGTGCTCGGGGTGGCCGGCCTGAGCGTGGCGCCCTCGTTCCGCGGACCGGTGCCTCCGCTGGCCGCCATGGAGGAGAAGTTCGGCGGCCGCTTCTACTGGAACTACTTCAACCTTCCGGGCGTCGCCGACGCCGAGTTCGCGAGGGACCCGCGCACCACGCTGCGGAAGTTCCTCTACTCGGCCTCCGGCGACTCCCCCGGCGGGACCAAGCAGCCGCTGGTCGACCTCGACCGGGGCTGGCTCGCGGAGATGCCCGACCCCGAAGTGCTGCCGCCGTGGCTGACCGAGGACGACCTCGACGCGCTCACCGAGAGCTTCTCGCAGGGTTTCACCGGCGCGCTCAACTGGTACCGCAACCTCGACCGCAACTGGGAACTCACCGCACCGTGGCAGGGCGCCCTCGTCACCAGGCCCGCCCTCTACGTCTACGGCGACCGCGACCCCGTTCCCGCGTTTCCCGGAATGCCCGAACTCATCGAGCGTCTCCCCGCGCTGATGCCGAACCTGCAGAGCAAACCCCTCAAGCTCGCCGGGTGCGGACACTGGACCCAGCAGGAACGCCCGGCCGAGGTGAGCGAGGCACTCGTCGAATTCCTCCGCACATGTTCCGGTTCCTGATCCTGATCCTGAGGCGACCTTCGTCCAGACCTGCCCCGGCCCCGCCGTTCCAGGCCTGTCGTCAGGCCCCTCGCCGGCCGCGATCCCGGTGGCGAGGCGTTCGGCCGCGCCAGCGGATCGCGTGCTTGAGGGGAAACGTCAGAAGCCAGGTGTACAGCGCCACTTGAGGGGCGACGGCGAACGCCACCACCACGGACGCCGCACAGACCAGTGCCACCGACCCCTGCTCCGTGACGACGGTCCAGCCCACACGGTCGGGAATGGGCCGGGCCTGCAGGTGCTCACGCCTCCAGACACTGGTGAACAGCGCGAGGTGCAGCAGGCTGAGCAGCGCGATGGCGGCCGCGTAGGCGGACACGGCGAGCGGTTCCTCGCTGCCGTACTCGGAGAGCAGCGCGGTGGGGAACGGCAGCAGCGCGGCCGCGCCCAGGCCTGCCAGGGTCAGCCGGATGGTGAAAGTGTCGACACGACGTACCCGCTGGAGGATCTGGCGCTGGTCGCGCCAGAAGGCGCCGAGTACGGCGAAACTGAGGGCGTAGGCGGCGAGCTGGGGCCAGACCTGACCCATCTCGTGCCGGAAGCCCGCCGCGTCCAGGCCCCCGGGGACGGAGACGTCGAGGACCAGGAGCGTCATGGCGATCGCGTAGATCCCGTCGGACAGGGCGGCCAGTCGCACGGGGCTCTCCATGTGCGCGGGCTCGCCGGCGTCCGCCGTGCTTTCCGTGCCGATCACACCCATGACCGCACCGTAGACCGCTCACGCGCCTTGTCCCCGCGCCGGACCGTCCTGCCGGGTGCACATCGCCGCGAAAGGATCAGCCCCCATGATCCGTCTGTATGACAACGAGTGCGGAGCCGGCCGACCGCCGGCTGCCCTGTCGTCGAACGTGATGGCGTCCCGTGTTCTCGCTCCCGTGACCGTGGCCACGGTCCCGAGGTCTCAGGCCTGGCGGGAGGCCAGCTCCACAACGGTGATGTCGGACGGCGCGCCGACGCGGACGGGTGGGCCCCAGGCCCCCGCGCCGCGCGAGACGTAGAGCTGGGTGTCGCCGTAGCGTTCCAGGCCCGCGACGGTCGGGTTGGCCAGTTCGGCGATGAAGTTGCCCGGCCAGAGCTGGCCACCGTGGGTGTGGCCGGAGAGCTGGAGGTCCACGCCGTGCCGTACCGCGTCGTGGATCACGATGGGCTGGTGGGCGAGCAGCACCGAGGCACGGGAGCGGTCGCGGTCCCCGAGTGCGCGGGCGAAGTCGGGGCCATGGCCCTCGCGCTCGCCCGCCACGTCGTCCACGCCCGCGAGGTCGAATGCCGCGAGCTCGGCGCGGTCGTTGCGCAGCGGGGTGAGTCCGAGCTCGCGGACATGGTCGACCCAGGCGTCGGCGCCCGAGAAGTACTCGTGGTTGCCGGTGACGAAGAAAGCCCCGTCGCGTGCCCTGAGCTGTGCCAGGGGCTCGGCGGCCCGGCCGAGATCGGCGACGCTGCCGTCGACCAGATCGCCGACGACGGCCACAACATCGGGCTGGGTGGCGTTGATCGTGTCCACGATCCGCTGGCTGTGGGCGCGGCCGAGGACCGGCCCGAGGTGGATGTCGCTGACGACGGCGATCCGGTAGCCGTGCGCCCCGCGGGCCAGCTTGGCGAGCGGCACGGTGACCCTCTTCACCCGGGGCCCGCGCAGCACGCCGTACGTCCCGTAGCCGACGGTCCCCGCGGCGGCGGCCACCGCCGCACCGCCCGCGGCGCGCGCGACGAACAGCCGCCGCGTCAGCTCCCCGGAGGAGGCGGGCCGGCGACCCACCGGGTCCGCCGCGTCGGTGACGGTCCCGTCAGCGGTCTCGTTCGCCGCCGTGCCCGGGGGTGCGGCTTCCGGGAGCACGGCGGTCGGGGCCGTCGCCCCGGCGCCCTGGGCGACCGCGGTGGCAGGGGCCTCGGCGGCCATCGTCACGACCACCGCCCCGGCGTCGGCTGAGGCCGCGTCAGCCCTGCGCTCCAGCCACCGCCGCAGCAGCGGCCGTACACCCTCCGCGACCACCAGGGCGAGCGTCAGATACAGCAGCACCGCGAGCCACAGGTAGCCGGGCCAGGCCAGCACCTGCTGGAGCCAGAACGGGGCGCCCGCCCGTCCGGAGGTCAACGCCCCCACGGAGAGCAGCGGCAGGAGCACCACGGCCGCGGTGCCGGCGTGACGTACGGCACTGCCCGGCGCCGTCGTGTCGCGGACCAGTCGCCGCCACACGTACCCGTGCACGCCCACGAGCAGGGCGAGGACCAGGACGATCACCAGCAGGACCACCAGCACGACAGCGCTCCCCCTCACCCGTGGTTCTCGGGGCCGCGGCGCAAGGCGCGCAGACCACGCAACCCGATGACCCCGATCGCCGTCCCCAGGAGAAAGGACGTGATGGCGAGCAGTAGATGGACCCAGAAGTACGCAGTCGGGTCACCCGCGTCGTCAAAGGCGAGCCCGCTGGCGTCCTGCCACAGGTTCTTGACGAAAGTGACCCAGATGACCCAGCTCCACACCCCGAACGCGAGCAGGAACCAGGAGACGGGGCGGCTGAGCTTCATGGAGTCAGTATCACCGCTGTCCGCCACACCGGTGCGGCGGGGTCCGGTGGATGGGCTGTCCTGGCGGAGCTCGCGGCGGGTCATCCCACCGGTGTCAGATTCTCTGACTAGTCCATGTACTTTCTCGATCGTGTCTGCTTTGAAAAAGACCGCTTTGACGGTCATCGCCGCCGCTTTGCTGCCTTCGATCACCGCCGCACCCGCCCTGGCGGCCACCTCAGGAACCAGAGCAGCGGCCGGCGCGAACCATGCGAACAAAACGGACGCCAAGGCACCGAACCCTCCCGCGCAGATGTCCACGGTCGGCGGCTCTCAGCTCGGCATTCCGGGCACCCAGGTCAACCTGGGTGCCGGCGCCCCGGTGCTCCCCAAGGACCTCTCCGCCCGCTCCTGGATCGTCGCGGACGCGGAGAGCGGCGCGGTGCTCGCCTCCCACAACGCCCACTGGCGGCTCGCGCCCGCCTCCACGCTGAAGATGCTGTTCGCGGACACGCTCCTGCCCCGGATGAACAAGGACGACGTGCGCACGGTCACGCGTGCGGACCTCATGGGCGTCGGCGAGGGCAGCAGCCTCGTCGGGGTCAAGGAGAACCAGAGCTACAGCGTCCACGACCTCTGGCTCGGCGTGTTCCTCCGTTCGGGCAACGACGCCGTCCACGTGCTCTCCTCGATGAACGGCGGCGTCGAGCAGACCGTCCAGGACATGCAGGACCACGCGGAGGAACTCCAGGCGTTGGACACCCATGTGGTCACCCCGGACGGCTACGACGAGACGGGGCAGGTGTCGAGCGCGTACGACCTGACGCTGATCGCCCGCAGCGGCCTCCAGAAGAAGGACTTCCGGGAGTACTGCTCGACGGTGCGCGCCCAGTTCCCCGGCGAGCAGAAGCCCGGCAAGAAGCGCGAGACGTTCGAGATCCAGAACACCAACCGGCTGCTCACCGGGGCCTCCGGGGTTTCCCCCTACCAGGGCATCGCCGGAGTCAAGAACGGCAACACCACGCACGCGGGCTCGACCTTCACCGGCGTCGCGGAGCGGAACGGAAAGGTGCTGCTGGTGACGGTGATGAACCCGTCGTCGAAGGAGCCCCAGGCCGTCTACAAGGAAACCGCCCGCCTGCTCGACTGGGGTTTCACCGCGGCCGGAAAGGTGGAGCCGGTCGGCGAGCTGGTCGCCCCCCGGTCCGCCAACACCGGCCCCTCGGGCGGCTCTGAGGCGTCGTCGGGCGGAGACGGTGAGGACGAGGGCACCGTCAGCGGCGCCAAGGAAAGCCCGAAGAACGGCTCCGGTCCGCAGCACGCGTCCGCCGCTGCCCACGAGGGCTCCAGCGGCGTCGGGATCGCGCTCTCCATCACCGGCGGCGTACTGGTGCTGCTGGCCGGTGGGGTGTTCCTGGTCAACCGGCGCTGGCCGCTGCCGGAGCTGGTCCGCCGTCTCCCTCGTCGCTAGAGCCTGTCCGGGCGGACTCCTGGGCGGCGGCCCCCGCGCTTCCGGTCGCCGTCCAGGACGCGCAGTACAGCAGCAGCTTCGCGGTGAAGTTCATCCACAGCAGCAGGGCCACCGGCACCCCGAAGGCGCCGTACATCGACTTCGACGCGACGCCCGAGATATAGCCGCTGAGCAGCAGCTTGAGGAGCTCGAAGCCGACCGCGCCGAGCAGTGCGGCGACGATCAGCCTGCGGCGTGGCGGCTGCACGGAGGGCAGCAGGGTCAGGGCGTAGAGCAGCATCAGGAAGTCGGCGAGCACGGCGATGGCGAGGGCACAGGTCTGGAGCAGGACCCCGCCCGCCCCGGCGCGGTCGATGCCGAGCCGGTCGGCGCTCCAGCCGAGCGCGGTGGAGCCGAGTGCGGAAGCGGCGAACGAGGCCAGGACCACGGCTCCGAAGCCGAGCAGCACAAGGGCGTCCTTGGCCTTGCGCACGATGGGGTTGCCCTCGTCGGTGTCGTCGAGCTGCCAGACAGCGCGCAGGCAGTCGCGCATCGACCCGATCCAGCTCACGCCGGTGAGCAGCAGCAGCGCACCGGCGATCAGCCCGATCGTGCCGGCGTGGGCGACGAGACCCTCGATGTCGAGCTGGTCGGAGATCCCCGGCACCTGGTCGGTGAGCCTCTTCTCCAGGTCCTTGAGCTGGCTGTCGCTGAGCAGCGCCGCGCCGACCGCCGCGGCCACGGTGATCAGCGGGAAGAGGGACAGGAAACTGATGAAGGTGATCGCGGCGGCGAGCCGGGTCCAGTGCACCCGGTCGAGCCGCTCGTAGGTGCGCCAGGCGTGGGTCTTCATCAGGCGCTGTACGAGCGGTCCGATGACGGGGAGTCGGGTCAGCCAGTCCATGCCGTACGCCTGCCCTTCTGAGCGGGAACGATCCATCCATGAACCTGGATGTCAGATGCCCGCCACGGCCATGCCGTACATCGCCAGCCAGACGAGCCCGATGACGGCCAGCGGCCGGTCCCGGAGGACGACCTCCTCGGGGGCACCGGCCGCGCCCCGGTCGGCGAAGACCGCGTACCGCAGCACGGCCAGGGTGAAGGCGATCATCGAGAGCTGGCGCCAGGGCAGCACCGAGCCGCCCGCGGCACCGCCGCCGGACTCCAGTGCCCACAGGCAGTAGCCGAGGACGGCGACCCCGGCCGCCAGTTGCCAGACGAAGCGCAGATAGCTGGTGGTGTAGGAGGTGAGCAGCGCCCGGGTCGCCCCGCCCGAGTCCGCCATCCGCACGGCCTCCGAGTAGCGTTTGGCCGCGACCATGAACAGCGCCCCGAACCCCGCGGTGATCAGGAACCACCGGGACAGCGGGATGGACAGCGCCACCCCGCCGATCATGGCGCGCATCAGGAATCCGGTGGTGACCACGGCCAGGTCCACGACGAGCACGTGCTTGAGCCGTACGCAGTAGGCGAGCTGCATCGCGATGTACGCGCTCAGCAGCCCGGCGGACAGCGCGTCGCACAGGGCCACGGCCGCGCCGATCGTGGCGAGCGTCAGCAGGGTCCCCGCGGCGTAGGCGACGGATACCGGAACCTCGCCCGCCGCCACGGGGCGGTGGCACTTCACCGGATGGGCGCGGTCGGCTTCG
Organism: Streptomyces sp. NPDC059828; assembly: GCF_042731955.1. Lineage (NCBI taxonomy): Bacteria > Bacillati > Actinomycetota > Actinomycetes > Kitasatosporales > Streptomycetaceae > Streptomyces > Streptomyces sp. NPDC059828. Next base: position 5,493 of record NZ_JBHWIW010000039.1, on the reverse strand, counting down.
GCATCACGCGCATCGTTGATCAGATAGACCGACGAGGCGGCGGTGGTGAAGAGAACGAAGACGAGGGCCAGTTGGGCGGCGGTGTGCCAGGAAGCCAGGTCACCGGCCGCCGCGGGGGCCGCGGCCACCAGAATGTTCTTGATCCACTGGCGTGGGCGGGCCGTCCTGACCAGGCCGGTGAGCATGACGCCGGGATGGCGGCGGGCGGGGGCGGACTCGGTGGCGTCCGGGCGTTCCGGACGCCGTTCCGGCTGGTCCAGGACGGCGGTGCTGGGCTCAGCCATGACTGTCGCTCCCGCAACAGGCGTCGGCCGCGGCCCGCAGCCAGCCCGCGCCCAGACGTGCCGTCAGGCCGCCGAGCAGTGCTCCAGCGGCCACGTCGGTCGGGTAGTGGACCCCGACGACCAGCCGGGACACACAGATCGCGGCGGCCAGCGGTGGCACAAGCCGTCCTCCCGCCGGGCGCAGGGCGCCGAAGACGACGGTGGCCGCTGCCGCGGCGGTGGCGTGCGAGCTGGGGAAGGAGTGCCTGCCCAGGGTCTTCACCAGCGGCTCGAGCCGGGGCAGCCGGGGACGCGGGCGGCGTACCACGCGTTTGACGCCCATGCTCGCCAGATGGGCGGCGCCCACCAGCGCGGTACCGCGCAGCCAGCCCTGGCGGCGTTCCCGGTCGGCCGCCGCGCACACCAGACCCGCCGCGAGCCACACCGCGCCGTGCTCGCCGCCGTGCGAGAGGGCGCGGGCCGTGGCGGCCACCCGTGGGTCCCGTCCGCAGTCGCGCAGGGCCGCCAGCAGACGGCGGTCGGCGTGCTCCCAGTTGACGTGTCGCATATGGGCGACTCTTCTCAACTAGAGGCCGTCATTCGCGGCACATCTTTAATGACACTCGTTTAATCACCCATTTCGGCGAGTCAGGCGAGTCAGCCGAGTCAGCCGACAGATCCGGGCAAATTCACTTATAAGGGGCGCTAGCGTCCGGGTATGTCCGCTGACCGCCCCACCGACTCCCGCACCGTCGCCGCCGACACCCCGGCGAGCCCCGTCACCGTGACCGGCTGGGGCCGCACCGCCCCGTCCGCGGCGCGGAGGCTCGTCCGGCCCCGCAACCACGAGGAGACGGCGGCGGCGGTACGGCGCTGCGGCGCCCGCGGCGCCATCGCGCGCGGACTGGGCCGGGCGTACGGCGACGCCGCGCAGAACGCGGGGGGCGCCGTACTCGACATGACCGGCCTCGACCGGATCCGCGCCATCGACGCCGAGGCCGGCATCGTGGTGTGCGACGCGGGTGTCAGCCTGCACCACCTGATGGAGGTGCTGCTGCCGCTCGGCTGGTTCGTCCCGGTGACGCCCGGCACCCGCTATGTGACCGTCGGCGGGGCCATCGGCGCCGACATCCACGGCAAGAACCACCATGCCTCCGGTTCCTTCTCCCGCCATGTGCGCTCGCTGCAACTGCTCACCGCCGACGGCGAGGTGCGCACCACCCTGCCCGGCACGGAGCTGTTCGACGCGACGGCGGGCGGCATGGGCCTGACCGGGGTGATCCTGTCCGCCACGATCGGGCTGCACCCCGTCGAGTCCTCCCTGATGTCCGTCGACACGGAACGGGCCCCGGACCTGGACGAGCTGATGGCCCGGCTCACCGCCGGAGACGACCGCTACCGCTACTCGGTGGCCTGGATCGACCTGCTCGCGCGAGGCGGATCGACCGGGCGTGCGGTGCTCACCCGCGGGGACCACGCCCCGCTCGAGGCCCTCCCGCCGCGTGCCCTGCGGCGGCCCCTGGAGTTCCGGCCGCGCCCGCTCCCGGGCGCCCCCGGATTCGCAGGACTCGCAGGACTCGCCGGACTCGCACCGGACTTCGTGCCGAGAGGGCTCATCGGGCGTACGTCGGTGTCCTGCTTCAACGACCTCTGGTACCGCAGGGCGCCGCGTGCGCGCGCCGGTGAACTCCAGTCGGTCTCCGCCTTCTTCCACCCGCTGGACGGCGTACCGCACTGGAACAGGGTGTACGGGCGCAGCGGCTTCGTGCAGTACCAGTTCGTGGTCGGGTTCGGTCAGGAGGAGGCACTGCACCGGATCGTGCGGCGTATCGCACGGCATCGCTGCCCCTCGTTCCTCGCCGTGCTCAAACGGTTCGGCGCGGCCGATCCGGGCTGGCTGTCGTTCCCCATGTCCGGCTGGACGCTCGCGCTGGACGTCCCGGCCGGGCTGCCGGGTCTCGGCCCCCTGCTCGACGCGCTGGACGAGGACGTGGCGGAGGCCGGTGGACGGGTGTACCTGGCGAAGGACTCCCGGCTGCGTCCCGAACTGCTGACGGCGATGTACCCGGAGGTGCAGCGTTTCCGGGCGCTGCGCGCCGAGCTCGATCCGCGCGGGGTGTTCGTCTCGGATCTGTCCCGCCGCCTGTCCCTGTGACGTCCGCCGTGATCGAAGCCTGATCGAAGCCCCATCGGAGAAGGAGCACTTCATGAAGGACGCCTTCGGAGCACCCCAGTCCCTGCTCGTCCTCGGCGGCACATCCGAGATCGGTATGGCCACCGCGCGCCGGCTGGTGGCGCGGCGTGCGCGCACGGTGTGGCTGGCCGGGCGGCCGTCCCCCGCCCTGGACGAGGCCGCAGACGCCCTCCGGGTCCTGGGCGCGGAGGTGCGTACCGTCCCCTTCGACGCCCTCGAACCCGCCCGGCACGAGGAGGTGCTCGGCAAGGTCTTCGCCGAAGGCGACATCGACGTGGTTCTGCTCGCCTTCGGTGTCCTCGGTGACCAGGCACGGGACGAGGCCCAGCCGCTCTCGGCGGTCCGGGTCGCCCAGACCAACTACACCGGCGCGGTCTCCGCCGGCCTGGTGTGCGCGGCGGCCCTCCAGGCCCAGGGGCACGGCTCGCTGGTCGTGCTGTCGTCCGTGGCCGGCGAGCGGGCCAGGCGAGCCAATTTCATCTACGGGTCGTCAAAGGCCGGCCTGGACGCCTTCGCCCAGGGTCTCGGCGACGCGCTGCACGGGACCGGCGTGCACGTGATGGTGGTCAGGCCGGGCTTCGTACGGTCGAAGATGACGGCCGGGCTGCCTCAGGCTCCGCTGTCCACCACTCCGGATGTGGTCGCTCTGGCCATCGAGACGGGGCTGCGGCGGCGGGCCGAGACCGTATGGGTGCCGGGGCAGCTGCGGGTGGTGATGTCGGCGCTGCGGCATGTGCCACGAGCGGTGTTCCGGAGGCTACCGGTCTGAGTGACCCGCGGGGCGCATCCGCCCCGTACGGCGACGGGCTCCCGCCCCGGGTCTGTGCCCGGTGCGGGAGCCTCGTCACTCCGCGGTGGGTCAGGAAGTCAGGCCAGGGTCCCCCGGCGGGGGGACGGTGACCGTGGGGCCGACGACGATGAACGTGTCCGTCGGACCGGCGGGACCGGTGTCCCCGGTCGGCCCGGTGGCCCCGGTCGGCCCGGTCGCCCCGGTCGGCCCGGTCGGTCCGGTGGCCCCGGTCGGACCAGTCGCCCCGGTGGCCCCGGTCAGACCGGTGGCCCCGGTCGCCCCGGTGGACCCGGTGGCCCCGGTGGTTCCGGTCGGGCCGGTGGGTCCGGTCGGACCCGTTGGTCCCGTTGATCCCGTCGCACCGGTCGCACCGGTCGCACCGCCCTTGGGGCCGTTCGGCTTGCACCTGTCGGCCCCGTCGCTCAGGCTCACGCCGTTCGGCCAGGGCTTGTTGTCGCACCCGTCCCTGCCGTCCCGGCCTTGCCCGGGATTCTCCGCACCGGCCGCAGCGGGGGCGCCGGGCCTCTGCACGGCGGTGGCCACGGGCATCGCGGTTCCCATGAGGACGAGCGCGAGGGAGGCGATCGCGCCGCCGGTCTGCCATGCGCCCCAACGGGGCAGGGGTCCCAGCAGTCTGGATGGCGGCGGTGTGTGGTGAGCGGTCATACGTGTCTCCTGTCATCAGGGAGCGGCCGTCGGGCCCCGTGCGGACCCGGACGGGGGCACTGTCGCTAAGGCGTGGTCTCAGGGGCGCACACCGCGTAAGGCGTGAAGGTGATGGGCTCGTCGCCCTCGTTGGTCAGGGACACCTGCCAGGCGTCGCCGACCGGCTTGCTGGTGAAGTCGCTCGGCGGGGGCCCGCTGATCTCGTGTCCGCCGCCGGTGATGACGCTGTCAACCGGGCACTCGGCGAGGGACGAGGCGGGGATGTCCCCGATCGCGACACCGAACGGGTTGCCGCCCACGCCGACGGTGTCCGTCACGGTGTTGGTCGTGGTGTTGATCACGGACACGTTGCTCGACTGGTAGTTGGTGACGTAGACGAACCCGCCGTCGGGGGTGACGGCCACTTGGACGGGGTTGTTGTTGACGGAAACAGTGGTGGTGACCGTCTCGGTGGCGGTATCGATCACCGAGACGTTGCCCGGGTTACCCAGGTCGGGAACGTAGGCCGTGGCGCCGTCAGGGGTGAAGGCCACGTCGCGGGGGTCGGTGGTGGGAATCGGGATGTTGTTGGTGACCGTGTTGGTCGTGGTGGAGATCACCGTCACCTGGTCCGAGTCCTGGACGGCGACCCAGACCTCGCTGCCGTCCGGCGAGACCGCCAGCCCGATGGGGGTGGTACCGACCGGGATGGTGGTGGTGACCGTGTTGGTGGCGATGTCGATCACCGCGACACTGCCACTGCCGACGTTGCTGACGTAGGCGGTGTCACCGTCCGGGGTGATCGCCACGTCCACGAGGTTTCCGCCGACGGCGATGGTGGCGGTGACGGTGTTGGTGGTGGTGTCGATCACCGCCACATCGCCCGAGGTCTCGTTGGCGACGTAGACCAGGGTGCCGTCCGGGGTGACCGCGAGCCCGCCCGGTCCGCCGCCGACGCCGAGGACGGTGGCGACGACGTCGTGAGTGAACGTGTCGATCACCGACACCGTGCCGCCGAGGAGGTTGCTGACATAGGCGCGGGTGCGGTCCGGGGAGAGGGCCACACCCGTGGGGAAGTCTCCGACGTTGATGGTGTCGACAAGCGTGTTGGAGCTGGTGTCGATCACCGACACGGTGTCCGAGCCCTGGTTGGCCACGAAGGCATAGGTGCCGGACTGCGCCGCCGCGGGAGCGGCCAGGGCGAGCGGGGCCGTCAACCCCGCCACCACGGCCACTCCCGCGGCGAAGGACCGCAGGCGCAGCCACCACGAGCGCCCGTGCCCATCTTCCCTTCCTGGGGCGGGTGCCCGTGGAGGCACCCGCAGCACTGCGATACGCGACATGAAGACCTCCCACGTGCACACCGAGGTGTGTGTTCGAGTCTGAGGGTCCCGGCAGCTCGTGGACCCGGAGCGGGTCCGGGCTCGCCGGTTCGACTGCGACGCTAAGCACCGGCAATGGGCAGATAATCATCCGACATTCCCAATGGGGCCGGATGAGCGACAACCCAGGCCGGGCCGCAGGACCATTCAGGGGAACGGGACCGGGCATACATCCGACCTGACCAGGTCGCGGTCAGACGACGGCCCCGGATCCTCGTC
>NZ_JBHWIW010000038.1:26134-72958 GCF_042731955.1 Streptomyces sp. NPDC059828 | reverse complement strand
TTGGACGCGGCCGAAAAATCTATCAGGACCTGTGGTCCCTTCGTTCCGATGGGACCACGTGTCCATTTGTTTTGCCTGAAATTTTTCGAAGCGCGCTGGGTGTCCGGCTGCGTGAGAATGACTGCGGTACCCGAAGACAGGAGCCTTACCCATGTCCACCAACTCCTCCGACGATCGTCCGGAGCGCGAGCCGCGTCGCCGGGATGGTGGCGGTGACCGGGGCGGTTACCGAGGCGGCAATGATCGTCGCGACGACAGCCGTGGTGGAAGCGGTCGTCGTGACGACCGCCGCGACGACCGGGGTACCGGCCGTCGGGACGACAACCGAGGTGGCTACGGAGCCCGCGACGACCGTCGTGACGATGGCCGTGGCAGTCGATTCCCGCGCGATGACCGTGGTCCGCGTCGTGACGATCGTGCCCCGCGTCGTGACGATGACCGTGGTGGGTTCCGTCGTGACGATCGTGCCCCGCGTCGGGATGACGATCGTGGTGGGTTCCGTCGTGATGACCGTGGTCCGCGTCGCGACGATGACCGTGGTGGGTTCCGTCGCGATGACCGTGCCCCGCGTCGCGATGACCGTGGCCCCCGCCGTGATGACGACCGTGGTGGGTTCCGTCGTGATGACCGTGCCCCGCGTCGCGATGACCGTGCCCCGCGTCGGGATGACGATCGTGGTGGGTTCCGTCGTGACGATCGTGGTCCGCGTCGTGACGATGACCGTGGTGGGTTCCGTCGCGATGACCGTGGTCCGCGTCGGGATGACGACCGTGGTGGGTTCCGTCGTGACGATCGTGGTCCGCGTCGGGATGACGACCGTGGTGGGTTCCGTCGTGATGACCGTGCCCCGCGTCGCGATGACCGTGGCCCCCGCCGTGATGACGACCGTGGTGGGTTCCGTCGTGACGATCGTGGTCCGCGCCGTGACGACGACCGTGGTGGGTTCCGTCGCGACGACCGTGCCCCGCGTCGCGATGACCGTGGCCCCCGCCGTGATGACGACCGTGGTGGGTTCCGTCGCGATGACCGGGATCGCGACCGCGGTGGCTACCGTGGCCGTGACGACCGCGGGGGATACGGCCGCCGTGACGACCGGGACCGGGACCGGGACCGGGAGCCGATCAAGCGGCTGCCGATTCCGGAGGACGTCACCGGGGACGAGATCGACAAGGACGTGGCGCAGGAGCTCCAGAGCCTGCCGAAGACGCTCGCCGAGGATGTTGCCAAGAACCTGGTGATGGTGGCTCGGCTGATCGACGAGGACCCGGAGCAGGCTTACGGGTATTCGCGTGTGGCGCTGCGGCTCGCCTCTCGTGTCGCTGCCGTTCGTGAGGCGGCGGGATTCGCCGCTTACGCCATGCAGAAGTACTCGGAGGCACTCGCGGAGTTCCGTGCTGCTCGGCGTATGACCGGCAGCGTCGAGCTGTGGCCTGTGATGGCCGACTGCGAGCGCGGCCTGGGCCGGCCCGAGAAGGCTCTGGCGATGGCCGGTGAGGCCGAGGTGCAGAAGCTGGACAAGGCCGGGCAGGTCGAGATGCGGCTCGTCGCCGCAGGGGCGCGGCGCGACATGGAGCAGCTCGAAGCAGCCATCGTCACGCTTCAGAGCCCTGAGCTGGCTTCGAACGCGGTCCACCCGTGGAGCGCGCGGCTGCGTTACGCGTACGCGGACGCGCTCCTGGCCGCCGGGCGTGAGGACGAGGCCCGTGAGTGGTTCGCCAAGGCTGTCGAGGCCGACAAGGACGGGGCCACGGACGCCTCGGACCGGCTGGCCGCGCTGGACGGGGTGGAGTTCGTCGACGCGCTCATCGAGGAGGAGGACGAGGACGGCGGGGACGAGGGCGTGCAGTCCGACTCCGTAGCGGTTGAGGCCGACGCCGACGCCGAGGGCGAGTCAGCGGCTGAGGCTGAGGCCGAAGTCTCCGAAGGCACCGACGAGGACTGATCCCGTCCTCGACACAGCGAAGGTCCGGTCCCCATGGCGTCCATGGGGACCGGACCTTTGTCCGTGGTCGCACCGCTCAGTCCAGGCTGAGGCTCCTCAGCACCAGACCCGTCGCGGGCTTCGGCCCGAACGACGTCGACTTGCGCGGCATCGTGACACCCTGGCGCGCGAGGTCCCGCACCACGTCCTCCCGCACGGGATGCATCAGAACCGCTGTGCCGCCACGTCGTTCGGCCTGCTCGACCGCGGCCTCGGTGGCGTGGATGTACGTGACTTCCTCGGGTGAGTCCGGGATCCGCCAGACGTGTTCCAGCAGGGTGGAGTGCAGCACCGTCGCGTCGAGCGCCCGCCATGCCTCGGGGCGGCCCGTCGGCACCGTACGCGCCAGCAGGGCGGGGTCCGGGCGGTCCAGGAGGTGGAAGCCGCCGGCGCCGGCCAGCACGAAGGCATTGCCCTCCGCCGCCGCGTCCGCCAGCGCCTCAAGGGCATTGTCGAGGGGGCCGTCGATGTCCCGTACCCGCATGTGGCCCTCGACGGCGGCGAGGGCGTCCGCGACCGGGAGGCGGTTCAGCAGCCGGTGGATCGCACGGACCCGCAGCGGGTAGCGGGCCGTGTCGATCAGCAGGACCAGGCCGTAGTTCCAGGCACCCGGCACGCGCTGCTCGTCACGCAGCAGCAGATACGTCGCCCAGCGGTGGTGGCCGTCGGCGATGAGAGCCTGGTGGCGGGTCAGGTCCTGGGAGATCCTGGCGAGGTCGTCGGGGGCGGTGACCGACCACAGTCGGTGGCTGAAGCCGTCCTCCGTGGTGGTCGCCAGCAAGGGGCGGTCAAGAGCGATCCGGTCGATGACGGCGCCCGCTCCCGAGTCCGATCCGTCGCCACGGTAGGTCAAAAGGAGCGGTTCCAGATTGGCTGCGGTCGTCCGCATCAGGGCGGCGCGGTCCGCCACCACGTGCGGCATCACGTCCTCGTGCGGGAGCACGATGCCCTTGTCCGGCTCGGACAGGGCCAGGGCGCCGATGAGCCCACGCTGGAGGATCTCGCCCTTGCGCTGCTCGTAGACGTACAGGGCTGGTTCCGGGTCCGGCGCGAGCACCCCCTCGGCCAGCCAGCGTTCCAGTGTGTCCGCGGCCTGCTTGTGGCGTTCCGCAGGAGTCTCGGCCTGCGGGAGGATCAGCCGGACGATGTTGTGCGGATCTGCGGACTCCAGGTGGAGCAGCCCGTCGGGGCGCACGACCACGTCGTACGGAGGCGAGGTCACGGCAGCAATGCTGCCCACCCGCTCGGGGACGTAGCGAAGTCCGCGGAACGGGTTCAGGCACAGACCGTTGTCGCCTGGGACACCTCTCGTGTTCATCCATGCATCGTATGTGTCCGCGGTGATGCGCGATGATCGGGGGACAGCGCCACGACGAGCGAGGAGCGCAGCAGAATGGGCGAGCCGGGCAGGACCAGGCCGAGCGGCAGCGTGCGGGCGTTGAGCATCGCGTATGACACCGCACTGCTTGATCTCGACGGGGTGGTGTACGCGGGCGGGGAAGCGATTCCGTACGCGGTCGATGCCCTCGGGGCTGCACGTGCGGGCGGTATGCACCTGGCGTACGTCACGAACAACGCGCTGCGCACACCTGACGCGGTGGCGCGGCACCTCACTGAGCTCGGAGTGCCTGCCGAGCCCGCCGATGTGATCACCTCGGCGCAGGCCGTGGCGCGCCTCATCGCCGATCAGGTGCCTGCGGGCGCACGGGTCCTGGTCGTGGGTGGCGAGGGGCTGCGGGTCGCGCTGCGCGAGCGCGGGCTTGTGCCGGTGGAGTCGGCGGACGACGATCCGGCCGCCGTGGTCCAGGGGTACGGCGGCCCGGAGCTGGCCTGGGGGCGTTTCGCGGAGGCGTCCTACGCCATCGCGCGGGGTGTGCCGTGGTTCGCGTCCAACACCGATCTGACCATCCCGAGCGCCCGGGGGATCGCACCGGGGAACGGGGCGGCGGTGGAGGTGGTGCGGATCGCCACCGGAGCCGAGCCGCAGGTGGCGGGGAAGCCGCTGCCGCCGATGCACCGGGAGACCGTTCTGCGGACGGGGGCCGCACGCCCACTGGTGGTGGGGGACCGGCTGGACACCGATATCGAGGGGGCGTTCAACGGGGGCGTGGACTCGCTGCTCGTGCTGACCGGGGTGACGGACCCGGAACAGCTGCTGGCGGCCCGTCCGGAGCACCGGCCCACCTATGTGGACGCGGATCTGCGGGGGTTGCTGACCGGGCAGCCCGAGGTGACCGAGAGCGATGACGGAGACGGGTCCGGGGACGGGTTCGCCTGCCGGGGCTGGGCGGCGTCGGTGCGTGGGGGCGCGCTGGTGCTGGAGGGCGAGGGCGAAGCGCTCGACGGGCTGCGGGCGTTGTGCGCGGCGGCGTGGTCGGAGGCCGGGGAATCGGGGAGTGGACTGGACGCGGGGAAGGCGCTGTCACGGCTGGACTGGTGAGCCCGGGCTGATGATTCTCGTCGGTGACCCGTGGGGGCGGTGGCCGACGGGCTCCCCCCGGATCGGGCGGTTTGGGAGGGTAGGCTAACCTAACTCGCGTGTTGGTCGACAGTCCTCCCCAAGAGAGCGCGGACCCGGGGTCCGCCGAGCCCGCGCCGGAACCGCGCAGACGTCATGCGCTGCGCGCCGTCGGGCTGCTGGTCGCCGTCGGTGTCCTGCTGCTGGTCTGTGTCGCGAGTATCGCCATCGGTGCCAAGCCGATTCCGGTGGGCGACGTGTGGCACGGTCTCTTCGAGAACACGGGCACGGGGAACGACGTGATCGTGCATGACGTCCGGGTGCCGAGGACCGTGCTCGGCCTGCTGGTCGGCGCCGCGCTCGGTCTCGCGGGCGCGGTGATGCAGGCGCTCACGCGCAATCCGCTCGCGGAGCCGGGACTGCTCGGCGTCAACGCGGGCGCGGCTGCTGCCGTCGTGTCCGCCATCAGCTTCCTCGGCGTCAGGTCCGTCGACGCCTATGTCTGGTTCGCGTTCATCGGTGCGGGCGTCGTCTCCGTCGTCGTGTACGTACTCGGCGGCAGCCGCGGTGCCACGCCGGTGCGGCTCGCGCTCGCCGGTACGGCCGCCACCGCCGCGCTGTACGGCTATGTCAATGCCGTACAGCTGCTGGACTCGGTGGCTCTGGACCGGCTGCGCTTCTGGACCGTCGGCTCGCTGGCCTCGGGCGACCCCGAAACCATCGGCAAGATCGCTCCGTTCGTCGGCGCGGGCATCCTGGTCGCCCTGCTGATCGCCCGGCCGCTGAACGCGCTGGAGATGGGTGACGACACCGCCAGGGCCCTGGGCGCGCGGCTGACCCGGACGCGTGTGCTCGCGATGCTCGCGGTGACGCTGCTGTGCGGCGCGGCGACCGCGGCCTGCGGGCCGATCGTCTTCATCGGCCTGATGATCCCGCATCTCGTCCGGGCCATCACCGGTCCGGACATGCGCTGGATCATGCCGTACGCCGCGGTGCTCTCGCCCGTGCTGCTGCTGGGCTCCGATGTGGTCGGCCGGCTCGTGGCCCGGCCGTCCGAGCTCCAGGTCGGCGTGGTCACCGCCTTCATCGGAGGGCCCGTCTTCATCTATCTGGTACGGCGCAAGAGGATGGCTCAGCTGTGAAGGCAGTGAAGGCGATACGCACCCCCGGTGGGTTCTCGGTCCGCGTCGACCCCCGGGCGTCCCTGGTGGGTCTGCTCCTGCTGGCCGTCGCGCTCATGGTCGCCGTCGTGCTCGTCGGCAGCGGCGACTTCCCGATGACGCCGGAGGAGGTGGTGGCGACCCTGCTCGGCGACGGCACGCCGGCGCAGGAGTTCATCGTCCAGGAGCTACGGCTGCCTCGGGTGCTGGTGGCGCTGCTGGTCGGCGCGGCACTCGCGGTGGGCGGGGCGGTCTTCCAGTCCATCGCCCGCAACCCGCTGGGCAGTCCGGACGTCCTCGGCTTCGGCCAGGGTGCCACGGTCGGCGCGCTCATCGTGATCGTCATGTTCCACGGCGGGGCGGTGGCGACCGCGGGCGGTGCGATCGTGGGGGCTCTGGTGACGGGGCTCGCGGTCTATCTGCTCGCGTGGAAGCGCGGAGTGCACGGCTACCGGCTGGTCCTGGTCGGCATCGGGGTGGCCGCGATGCTCACCGGTGCCATCCACTACCTCGTCACCAAGGCGAACCTGGTCGACGCCACGCGCGCCGTGGTCTGGATGACCGGCTCGCTCGACGGGCGTGACTGGAGCCAGTTCTGGCCACTGCTCGCGGTGTGCGCGGTGCTCATCCCGCTGTGCATGGCCTACGGAAGGCCGCTGCGGATGCTGGAGATGGGCGATGACGCGGCGTACGCACTCGGCGTGAGCGTCGAGCGGACCCGGGGCGTGCTCATGGGCGCCGCCGTGCTGCTCACGGCCGTGGGCACCGCGGCGGCCGGGCCGGTCGTCTTCGTCGCCCTCAGTGCCCCGCAGCTCGCCCGCAAGCTGACGCGTTCCCCGGGACCGAACATCGGCGCGAGCGCCATGATGGGTTCGGCTTTGCTGCTGAGCGCCGACTGGGTCGCCACCTCGGCGTTCGGGGACCGGGAGCTTCCGGTCGGGGTCGTCACCGGTGTGCTCGGTGGTGTCTATCTGCTCTGGCTGCTCGTCACCGAGCGCAAGGCGGGGCGTATATGACGGCCACCCGGACCGAAGGGGCCGAGAGCACCGAGAGCGTCCAGAGCGCCGAGAAGAACGAGAAGAACGAGAAGAACCCCAGGAGCAGGAGCACGTTCATGCAGCGCCTCACCGCCGAGTCGGTCACCCTCGCCTACGACCAGCGGGTGATCGCCGAGGATCTCTCGGTCGAGATACCCGACCACTCGTTCACGGTGATCGTCGGACCGAACGCCTGCGGCAAGTCCACCCTGCTGCGGGCGCTCTCGCGGATGCTCAAGCCCAGCCAGGGCCGGGTGCTGCTGGACGGCCAGACCATTCACTCGATGCCCGCGAAGCGAGTCGCCAGGACCCTCGGCCTGCTGCCGCAGTCCTCCATCGCGCCCGACGGCATCACGGTCGGCGACCTGGTCGCCCGTGGCCGGTACCCGCACCAGGGCCTGCTGCGCCAGTGGTCCCGCGAGGACGAGCGGATCGTCCAGGAGTCGATGGCCGCGACCGGGGTCGCCGAACTGGTCGACCGTTACGTGGACGAGCTCTCCGGCGGCCAGCGGCAGCGGGTCTGGATCGCCATGGCACTCGCCCAGCAGACTCCGCTGCTGCTGCTGGACGAACCCACCACGTTCCTCGACATCCAGCACCAGCTGGAGATCCTCGATCTGTGCGCCGAGCTGCACGAGACCCAGGGCCGTACGCTCGTCGCGGTGCTGCACGACCTCAACCAGGCCGCCCGCTACGCGACCCACCTGATCGCCATGCGCGAGGGGAGGATCGCCGCGGAGGGCGCCCCCGGCGATGTCGTCACCACGGAGCTTGTCGAGCAGGTGTTCGGGGTGCGTTCGCAGGTCATCGAGGACCCGGAGACGGGCACGCCGCTGGTGGTGCCACTGGCCCGGCGCCGAGCCGCTACAGCAGTGCCCGCAGGCGCAGCAGATCGCGGAAACCCGCCTCGAGTCTGACCCGGCCCGAGGCCCAGGCCTTCGCGAAGTTCAGCTTCCCGTCGACCATCGCCACCAGGTCGTCACCGGTCATCGCGAGCCGCACGTCCGCCTTCTTCGCGGGCGGACCGTCCAGGGTGTCCAGGACCTCGATACGGCCCGCTCTGAGTCTGCCGGTGAACGTGATGCCCAGGTCCGTGATGTGGCAGCTCAGGGAGCGGTCGAGGGCGGCGGCGCCGCGCAGCTCCCCGTCCACCGCCGCCAGGTTGTCCGAAAGTCTGTCGAGTGCGCTGCGGCACTCCTCCGTGGTCGCCATCGTGATCGACGGTACCCCAGGGCTTCGAGGTAGCGTCTGGGCATGAGCGACTCGATGGAAGCCCCCGGCGAGGTGGTATCGGCGGCGGAGGGCGAACCTGCCGCACCTGCTGCGCGCGGTGTACCGGCAGTGGAGCCGTACGACCCCGCAGCACCCGCGCCCCTGGGCGTCGAGCGGATCCCCACCGGCAACGCGGAGGTCGACACGCACCTGGGACGGCTCGCCGATGCCGACCTGCTCCCTGCGGACGGACACCTCGAGGTGTACGAGGATGTACACCGAGGTCTGCGCGACACGCTCACCGCGCTCGACGCGCAACCCCCGGGACCGCGTCCCGGCGCATCGCACAACCCGCACAACCCGCATCACCAGCACAATCACAGGAGCTGAACCGAACGTGGCAGGACTGGCACGCCGCCGTCTCGACGCCGAGCTGGTACGCCGGAAGCTCGCACGCTCGCGCGAGCACGCGAGCCAGCTGATCGCGGCAGGACGGGTGACCGTCGGCGGTAACACCGCCACGAAGCCGGCAACCCAGGTCGAGACCAGCGCCGCCATCGTCGTCGCCCAGGACGACGCCGACCCCGAATACGTCTCGCGCGGCGGCCACAAGCTCGCCGGCGCGTTCGAGGCGTTCGTCCCGCAAGGGCTGAAGGTCGGGGGCCGGCGCGCGCTGGACGCGGGCGCCTCCACCGGAGGCTTCACGGATGTGCTGCTGCGCGCCGGCGCGGCGCACGTGGTCGCCGTGGACGTCGGCTACGGCCAGCTCGCCTGGTCTCTCCGGACCGATGAACGCGTGACCGTCAAGGACCGTACGAACGTACGTGAGTTGACCCTGGAGACGATCGACGGGGTGCCGGTGGACCTGGTCGTGGGTGACCTGTCCTTCATCCCGCTCGGCCTTGTGCTTCCCGCACTCGTGCGGTGCACGGCGCCCGACGCCGATCTCGTCCTCATGGTCAAGCCGCAGTTCGAAGTCGGCAAGGAGCGGCTCGGCAGCGGTGGAGTGGTGCGCAGCCCCGAGCTGCGCGCCGACGCGGTGCGCACCGTGGCGCGGCAGGCCGGAGGGCTCGGTCTGGGCGTGCTCGGTGTGACCGCGAGTCCGCTGCCCGGCCCCTCCGGGAACGTCGAGTACTTTCTGTGGCTCAGGGCCGGGGCACCGGACCTCGACCCGGGGGATGTCGATCGTGCAGTGGCGGAGGGGCCGCGTTGACCGATACGAGTACGAACACGACGAGTGCGGGCACGGGTGCGAGCGGAGACCCGCACGACACCCGCACCGTTTTCCTGCTGGCCCACACCGGGCGGCCCGCGGCCATCCGCAGCGCCGAACTCGTCGTGCAGGGCCTGCTGCGGGCCGGGCTCGGCGTGCGGGTGCTCGCCTTCGAGGCGAGGGACCTCCCGCTGCCGGACGCCGTGGAGACCGTCCCCGAGGCCACGCCCGAGGTCCTCGACGGCTGTGAGCTGCTGATCGTGCTGGGAGGTGACGGGACGCTGCTGCGCGGCGCCGAGTTCGCCCGTGCCTCCGGGGTGCCGATGCTCGGGGTCAACCTGGGACGGGTCGGCTTCCTCGCCGAGGCCGAGCGGGACGACCTCGACAAGGTCGTCGACCGCGTCGTGAGCCGCGCGTACGAGGTCGAGGAGCGGATGACCCTCGACGTCGTCGTACGCAGCAACGGCGACGTGGTGCACCGGGACTGGGCGCTCAACGAGGCCGCCGTCCAGAAGGTGTCGGCGGAACGCATGCTGGAGGTCGTGCTGGAGATCGACGGCCGGCCGGTCACCGCGTTCGGCTGCGACGGCATCGTCTGCGCCACCCCGACCGGCTCGACCGCGTACGCCTTCTCGGCGGGCGGGCCTGTGGTGTGGCCCGAGGTCGAGGCGTTGCTGATGGTGCCGATCAGCGCACACGCCCTGTTCGCGAAACCGCTGGTCACCTCACCCACCTCGATCCTGGCCGTGGAGGTCCAGCCGAACACCCCGCATGGTGTGCTCTGGTGCGACGGCCGCAGGGCCGTGCAGCTGCCGCACGCCGCGCGGGTGGAGGTGCGCAGGGGCGAGGTGCCGGTGCGGCTGGCGCGGCTGCACCACGCGTCGTTCACCGACCGGCTGGTGGCGAAGTTCGCGCTGCCGGTTTCGGGGTGGCGGGGCGTGGCGCGTTGAAGCCGGTGCTCGCCCGGTGTTCGAGAACCACTCCGTAGGGTGATGGGCAGGTGGGAGCGACGGCCCGCGAGCTGCGGCTCCGCCGCTGTAAGGCGGGGGCCGTCGCACAGCCGGGGTCGGACCTCGTAAGGTCGTCACCGTGTTGGAGGAGATGCGGATACGGTCGCTCGGGGTCATCGACGACGCTGTTGTCGAGCTGTCGCCCGGATTCACGGCGGTGACCGGAGAGACCGGTGCGGGCAAGACCATGGTCGTCACCAGCCTCGGGTTGCTGCTCGGTGGGCGCGCCGACCCCGCCCTGGTGCGGATCGGCGCCAAGTCGGCGGTCGTGGAGGGGCGGGTCGCCCTGCCCATGGGCGCGCCCGCTGCCGTAAGGGCCGAGGAGGCCGGAGCCGAGCTCGACGAGGGCGCGCTGCTCATCAGCAGGACGATCTCCGCCGAGGGCCGCTCGCGGGCCCATCTCGGCGGACGCTCGGTGCCGGTCGGCATGCTCACGGAACTGGCCGACGAACTCGTCGCCGTACACGGGCAGACCGATCAGCAGGGGCTGCTCAAGGCCGCACGGCAGCGCCAGGCACTGGACCGGTATGCCGGTGACGCCGTGTCCGGACCGCACGCCAGGTACCTCACCGCCTACCGGCGCCTCAAGGCCGTGTCAGCCGAGATGGACGAGCTCACCACGCGTGCCCGTGAGCGGGCCCAGGAAGCGGACCTGCTGCGCTTCGGGCTGAACGAGATCGCGGGCGTCGAACCGCGCCAGGGCGAGGACGTGGAGCTGGCCGCCGAGGCCGAACGGCTGGGCCACGCCGAGGCACTCGCCTCCGCCGCCTCGGTGGGGCACGCGGCGCTCGCCGGCCACCCCGAGGACCCCGAGGCCGTCGACGCCACCACGCTGGTCGCGGGGGCCGGACGGGCCCTGGACGCCGTACGGTCCCATGACGCGGCGCTGGCCGCACTCGCCGACCGCATGGGCGAGATCTCGATCCTGCTCGCCGATGTGGCGGGCGAGCTCGCCGGCTACGCCGACAACCTGGACGCCGATCCGCTGCGACTGGCCGCGGTCGAGGAGCGGCGGGCCGCGCTGGCCGGACTGACCCGCAAGTACGGCGCGGACATCGACGCCGTGCTGGCCTGGGCGGAGGAGAGCACACAGCGGCTCACCGACCTGGACGGCGACGACGACCGGATCGGGGAGCTCACGGCCGAGCGCGACGCGCTGCGCGCCGAACTGTCCGGTCTCGCCCAGGCACTGACCGACGCGCGTGCGGAGGCGGCGGCGCGGTTCGCCGACGCGGTCACCGCGGAGCTGACGCACCTGGCGATGCCGCACGCGCGGGTGACGATCGACATCCGCCAGTCCGACGACCCGGACGGAATCGAGGTCGGCGGCCGGCTCGTCGCCTGCACGTCGTCGGGCACGGACGAGGTCGAGCTGCTGCTCGCCCCGCACCCCGGCGCCCAGCCGCGGCCGATCGCCAAAGGCGCGTCGGGCGGTGAGCTGTCCCGGGTGATGCTGGCGGTCGAGGTCGTCTTCGCGGGCACCGACCCCGTGCCGACGTATCTCTTCGACGAGGTCGATGCGGGCGTCGGCGGCAAGGCGGCGGTCGAGATCGGTCGGCGGCTGGCGAAGCTCGCCAGGACCGCGCAGGTCGTCGTGGTCACCCATCTGCCGCAGGTGGCGGCCTTCGCCGACCGCCAGCTCCTGGTCGAGAAGACCAGCGACGGCACGGTGACCCGGTCCGGCGTCACGGTGCTGGAGGGCGAGGACCGGGTACGGGAACTGTCGCGGATGCTGGCGGGCCAGGAGGACTCGGAGACGGCCCGGGCGCACGCGGAGGAGCTGCTGGCGACGGCGCGCGCGGAGGTGTGAGGTGCGGGCCTCGAGTGGCCCCCTGGGTCCCCGGGCCGAGAGGGAGCGGTCGGGCCAGGGCCCGGTCGGGGCTCCCTGCCGGATGCCGACGCGGCTCTCCCGGGCGAGTAGCCTGCGGCGCTGACGGGGAACGGGGCCGTCCGCCACGGGACGGCGTGAGCGTTCCGGGTCCTGCCCCGGCTACGGCGGAGCGGCCCGTGCTCCGGGAACGGATGAGCCGTCCCGACTTCTCCTGCCCGGCTGTTGGTGTTTTCACGGGCATCGCACCGGCGGCCTGAGTGCCGAGCCTAGGCTGGCGATCATGGCAACGCTGAACAGAGTCACCGCCCTCGCCGTCGCCGTGGGCGGCACCCGCCTTGTGTACCGCGCGCTCCGGGCGCGCACCCGCGGGGCGGCGCGCTGGGAGCGCACCAACTACGCCGGGCGCACGGTCGATCTGTGCGCCGGACCCGCCGTGACCGTGGGCGTTGCCGCCGGCGCGCTGGTGGCGGGCACGCCGGCGGCTGCCGCCGCCGCACTGGTGGCGGGGGTGTGCGGGGCGTACGACGACGTCGCGGGCGACGAACGGCGGGGCTTCAGGGCCCATCTGACGGCTCTGGGGCAGGGCGAGGTCACCAGTGGCGCCGTGAAGCTCTTCGGGGTCGGGGCGGCCGGTCTGTTCGCCGGGGCGCTGATGAAGGACCGGCCCGTCGACAAGGTGCTCGCGGGTGTGGTGATCGCGGGCACGGCGCACCTGGTGAACCTCGTCGACGTACGACCCGGGCGCGCCGCGCTCACCGTGCTGGGTCTCG
The DNA here is from genome assembly GCF_042731955.1 of Streptomyces sp. NPDC059828. Lineage (NCBI taxonomy): Bacteria > Bacillati > Actinomycetota > Actinomycetes > Kitasatosporales > Streptomycetaceae > Streptomyces > Streptomyces sp. NPDC059828. The sequence goes on along the minus strand of NZ_JBHWIW010000038.1, from coordinate 60,286 downwards.
GCGCGCCGGGGCTGCTGCGGGGGCCGCTCGCGGCCGCTCCGATGGGCGCGGTGTCGGCCGTGGCGGGCGACGATCTGGGTGAGAGCACGATGCTGGGCGACGCCGGGGCGCATGCGCTCGGCGCGGCCGTCGGCGCCGCGATCGCCGCCGGCAACGGCCGGGCCGGGCTGGCCCTCCACGCGGCTGGGCTGGTCGCTGCCGCGGCGTACGGCGACCGGATCACCGAACTCGCACGCTCACCCATGTGAGTGAACCAGGTGAGGGAGTTGCCACGTGGGACAGGGGAAAGCCGTCCCGGCGGTGCCGGAACGTGCGTACGGACTGGCATCCTTGGCGCGTGACACAGCTCCGTACGGTCCAGGTGCTGGGCGGCGGCAGCGCGGGCAGTAGCGCTCATGTCAGATCACTGGCCGCCGGGCTGGTGGCTCGGGGAGTGCGGGTGACCGTCTGCGCCCCCGCATCCCTGGAACACGACTACGACTTCCTCGGCACGGGCGCGCACTTCGTGCCGATGCCGCCGCGCAGCGACCCGGCCACGGTCGGCGCCCTCAGGGCCGTATGCGCAGGGGCGGACGTGGTGCACGCGCACGGGCTGAACGCCGCCGTACGCGCCGGGCTCGCCATCGGCCGGCAACGCCGGGTGCCGCTCGTCGTCACCTGGCACACCCGCTCGCTCGCCGACGGGGCCAAGGGCCAGATGGTGCGGCTGATGGAGCGCAAAGCGGCGCGGTCGGCCGCGGTGGTGCTCGGCACGTCATCGGAGCTGGTCGACCGGGCGCGCGAGCGGGGTGCGCGCGACGCACGGCTCTCCCCGGTCACGGCGCCGGGACCGATCGGACATGCGGCCGCGTACGAGAGGGCCGAGCACAAGGCCCGGGCGGAGCTGGGCGCAGTGGGCCGGCCGTTGCTCATGGCGGTGGGCAGACTCGAGCCCGACCGCGGGTACGCGACCCTCCTCGAAGCGGCCCGGGACTGGCGCGGGCTCGACCCCGTGCCGCTGGTCGCGATCGCCGGCGAGGGCCGGGAACGTGCCGCTCTGCAACGCCGGATCGAGGCGGAAGGGCTCCCGGTCCGGCTCATCGGCCGCCGCGAGGACATCACCGACCTGCTCGCGGCGGCCGACATCGCGGTGCTGCCCAGCCGCTGGGAGTCGCGCTCCCTCCTGGCCCAGGAGGCACTCCGCCTCGGGGTACCGCTGGTGGCCACCCGCGTCGGCGGAGTGCCCGAACTGGTCGGCGACGCGGCGGCACTGGTGCCCTACGGCGACCCCGCCGCACTGTCCACGACCGTCACCGGACTGCTCGCCGACCCGTCCGCCCGCCACCGGCTCTCGGCGGCGGGCCGTGCACAGGCGGCCACCTGGCCGACGGAGGACGAGACGATCGCCCAGATCCTCAGCGTCTACGACGAGTTCGCTCCGCCACGTGGTGCCGCGCCGCCCTGACGCCCACCGCGCGGAGGGCGGGTCACGGCAGGTGGCGGCGTGCCCGCAGGGCCAGGGACAGGGCCAGCACCGTCTGGGGGTCGTCCAGGTCCGTGCCCAGCAACTCCTCGATCCGGGCCAGCCGGTTGTACAGCGTCTGACGGTTGAGGTGCAGCTCGCGTGCCGTCTCCGCCTTGCGGCCCGCGTGTGCCAGATACGTCTCCAGGGTCGGCAGCAGCGGTGGGCGCGAGGCGCGGTCGTGCTGCGTCAGCGGGCCGATCGCCCGGTCCACGAACGCCGCCAGGTCCGGGTGGTCCCGCAGGCGCCACAGCAGCAGGTCGATGTCGAGGCGGCGCGCGTCGTACCAGGGCCGGTCGGAGAGGCCCAGTGCCGCGGTCGCCGTCTCGGCCGCGTGGCGCAGCCCCGCCGAGGCGGCGCCCCAGCCGCCGGCGGCGCCCACGACGACCACGGGGGGATGGGCTCCGGTCCGCTCGGCCCGCTCCAGGCCGGCCCGTCTCAGACCGGCGCGCAGCGCCGCGGCCACCCGGTCCGCGACCGCCATGCGCTCCGACTCCGTGCGCAGACCGATGAGCAGCGGTACGCGGCCTTCCAAGGGCCGCACCCCGAGCAGCACCGGAACGCCGACGGAGGACAGTTCGTCCAGCACCGCGCGGGCCAGGAGCGACCAGTTGCCGGACGGGGACAGTTCGGGGGTCAGCCGCATGACCACCGGCAGCAGCGGCCCGTCAGCGGACTTGAAGCCCAGCACCCGGGCCTGCTCCGGCGCGTCGTCCGCCGAGATCCGGCCTTCGGCGAGATCGGTGAGGAAGTCGCCCCGGCCGCGCGCCGCCAGCTCCTCCTCCTGCCGTGCCTGCATCAGGACCACCGCGAGCACCCCTGCCGCCCGTTCGAGCGCCATCCGGTGCACCGGCAGCAGCGGAGTGGCGACGGCCGGTACGACGAGCCGGGCGCGTACCGCCCCGGTGCCGTGGCCACCGCCCGGCACATCCACCAGCACCGCCCCGGCAGGCGGTCCGGACTCCCGCGCGGCCCGCTGGCCGCGCAGCCCCTCCCACACCTGGAGCGGGTCGGCCGCGGCCGGCCCTGAGCCGCTCTCCGCGGCGTACAGCAGCTGTCCGTCCGCGGTCTCCAGGAACACCGGGTTGGCCGTGAAGTCCGCGAGGATCCTGAGTACTTGGGGGATCCCGCCCCCGCCGAGCAGGGCCTCCGTGCACCGCCGGTGCACCTCGTCGGCCCGCTGGAGCAGCGCGTAGTGCAGATTGACGATCTCGGTGTGGACCTCCTCCGTCACCGAGACGAACGCGACTTCGCGGTGCAGCTGGATCAGCGGCAGCCCGGCGGAGGACGCCGCGTCGACGACCGCGGTGGGCAGCCGGGTGAAGCGCGAACCGAGCTCGACCACGAGCGCGGCGACCCCGCGGTCGGCGAGCCGTCGTACGAAGGCGCGCTGTTCGGCGGGGCGGGTGCCCAGGCCGAGGCCCGTCGTCAGCAGCAGCTCCCCGCCCTTGAGCAGCGACGCGATGTTCGGCACCTCACCGGCGTGCACCCAGCGGACGGTGCGGTTCAGCCGGTCGGCTCCGGCCACGACTTCCGGGAGTCCGCTGCGGAGCGCGGGCAGCTCAAGCGCCCGCTGCACGGTGATACCGCCCTGTGTTTCCATTGCGGGGACGCTACCTGGGCGAAAGTTTGCAGGACAACTGCCGTGCCGGGCCGGGGATCAGCCCGGTTTGATGTTGTGGTTCAGCCGGAACACGTTGTCGGGGTCGTACTGCTGCTTGACCGCGGCGAGCCGCCGGTAGTTCGCGGCGCCGAGTCCGGCCACCACCCGCTCCGGCCCTTCCAGGCCGATGAAGTTGAGGTACGTCATGCCGAGCGACCAGGGCTCGACATCGGACCGGACGTCGCGCACCCACTGCCTGCCGCGTTCGTCGTCGGCCGCGTCGCTCCAGATCCCGAACGGGTGCACGGCCCACTGGGCGGACCGCCACGGAACCGGGTAGTCGGAATCGTCGCGCGCGAGCGCCCCGCCCATCGGGAACAGGATGTGCTGGGAGTTCGACGGCACGATCATCGACGAGGCACTGGAACAGAAGGCGTCGACAGCCGCGGCCGGCAGGGCGTCGAGGTACTCCGCCGACCAGTAGTTACGCAGGCCCGGTGGATCGTCGATCATGCACTGGAGTTCGGCGTAGGGGAGCTCCATGATGACCTCGGCCTCATGGCCGAGGCCCAGCAGCGGACCGGCGGCCCTGCGCAGTTCGGGCTCGGTGCCCGCGTAGGTGAGCAGTACCAGGGCCACGGCCTGGTCGACCAGGTGCTCGGGCATGAAGTCCTCGGGCGGGCCGGTGAGGTAGATGAAGCCGCCGCCCAGCTCGTCGGGGCCGCTCGCCAGGACGTCGCGGTAGACCGGGAGCACCTCGGCCCCGCGCGCGGCGGGGAAGAACAGCATCGCCACGGACATGGCGGGCAGCGGGTGCAGCCTCAGCGTGAGCGAGGTGGCCACACCGAAGTTGCCGCCGCCGCCGTGCAGCGCCCAGAACAGCTCCGGGTGCGACTCCGCGTCGACGTGGATCTCGGTCCCTTCGGCGGTCACCAGGTCCGCGGCGAGCAGGTTGTCGCAGGCCAGTCCGAACTTCCGCTCGAGCCAGCCGGATCCGCCGCCGAGGGTGAATCCGCCTACGCCGGTGGTGGACGCCCTGCCTCCGGTGGTGGCCAGGCCGAACGGCCCGGTGGCCCGGTCCAGATGACTCATGGTCGCTCCGCCGCCGACCCGGGCGGTGCGGGCGTCGGGGTCCACCGTGACGGCATGCATCCGGCGTAGATCGATCACCAGGCCACCGTCGGTGGTCGCGAGGCCGGCGACGCTGTGGCCGCCGCCGCGGACCGCGATCTCCAGGTCCTGGTCCCGGCCGAAGCGGATCGCCGCCGCCACATCGGCGGCGGTCTCGCACTGGACGATCACCGCGGGACGCCGGTCGACCATCGCGTTGAAGAGCGTGCGGGCCTCGTCATAGGCCGGATCACCAGGAGGGATCACCTCGCCGGACACGGTCGTGCGCAGCCCGGCCAGGGCCGCATCCGCAACGGGCTGGGGCGCTGCCATGATGTCCCCTTCCGGGGCGCGGACAGGACCCTTTCATCGTAGGTACGAGCGGTCCTGCCGCGCACATCAAGCCCAGCCGTCAGCCTCCGTAGGCTCCGGAGGCCGTGAGCCGCAGCGCCGTGTCGATCAGCGGGACATGGCTGAAGGCCTGGGGGAAGTTGCCCACCTGGCGCTGGAGCCGCGGGTCCCACTCCTCGGCGAGCAACCCGAGGTCGTTGCGCAGGGACAGCAGCTTCTCGAAGAGCCGCCGCGCCTCGTCCACGCGGCCGATCATCGCCAGATCGTCGGCCAGCCAGAACGAGCAGGCGAGGAAGGCGCCCTCGTCGCCCTCGAGCCCGTCGACCCCGGCCTCGTCGCCCGCGGTGGGGTAGCGCAGCACGAAACCGTCCGGTGTGGACAGCTCCCGCTGAATCGCCTCGATCGTGCCGATGACGCGCTTGTCGTCCGGCGGCAGAAAGCCCATCTGCGGGATCAGCAGCAGCGAGGCGTCGAGCTCCTTCGAGCCGTACGACTGCGTGAAGGTGTTCCGCTCCTTGTCGTAGCCCTTCTCGCAGACATCGCGGTGGATCTCGTCGCGCAGCTCACGCCAGCGCTCCAGGGGCCCGTCCACGTCGCCCGACTCGATCAGCTTGATCGTGCGGTCGACGGCAACCCACGCCATCACCTTGGAGTGCACGAAGTGGCGGCGGGGCCCGCGGACCTCCCAGATGCCCTCGTCGGGCTGGTCCCAGTGGTCCTCGAGGTACCGGATCAGCCTCAGCTGGAGCACGGAGGCGTAGTCGTTGCGGGACAGACCGGTCATATGGGCCAGATGCAGGGCCTCGGTGACCTCGCCGTAGACATCCAGCTGGAGCTGGTTCGCGGCGCCGTTGCCGACCCGGACCGGGACGGAGCCCTCGTAGCCGGGCAGCCAGTCCAGCTCGGCCTCGCCGAGCTCGCGTTCGCCGGCGATGCCGTACATGATCTGGAGATTCTCCGGGTCGCCGGCGACCGCCCGCAGCAGCCACTCACGCCAGGCCCGGGCCTCTTCCCGGTAGCCGGTGCGCAGCAGTGAGGACAGGGTGATCGCCGCGTCACGCAGCCAGGTGTAGCGGTAGTCCCAGTTCCGTACCCCGCCGATCTCCTCCGGCAGGGAGGTGGTGGGCGCGGCGACGATCCCGCCGGTCGGGGCGTAGGTCAGGGCCTTCAGGGTGATCAGGGAGCGGACCACCGATTCCCGGTACGGGCCGTGGTACGTGCAGTGATCGACCCACTCGCGCCAGAACTCCTCGGTGGCGTCCAGCGACCCCTCGGGGTCGGGCAGCGCGGGGGGCTCGCGGTGCGAGGGCTGCCAGCTGATGGTGAAGGCGATCCGGTCACCGGGGGAGACGGTGAAGTCGGAGTACGTCGTCAGGTCCTTGCCGTACGTCTCCGCGGGCGTGTCCAGCCACACCGAGTCGGGTCCCGCGACCGCCACCGTGCGGTTGTCGACCTTGTGCACCCATGGCACGACCCGGCCGTAGCTGAACCGCATCCGCAGGGCCGAGCGCATCGGAACCCGGCCGCTCACGCCCTCGACGATCCGGATCAGCTGGGGCGCGCCGTCACGCGGCGGCATGAAATCCGTCACACGGACCGTGCCGCGCGGCGTGTCCCACTCCGATTCCAGGATCAGCGAGTCGCCCCGGTATCTGCGCCGGTCGGCCGTGGGGGGCTCGGTGTGGCCCGGATACGCGGGGCCGAGACGCCAGAAGCCGTGTTCCTCGGTGCCGAGGAGCCCGGCGAAGATGGCATGCGAGTCGAAGCGGGGCAGGCACAGCCAGTCGACCGTGCCGTCCCGGCAGACCAGGGCAGCGGTCTGCATGTCCCCGATGAGTGCGTAGTCCTCGATGCGCCCGGCCAATGGATCTCCAGTCGAACGGCCACGTCCGCCCTGCGTGGCTCTGTGCTCTTGCTGCGGTCTTGCTGCGGTCAAGGGTGTCAATCGGTCAATCGGTCATTGACGAGCTCTTGTTCCGGGAGAAGGGGCGGGGGTGGTGCCAATCGCCGGCTTGCTCGGGAGCGACATTCCGAACCAAGTGTCCGAGCAGAATACGACGCACCCCCGTGATCCGCGCGATGCTCCCGGCAATCCGGTGGCACCGAACGGGTGAGCGGTGGGTGAATCCGGAGAGGCCCGTGAGAGCCATCATGCCCCGTGTGGCCGGAAGCAGTCTCCCCCTGGCGCTGATACCCTGGTAGCCCGTGGACCGGTGGGCTCCTCACACGATTGGCGGCCCCCGAACCGCAGCGACGGCGCCTCCCTGGAATCTCCGGATCTCACAGCGGGATCGCCGGTACGCACGACAACTCGCGACCACGGGAGCCCCCTCTTGGCCATGCCGGCTCGATCCTCGAACACGACGACCAAGCACATCTTCGTCACCGGGGGTGTCGCCTCCTCCCTCGGCAAGGGCTTGACGGCCTCCAGTCTGGGCGCGCTGCTCAAGGCCCGTGGTCTTCGGGTCACGATGCAGAAGCTCGACCCGTACCTGAACGTCGACCCGGGCACGATGAACCCGTTCCAGCACGGCGAGGTGTTCGTCACAAACGACGGCGCCGAGACCGACCTGGACATCGGCCACTACGAGCGGTTCCTCGACGTCGACCTCGACGGCTCGGCGAACGTCACCACCGGGCAGGTGTACTCGCAGGTCATCGCCAAGGAGCGGCGTGGCGAGTACCTGGGCGACACGGTCCAGGTCATCCCGCACATCACCAACGAGATCAAGCACCGCATCCGCCGGATGGCCACGGACGATGTGGACGTCGTGATCACCGAGGTCGGCGGCACGGTCGGCGACATCGAGTCGCTGCCGTTCCTGGAGACGGTCCGCCAGGTCCGTCACGAGGTCGGCCGGGACAACGTCTTCGTCGTGCACATCTCGCTGCTGCCGTACATCGGTCCCTCGGGCGAGCTGAAGACCAAGCCGACCCAGCACTCGGTCGCCGCGCTGCGGAACATCGGTATCCAGCCGGACGCGATCGTGCTGCGCGCCGACCGGGACGTGCCGACCGCGATCAAGCGCAAGATCTCGCTGATGTGCGACGTCGACGAGGCCGCCGTGGTCGCGGCGATCGACGCCAAGTCGATCTACGACATCCCCAAGGTGCTGCACACCGAGGGTTTGGACGCCTATGTCGTGCGCAAGCTGGACCTGCCGTTCCGCGATGTCGACTGGACGACCTGGGACGACCTGCTGGACCGTGTCCACAATCCGGACCACGAGATCAGTGTGGCCCTGGTCGGCAAGTACATCGACCTGCCCGACGCCTATCTGTCCGTGACCGAGGCACTGCGGGCCGGCGGTTTCGCCAACCGCGCGCGGGTCAAGATCAAGTGGGTCACCTCGGACGACTGCAAGACGCAGGCGGGCGCGGCCAAGCAGCTCGGTGACGTGGACGCGATCTGCATCCCCGGTGGCTTCGGCGACCGCGGGGTCAGCGGAAAGGTCGGCGCCATCCAGTACGCCCGCGAGAACAGGATCCCGCTGCTCGGCCTCTGCCTGGGCCTCCAGTGCATCGTGATCGAGGCCGCGCGGAACCTGGCCGGTATCCCCGAGGCCAACTCCACCGAGTTCGACGCGACCACCGTTCACCCCGTCATCTCCACGATGGAGGAGCAGCTCGCCTACGTGGAGGGCGCCGGCGACCTCGGCGGCACCATGCGTCTCGGGCTCTATCCGGCGAAGCTCGCCGAGGGTTCGATCGTGCGTGAGGTCTACGACGACCAGCCGTACGTGGAGGAGCGCCACCGCCACCGCTACGAGGTGAACAACGCCTACCGTGCGGAGCTGGAGAAGAAGACCGGCATCGTCTTCTCGGGAACCTCCCCGGACAACAAGCTCGTCGAGTACGTCGAGTACCCGCGCGACGTGCACCCCTACCTGGTCGCGACCCAGGCTCACCCGGAGCTCACGTCCCGCCCGACCCGTCCTCACCCGCTGTTCGCCGGACTGGTGAAGGCTGCCGTGCGGCGCCGGGAAGAGGCGGCCGAGGGCGCTGCGGGCAAGTAGGGCCACGCTGGGCACGTGAGGCAGAAGAACTAACGTGGACCGGGGTACGGGCAGGCTCCGTACCCCGGTTCCGGCGCTTTGGGAGGACGCATATGACCATGACCATCAAGGACACCCCTGAGGAGTGGCGGGTCACGGCGACCGCGGTCCCCTTCAAGGGCAACAAGACAAGCGTCCGGACCGATGATGTGGTCATGCCCGATGGTGCGGTGGCGCGCCGCGACTACCAGGTCCACCCGGGCTCCGTAGCCGTACTCGCCCTCGACGAGTCGGACCGGGTCCTGGTGCTGCGCCAGTACCGGCACCCCGTGCGCCAGAAGCTGTGGGAGATCCCGGCCGGGCTGCTTGACGTCCCCGGGGAGAACCCGCTGACGGCCGCCCAGCGCGAGCTGTACGAGGAGGCGCACGTCAAGGCCGTCGACTGGCGGGTGCTGGTCGATGTCTACACCACGCCGGGCGGCTGCGACGAGGCGGTACGGGTCTTCCTCGCCCGCGACCTCTCCGAGGTCGCGGGCGAGCGCTTCCAGGTCTCCGAAGAGGAGGCCGACATGGAGCTGGCCCGGGTGCCGCTCGAGGACCTGGTACGCGGAGTGCTCGCGGGGGAGCTGCACAACAACTGCCTGGCTGTGGGCGTGCTCTCGCTCGCCGCCGCGCTGGCGGGCGACGGGGTGGAGTCCCTGCGCCCGGCCGAGGCTCCGTGGCCCGCCCGGCCGTTCGAAGCGTCGTAGGCACCAGGCGCCCGGTGGGACGATCGGCTGATCCGATCGAGGGAACCGGGCGCACGCGCCGCAGCGCTCCCCTGAGTCCGGCAGACGGCTGATCTACGCTCGGAGCGCCCACGCGGGGAACCTCCGGTGGGTTCGGCTCGTTCAGCGGCGGACTGGAGCGTGGGCCATGAGGGAGCAGGCGTGGATGTGAACGGCCCTTCGCCGGACGGCTCTTCCCCGGACGGCCCTGCGTCCGGGAGTCCGGCGCCACCGGCGGAGCGGTTCTCCGGTGCGGGGCCGGCAGCGCAGGGGACCGCAAGCCGCACGGCTGGGCAATCCACGGGTGGGCAATTCATCGGACGCCAGCGTGAGTTGAAGTCCCTGCGGGCCGATATCGAACGGGCCGGCCTGGACACCCTCTCGGGCCGCAAGGAACCACGCGCCAGGGTGCTGCTCGTGGCCGGGCGCCCCGGCTCCGGTCGGAGCGCTCTCGCCGGTGAGCTGGCGAAAGGACTCGCGGGCGACTACCCCGGGGGAATGCTGCGGGCGCGTCTCGTGGAGCCTGGCGGAGCCGCCGTACCCACCGAACGCACCGCACGCGACCTCCTCGGCGCCATGGGCGTCACCCCGTCCCCGGGTGCGGACGAGGACGAGCTCACCGGGATGGTCCGCGACGCGCTGGCGGAGCGGCGCTGTCTGCTCCTACTGGACGACGCCCGTGACGCCGAACAGGTGGACCCGCTCATCCCCGACAACCCCGGCTGTCTGGTCGTCGCCGTCGCCCAGGGGCCGCTCACCGGAATCCCGGATGTGCGGCCCTGCACGGTCGGGGGCATGGACCCGAAGTCGGCGATCGAACTGCTGGGCCGGTTCACCGGCGAGGTACGGATCACCGTCGACCCGCAGGCGGCGGAGTCCCTGGTCGAGCTGTGCGGGGGCCAGCCCGCCGCGATGGTGCTGGTCGGCGGCTGGCTCGCGGCCCGTCCGAACGCCTCGGTCGCCGACGCCGCCAAGAGGCTGCGCGGGCTGCCGGACGATCCCGAGCAGCCTGTCGGCGTCCGGCCGCTGGCCAAGGCCTTCCAGCTGGTCCATGACTCGCTGTCGGCGCCGGCCGCCCGCATGCTGCGACTGCTCGTCCTGGCCCCGGCCGGGCTCGTCGACCCGAACACAGCCGCCGCGCTCGCCGGGTGCTCGTTCGCGGACGCCGGGCTCGCACTGGAGGACTTCGCCTCGCTGGGACTGCTGAGGGCGCGTGGCGACATGCCCGAAGAACCTCGCGAACCGGATGAAGCGAGCGAATCGGACGGCGAGCTGTACGAGGTGCCCGGCTGTCTCGCCGCGCTCCTGTACGAGGCGATGACCGAGCATGACCGGCCCGCCGAGATCCAGCTCGCCCGCGCCCGGATGCTGGAACGGACCGTGCGGCTGCTGCAGGCGTGCCGGGCCGTCACCGAGCCCGAGGGCTCCGATGCCCGCCGCAGGCTCGCCGGTCTACCGCGCACCCTGCGTTTCTCCGGGCCCGGGGCGGCCGAGGCCTGGCTGCTCGCCCGCCGTCACGCGCTGTCCGCCGCCGCGCGGCTCGCCGTGGCCGACGGTGAGCTGGACACCCTGGCCCGGCGGCTGATCGCGGCCCTGGTCCGCGCCCTCGTCGCCCATCGCGGACCGGAGTCCGCCGCGCCCGAGCTGTACGAGCTGCACCGGCTCGTCCTGGACATGGCCGAGCGCCGCGGGCTCCACCGGGAGCAGGCCGCGGCGCTGCTGAACCTCGCCGACCTCGACGTGCAGATGGGCCGCACCGACGCCGCGCTGCCGCGCTACCGGTCGGCTCTGGACGCCGGACGGCGGGCGAACGATCCGTATGCCATAGGCCGTGCGATGGAATCCGTCGCCGGTGCCTACCAGGAGCTGGAGGACTGGGAGAGGGCCGCCGACTGGTACGGACGTGCGCTCTCACAGAGGCTTGCCAGGGGAGAGCTCGCCGACGAGGCACGGCTGTACGGCCGTCTCGGTGCCGTGCACATCTATGCGGGCCGCTACGGGGACGCCCTGCGTGGCTGGCGGGCGGCGGCGGCCGGATACCGCCGACTCGGTGATATGCCCGGTCACGCACGGGCGTTGAGCGAGGTGGCGCGGGTCCAGGAGTACGCCGGCCGACCCCGGGAAGCGCTGCGTACCTGCGAGGAGGCGGTGGCCTGCGCGCGGCGTGCCGGGGACGTGCGGTTGCAGGCCGCGCTCCAGCTCAGGCTGGCCGACACGCTCGACCGGCTCGGCGACCCCACCGCGGCCCGGCTGCATCGCACCGCTGCTGAGGAGCTCCTGGAAACCGAGGCCCCTGGCCTGCGAAATCCGTAGTGGTCTGCTCGAAGAATTTTGCTTTGCAAGGCTAGACAGCGCGAACTCCTTCATTAGACTGGCTCTGCCGGGCGTCGTCCTGGCTCCCACCGGTGTGCCGCGCATATCCGGGTAAGTATGGAAATGCATAAAAAATCCCCCTGAGCCAAGGACCGTGATCGACGTGAAGGTCGGCATCCCCCGCGAGGTCAAGAACAACGAGTTCCGGGTGGCCATCACCCCCGCCGGAGTGCACGAGCTGGTGCGCAACGGCCACCAGGTCGTCATCGAGGCGAACGCTGGTCTGGGCTCCTCGATCACGGACGAGGAGTTCGTCGGGGCCGGTGCGCAGATCCTGCCCACCGCCGACGAGGTCTGGGCCGCCGCCGACATGGTGCTGAAGGTCAAGGAGCCCATCGCGGAGGAGTACCACCGCCTCCGCAAGGACCAGATCCTCTTCACCTATCTGCACCTGGCGGCCTCCAAGGAGTGCACGGACGCCCTCGTCGATTCCGGCACCACGGCCATCGCCTACGAGACGGTCGAGCTGCCCAGCCGCGCCCTGCCGCTGCTCGCCCCGATGTCCGAGGTCGCAGGCCGGCTGGCCCCGCAGGTCGGCGCGTACCACCTGATGCGCCCGGTCGGCGGCCGTGGTGTGCTGCCCGGTGGCGTCCCGGGTGTGACCCCGGCCAAGGCCGTCGTCATCGGGGGCGGAGTCTCCGGCTGGAACGCCACGCAGATCGCCGTCGGCATGGGCTTCGACGTGACCCTGCTGGACCGCGACATCAACAAGCTGCGCGAGGCCGACCGGATCTTCGGCACCAAGGTCAAGGCCGTCATGTCCAACTCCTACGAGCTGGAGAAGGCCGTCCTCGACGCTGATCTCGTCATCGGCGCGGTGCTCATCCCCGGTGCCAAGGCCCCGAAGCTGGTCACCAACGAGCTGGTCTCCCGGATGAAGCCGGGGAGTGTCCTTGTCGACATCGCGATCGACCAGGGCGGCTGCTTCGAGGACTCCCGTCCCACCACCCACGCCGAGCCGACCTTCAGGGTGCACAACTCGGTGTTCTACTGCGTCGCCAACATGCCGGGCGCCGTGCCCAGCACCTCCACCAACGCGCTCACCAACGCCACGCTCCCGTACGTGGTGTCGCTCGCGAACAATGGCTGGGTCGAGGCGCTGCGGCGTGACCCGGCGCTGGCCAAGGGGCTCAACGTCCATGAGGGCCAGGTTGTTTACCGGGAGGTCGCCGAGGCGCACGGCCTCGAGACCGTGGAGCTCGGCACCCTCCTCGGCTGATCCCGCGCAGGCAAGCGGCCGACAACGACGGCCAATCTGTCAATACAGGTCGTCAACATCACACATCCGGCCGGACCTTGATGAACAAGGTCTGGCCGGATGTGTGTCCGGACACGATGCGATGACGCCCAACTCGCCTCGAACGCAACGCTTCAGCCGTTTCGCGCAGCCGTGAAAAGTGCGGACCGGGCTCCGTGCGCCCTTGACATGGAGGGGTTCGGTTGCCGACACATCGGGCCGGGTCCGGCGGATTGTGTTGCTGCGGAGCGGTGACACGCCATAGAGTCGCCAACCGTCGGCATAGTGCCACGCTGACCTATCGATAAGTTTCCTGGTCACGTCCAAGGAGGTAAGACGACTTGTGAATGAGTCGACATTTTCTCCCGGGGGTGGTCACACGGGATTCCCGCCACCGCGCCCCGGGGGCGTGGGGGCACCCCCGGCCCAGGACCAGGGTGCTGCGTCCGGGCACGAAGCTGTCGGCTCCGTCGCTGTCCGAACCTCCGGGACCCACCAGCACACGACGACGACAGCCCACACGATGAAGATGATGGACGGCCAACACGTGAACGCCACGGCCGGCAACGAGAGTGGCCGAGAGTCCACCCACTTCGCCGACTTCGACGGGGTGCCCGAGGGGCACTTCTACGACCCAGACGCCGAGTACGAGCCCGACCCCGAGTACGCGGCCACGCTCGCGCCCGACGCGGCCCGCCAGCGCCGCGAGCGGATCGGCCCCACCGGGCGGCCGCTGCCCTATTTCCCGATCCCGGGCCCGCTGACCGATCACGGCCCCGCGAAGATCATCGCGATGTGCAACCAGAAGGGCGGCGTCGGCAAGACGACGTCGACCATCAATCTGGGCGCCGCGCTCGCCGAGTACGGGCGGCGTGTCCTGCTCGTCGACTTCGACCCGCAGGGAGCCCTGTCGGTCGGCCTCGGGGTGAACCCGATGGAGCTCGACCTCACGGTCTACAACCTGCTGATGGAGCGGGGGATGGCCGCCGACGAGGTCCTGCTGAAGACAGCGGTGCCCAACATGGACCTGCTGCCGAGCAACATCGACCTCTCCGCCGCCGAGGTGCAGCTGGTGAGCGAGGTCGCCCGCGAGTCGACCCTCCAGCGCGCCCTGAAGCCGCTGATGCAGGACTACGACTACATCGTCATCGACTGCCAGCCGTCCCTCGGCCTGCTCACCGTCAACGCCCTGACGGCGGCTCACAAGGTCATCGTGCCGCTGGAGTGCGAGTTCTTCGCGCTGCGCGGTGTCGCGCTGCTGACGGAGACCATCGAGAAGGTCCAGGAGCGGCTCAACCCCGAGCTGGAGCTCGACGGCATCCTCGCCACGATGTACGACTCGCGCACGGTCCACAGCCGCGAGGTACTGGCGCGTGTCGTCGAAGCCTTCGACGACCACGTCTACCACACGGTCATCGGGCGTACGGTGCGCTTCCCGGAGACCACGGTCGCGGGCGAGCCCATCACCACGTACGCCAGCAACTCGGTCGGTGCCGCCGCCTATCGCCAGCTCGCCAGGGAGGTGCTCGCCCGGTGTCACGCCGAGTGAGTCTGCCCGGAGCCGACGAGCTGTTCCGTACGACCGGGGGCACGGCGCTCCAGCCGTCGTCCCCGAGGCGGGGGGCGACCGCGGCCAACGGGGAGGCGAGGGTGCCGGCACCGGCAGCCTCGGCGGAGGAGCCCCCGGCCGGTGCGTCGGCCCCGGCCGGCCCGTCCTCTTCGGCGGGGGAGGAGCACGCCCCGGCGGCGGAGGAGACCGAGACGGCCGTGCCGCGCAGCCGGGGAGCCGCCGCGGAGAGTGAGACCGCGGCGCCGACCGCCCAGGCATCCCCGGGCACGGGGCGTGCCGCAGCCGCTGCTGCTCCGGCCACGGGGGCGGCCCCCAAGCGCCGCGGGCGCGGCACCAACCGGCGTCCCAGCGGCCGTGAGCGCCACGACGAGAAGATCACCGTCTATGTCTCGGCCGAAGAGCTGATGGACCTGGAGCACGCCCGTCTGGTGCTGCGCGGGGAGCACGGGCTCGCCGTCGACCGGGGACGCATCGTGCGCGAGGCGGTTGCCGTCGTGCTGGCGGATCTGGAGTCCCGCGGCGACGCGAGCATCCTGGTGCGGCGTCTGCGCGGTCGCTGACGGGGTAGCCTGCGCGCGCCCGAACCTTTTCCGCACCCTGGACACCCTGGACCGTGATGTCCCCGACCGATGACCCTGCCGCCCCCGCTGCGCGCGCGTCGCGCCGCGTGCTGGGCCGCGGCCCGGGCGCGTCCGGGCCGCGAACGATGGACCCGCCTCCGCTCGCCCCCGCGCCTCCCGAGCCGGTGGAGCCTCCTGCCGCGGTGGTACCGCAGCAGGACCCGGCCGTGGTGACGGGGGCCCCGGAGACGGGAACGGCAGCGGAGACGGGAACGGCAGCGGAGACGGAGTCACCCGGCCGGGATACCGCCGAGGTGGCGGTTCCGGCCCCCGGAGAGCACGAGCCCGGCGAGCGCGAAGCGGGGGAGCAACGGGCCGCCACGGCCGACGACGGACGCTTCACCGTGCGGCTGGCCAACTTCGAGGGCCCCTTCGACCTGCTCCTCCAGCTGATCTCCAAGCACAAGCTGGACGTGACCGAGGTCGCCCTGTCCAAGGTCACCGACGAGTTCATGGCCCATATCCGGGCCATGGGACCCGACTGGGACCTCGACCAGACCACCGAGTTCCTCGTGGTCGCGGCGACCCTGCTCGACCTGAAGGCGGCCCGGCTGCTGCCCGCTGCCGAGGTCGAGGACGAGGGTGACCTGGCACTGCTGGAGGCGCGGGACCTGCTGTTCGCACGGCTGCTGCAATACCGTGCCTACAAGCAGATCGCGGAGATCTTCAACGGCCGGCTGGAGGAGGAGGCCAGGCGCTACCCCCGGACCGTGGGCCTCGAGGACCACCACGCCGAGCTGCTCCCCGAGGTCGTGATCAGCATCGGCGCGGAAGGATTCGCCAGGCTGGCCGTCAAGGCCATGCAGCCGAAGCCCAGGCCCCAGGTCTATGTGGACCACATCCATGCGCCGCTGGTCAGCGTGCGGGAGCAGGGCGAACTGGTCGTGGCCATGCTGCGGGAGCGCGGCAGGGTCAGCTTCCGCGAGCTGACCGAGGGCGCCGACGACACCCTGACCGTGGTCGCCAGGTTCCTGGCGCTGCTGGAGCTCTATCGTGACAAGGCCGTCGTCCTCGACCAGGAGGACGCCCTGGGGGAGCTGACCGTCACCTGGGCCGGTGGTGATTCCACCGCGCAGGTCACCGACGAATTCGACCGTGCCCCCGAGATCGCGGAGGAGAAGGCGTGAGCGACGTGGACCTGGACCCCGCCGTGGACACGGGCCCGAGCCCCGCCGTGGACGCCGACCTGAGCGGCGCAGGCGACCCGGCTTCCGGAGATCCCGAGCCGCCGCTCAAGCCGGCACTGGAGGCGGTCCTGATGGTGGTCGACGAGCCGGCCACTGAGGAACACCTGGCCAAAGTGCTCGAACGGCCCCGCAGGGAGGTCGCGGACGCCCTGCGTGAGCTGGCGGACGAGTACACCGTCCAGGGGCGCGGCTTCGAGCTGCGGCTGGTCGCGGGCGGCTGGCGCTACTACACCCGCCCCGAGCACGCCGCCGCCGTCGAGCGCTTCGTACTCGACGGGCAGCAGGCCCGGCTGACGCAGGCGGCCCTGGAGACCCTCGCCGTGGTCGCCTACCGGCAGCCGGTGAGCCGGTCCCGGGTCTCGGCCGTACGCGGAGTGAACTGCGACGGCGTCATGCGCACCCTGCTTCAGCGCGGTCTGGTGGAGGAGGCGGGCGCGGAACCCGAAACAGGTGCGATCCTGTACAGGACGACGAACTACTTCCTGGAGCGGATGGGCCTGCGCGGCCTGGACGAGCTCCCCGAGCTCGCTCCGTTCCTTCCGGAGGCGGAGGCGATCGAGGCCGAGACCCTGGAAGGGGTTCCGTCGTTCGATCCGGATGCTCCGGACGCAGACGATGACGACACGACGACGACGGAACTTTGATGCGAAGCAGCGGCAGGAACAGCAGCGGACGCGGTAACAACCGGGGTGCCGGTAACTCGCGCGACGACAAGCAGAAGCGCGCGGGCAAGCCCCGTCCCGAGGAGCGCCGCTACGACGTCGGAGGGTCCGCGTCCGAAGGCCCCCGCAAGGGTCGTGGCACGGCCGCCCGGGGCGGCGCCAAGGGCGGGCCCAAGCAGTCCGCGCAGCAGCGCGGTGGAGGCGGTCGCACGGCCCCGTCCCGTTCGCGCGAGTACGAGGCGCGCACCGAGGAGCGCAACCGCGCGCGTTACGCGGACAAGCCGGAGATCAAGACCCCCAAGACCTTCCCCGGCGCCGAGCAGGAGGGCGAGCGGTTGCAGAAGGTGCTGGCCAGGGCCGGCTACGGCTCGCGGCGTGCCTGCGAGGAGCTGATCGACGCGGCCCGGGTCGAGGTCAACGGCTCGATCGTGGTCGAGCAGGGCCTCCGGGTCGACCCGGAGAACGACGAGATCAAGGTCGACGGACTCACGGTCGCGACTCAGTCGCACCAGTTCTTCGCGCTCAACAAGCCCGCCGGTGTCGTCTCCACCATGGAGGACACGGACGGCCGCCAGTGCCTCGGCGACTACGTCACCAACCGTGAGACCCGTCTCTTCCACGTCGGCAGGCTCGACACCGAGACCGAGGGCATCATCCTGCTCACCAACCACGGCGAGCTGGCCCACCGCCTCACCCACCCCAAGTACGGCGTCAAGAAGACCTATCTCGCGGCCATCCAGGGTCCCCTTCCGCGCGAGGTCGGCAAGCGCCTCAAGGACGGCATCCAGCTCGAGGACGGGTACGCCCGCGCCGACCACTTCCGGGTCGTGGAGCAGACCGGGAAGAACTACCTGGTCGAAGTCACCCTCCACGAGGGCCGCAAGCACATCGTGCGCCGCATGCTCGCCGAAGCCGGTTTCCCGGTCGACAAGCTGGTGCGCACCGGCTTCGGGCCGATCGCGCTGGGCGACCAGAAGTCGGGCTGGCTGCGCAGGCTGACCAACACCGAGGTCGGCATGCTGATGAAGGAAGTCGGCCTCTGAGCCACCCACGGCCCTGAGTTCCTGGGGGCTCTCGGCGAACAGGCGCGTTGTCGGTACCGGCGGATAGCCTTCGGCACATGATCGAGGGGGAATCCACCGCGATGCCGCTCGGCCTGCTGGCCGAGGAGGTCGCGGACCTGTGCGCCCGGGACGACAGCGATGTGCCCGCCTTCGAGCGGCTGCTCGACTCCGTGCTCTTCTGGGGGTTCCGCGACCCCGCCGCGCTGGTCGAGGCGCTGTCGTCCGGTGCCGGAACGCCCGTTGGGGCGGCCCGGCACCCGCTGGGCGGCGGACGGCTCCTCCGGCACATCGTGTCCCACGGCCTGAGGCCGGGTCTTGCCGGTGGGAGTGGTGGTTCGGGATGGCTCGAGCTGTGCCAGCACCAGGCGACGGACTATGCCTTCGGCGCACGTACGGGTGAGCTCGTCCAGCGGCTGCGCACCGGCGACGCGATACCGTGCCTGCTGTCGCGGCCGAGCAGACCCGGCGGGGCCGTGGAGCCGCAGGACCTCGTCGCCCGCCTTGCCGCCCACCAGCGTGCCGGTGTCCGGCCCGGTGCGGCCGATCTGGGTCTCGCGCTGCTGCGCTGCGGCGGCGGTCCAGTCGCGCCTGACGTACTGCGGGCGGCGGAGAAGCTGGAGCTTCCCGAGGGCCCCCGCGTGGCGGCCTGGCTGCGGCAGGGCGGCCTGCCCCGGCCGGGGTCCTGGCGCGAGCGCGAGGCGGGCGAGCCGCAGCGGCCGAGCAGGCGCCGGGGGTACCGGATCGGGCGGCGGGTACTGATCGGGACGGAGGCCATCGAGGGGCGGGGGGAGTTCCCCCGGCGTTTCTGGTCGCTGTTTCGGGCCTACGAGCCGCACATCTCCTGCCCGCACTCCGGTCTGCACTCCCGTGACGCGCATGCGGCCTCGGTGCTGCCATGGCATCCGGAGATCGTCGCCGCCCGGCAGCTGGCGGAGGTGGCGTCGGTCGCCGACCAGGACGGCCGCAGCGGGGCGGAGTTCCTCCCGGCGCTGGCCGCGAGCGAGGGCCCTGCCGGTCCCGCCGTGCATCTGGCCCTGGCCTACGGACTCGCGGCGGTGCCGGAGGCCGACCGGCTGGCCGCCGCCCGCGCGCTCGTCACGCTTGCCGACCGGGGCGGGTTGGACGGGGCCCTGCTCGGTCGCGAGATCGCCGAACTCGTCGGTCTGGGCACCCTGAAGGTGCCCCAGCTCACGGACTCACTCCGTGCCGCGGGCGGGACACCGGGAGGCGCGGCTCCGGTGTGGAACGTCATGGCCGCCGCCCTTCCCGGGCTGCTGACCCACACCAGGCCGCAACTGCACGGTCCGCTGCTCGCCATAGGGGCGGATTCCGCGGGGCTGTCCGGGGCGCGGGGCACCATCCCCGAGGTCGCTGCCATTGCCGAGCGGCCGGGCTCCTCCCAAGTGGTCCGGCAGGCCCGGAGGCTGCGGGACTCCCTGGCGGGCGCCTGAGGAACGTCCGTGCCGACGGGACGGAGCGGATGTCATCGCACGGGCGTGGATATCGCGCCCTGGTCGCCGACCGGCACACCTCATGGGGATGGCGCGCCGCACGACCGGCTTGAGGTGCTTCAGCGTGCTGCCTCAGGGCTGGGCCGAGGCCGTCGGCCAAGCCGGACGATGCCGGTGGGGCCCCGCCGGACTGCCCATCCGATGTACTGAGAGCTGCCGGTCCAGGACAAGCCGCCCCGTGCGAGCTCAGTCCGTGTCCCGGGGCCCGTGGGTCTGGAGGAAGAGCACCGGCCCGCTGCCGAGGCGGCCTTCTTCCGCCATGGCGATCAGCGCGGCCAGAGCCTTCGCCGTGTAGACGGGTTCGAGCCCGAGCCGGCTCTCGCTCTCGGCGGCGAGGCGCAGCGCGCCGAGGGCTTCCGGAGTGCTGTGGCCGTAGCCGGGGCCCAGCCAGTCCCGCACCATGGTCACGTCGTCCGGGGTGATCCCGGTCGCCGGAAGGTCCGCGCCGCGCTCCCGCAGCAGTCGTCCGGTCCGCTGGGCCAGGGCGGCGATGGCTGGTGCGTCGAGGCGCAGGGTGTCGTTGACGACCACGCCCACGACCCGGGTGCGCTCAAGGCCCGCGAGCCGAAGACCCAGTGCCAGTCCGGCTGCGGTGCCGCCCGAGCCGACGGCGGTGACGACATGGGACGGCTCGGGGAGGTCCCCGGCGGCCACCTGTGCCGCGAGCTCGAACGCGGCCTCGGCATAGCCGAGGGTGCCGACCGGGGCCGAGCCGCCCGCGGGCAGGAAGTACGGCAGTCGTCCGCCGCGCGCATGGCGCAGGAAGAGCCAGGGGGCCGCCGCGACGGTGCGCGCCTTGGTGTGGGTGAAGTGCAGGGCGGCGCCCGACCGCCGAAGCCGCCGCAACTGCTCCCGCACATGGTCGTCGACCGGCTGGTCGATCAGGGCCAGTGCGGTGTCCAGGCCCTGCTCCCGGGCGTAGAGGGCGGTCGCCAGGCCCCAGTTCGTGCCGAGCCCGCCCACCGTGAGGATGGTGCGCGCGCCCCGGCGGCGTACATCGGGAAGGATCCACTCCAGCTTGCGGACCTTGTTGCCGCCCCATCCGCCCGAGCCGTATCCGCTCTCGTCCTTGCACCACAGCGTCACACCGCGGGCGAGCCCGGTCAGTTCGCGTACGGGCGTCGGCCCATCGCCGAGCGGCACATGGGGGAGGGAGGCGGCGAGCCGCGGATACCGGTGGTGCAGCAGCGGCTTGTCCATGCCTGGTGACTCCCGTCCCGGGGTTCGCCCCGGCGCTCCCGGGCCGGGCACAGCGTACTGACGCCGTTCACGGAGCGGTACGGCGCCGACGGAGGCGTGGACGCACGCCCCGAGCGACGGGACCCGGCCTGTTCGTGCCACTCATTCGCTGGGGCACAGCACGAAGAGCGGGAAGGCACGGCGGCCGGGCCGGCCGCCGCACTCCTCCAGCGCTGCGCGGATGTCGCGCAGGTGGCCGGTGGTCATCTGCAGTGGGGGCTCGTCGGGCTGGTACACGGTGCGGATCGGGTAGTCCACGCCCGGTTGCCGGGTCATCTCGATGTGGCAGCCGAGTACGTGGGTGACCGTCCGGTGGTCGCAGAAGTCGATCAAGCGATCGATCGTCCGGGTGAACGCCTGCCAGTCCTTGATGTAGAGCCGACCCGGGTAGACCGTGTCGCCGGTGAGGAGGAACCCGGCCCACGGGTCGTAGAACGTGACCGCCGCCTCGTGGTGACCCGGGGTGGCCAGACACTCCAGCACCCGCCCCCCGAGGTCGACCTCCGCCACGGCATCGGGGCGTTCGGCGAATCCGAAGTACGGCCAGGCGGTGACCGGATCCGCGCCGACCACCGTGGTGCCGGGACGATCGGCGAACTGGCCGTCGCCCGCGATGTGGTCACCGTGCGGATGGGTGTGCAGCACCAGCAGCTCGTACCCCTCACGGGGGTGACGGGCCAGCCAGGTCTCAATGAGCTCGTCGACCACCGGGCGCAGGGGGAAGAACTCGGCGGAAGCGGTGGCTCCGGTGTCGATCAGCAGCACCCGGGCGTTGCCGAACAGCAGGAACAGGAAAGGCGCTTCGTAGTCGATCGCCATGTTCTGCCGGAGGACGAAGGTGTGCTCGTCATAGGCGTGGACCTGGATGTCCGGGTCGGTGTTGTGCTTGGCCGACGGCGAGCCGTGGATCCAACGCACATCCAGCGCACGAGGCCTGGGAGTCGCTCCGGTGAAGTCGATCAGAGAGGTGTGGGCACCCATGGCGATCCCTTGAGTGCGTCGTCTTGGCGGGCCGGGTACGGCGCACATCTCGTCCGGGGCAGACACATATGAGCCTCCACGGCGAGGTTAACACGCACCATCGGGCCGATCAGGCGCCCGTCGCGGCCTCGAAGCAGGCCCAGGGACGGGTTGCCGGGTCCGCATCGTGCTTGCCCAGCCACCCCTCCCGCTTTATAGTCAGGATGACTCTTAAGGGGGATGGTCGTGGACCTGGCAGATGTGCTCGAACCGTTGCAGCGACCGCTGTTCACGCTGCTCGGCACCCCGGTCAGCTGGACCGAGGTGCTCGGTTTCGGAAGCGGCGCGCTCTGTGTGTGGCTGGTCGCCCGGCAGCACATCGCCAACTGGCCGATCGGCATCGCCAACAACGCGCTGTTCATCCTGCTGTTCACGCAGGCAGGCCTGTACGCCGATGCGGCGCTCCAGGTCGTCTTCATCACCCTCGCCGCATACGGCTGGTGGACCTGGGCCCACGGGGGTGGACCAGGCTCCGACGCCCTCCCGGTACGACGCACCACGCGTGCCGAGTGGACATGGCTGCTCGCGGCGGGGGTGGTGGGCACTCTCGGCTTCACACTGCTGCTGGACCACGTCACCGACTCGACCGTCCCCTTCTGGGACGCCCTGACCACCGCGCTCTCCCTCATGGCGACCTACGGCCAGTGCCGCAAGCGGCTGGAGTCCTGGTGGCTCTGGATCGCCGCGGATGTCGTCTACGTGCCTCTGTACGCGTACAAGGAGCTCTATCTCACCGCGCTGCTCTACGCCGGGTTCCTGGCCCTGTGCGTCAACGGTCTGCGCTCCTGGTCGCGGGAGCAGATGGCGGCGCAGGCGCCGCGCCCGATGGAGGCGACGGCGGCATGAAGCGCCACGGACACGGGCTTGTGCTCGGCAAGTTCTATCCGCCGCACGCCGGGCACCACCATCTGGTGCGCACGGCTCGCGACCGCTGCGAGCGGCTCACCGTGCTGGTCTGCGCCGCGTCCGTCGAGTCGATACCGCTCGAGGACCGCGTGGCATGGATGCGGGAGGTGCATCCGGACGCCGACGTCGTGGGGGCCGTGGACGACATCCCCGTCGACCTCACCGACCCTGCCGTCTGGGACGCCCACATGGCGGTCTTCCGCGCCGCAGTACCCCGGCGGGTGGACGCCGTCTTCACCTCGGAGCCCTACGGCACCGAACTCGCCCGCCGCTTCCGGGCCGAGGCCGTCTGTGTCGACCCCGCCCGCACGGTCTTCCCGGTGTCCGGGACCGCCGTGCGCAAGGACCCCGTGGGCTGCTGGGACTTCCTGGAGCCGCCCGTGCGCGCGGCCCTGGCACGACGGATCGTGGTCCTCGGCGCCGAGTCGACCGGCACCACCACACTGGCCCGGGCGCTCGCGCGGCAGCTCAGGGCACGCGGGGGGATCTGGTCGCGCACCGGCTGCGTACCCGAGTACGGCCGGGAGTTCAGTGAGCAGCGGCTTGCCCGGCTGCGGGCCGAGCGACCCGGTGCCACCTGGTCCGATGTCAGCTTCCGCACCGAGGACTTCCCGCTGATCGCACGGCGGCAGGCAGCGCTCGAGGACGCCGCGGCCCGCACCGGCTCACCCGTGCTCATCTGCGACACCGACGCCTTCGCCACGACCATCTGGCACGAGCGCTACATGGGCGGACCCAGCGTCGAGGTCGAGGAGGTCGCGGCGCGCGGAGGACGTGCCGACCTGTGGCTGCTCACCGACCACCGGGATGTGCCGTTCGAAGACGACGGGCTGCGTGACGGAGAGCACCTCCGGCCCTGGATGACCGGGCGCTTCGCCGAGCGGCTCACCGCCACCGGGCGGCGGTTCCTCACCCTGAGCGGCCCCCATGAGCAGCGGCTGGCCACGGCACTCGCCGCCGTCGACGCGCTGCTCGCCGACGGCTGGCGGCTCGCCGATCCGCTGCCGGAAAGGCGGTGAACGGATGCCTGACTCCACTGGGGCACACGACCCGGGCGCATACGACCCGCACGCCTTCCCGCCCTTCGCGGTCACCGTCGACCTCGCCGTCTTCACGGTTCGCGACGGACAGCTCCACGTCCTCCTGATCGAGCGGGGCCAGGACCCCTACAAGGGCGCCTGGGCCCTGCCGGGCGGCTTCATCCTGCCTCACGAGTCCGCCGGCCGTGCCGCCCGCCGTGAACTCGCCGAGGAGACCGGGCTGTCCGAGACCACGGTCGCCGCACTGCACCTCGAACAGCTTCGGACCTACAGCGATCCGGACCGCGACCCCCGGATGCGGGTGGTGTCGGTCGCATACGCCGCGCTCGTCCCGGACCTCCCGGAGCCGCACGGCGGCGGCGACGCCGCACACGCGCAGTGGATCCCCTGGGCCGGCCACGGCCCGCTCGCCTTCGACCACGACCGCATCCTCGCCGACGCCCACGACCGCATCGGCGCGAAACTCGAGTACTCCTGCCTCGCGACCGCCTTCTGCGCACCCGAGTTCACCCTCGGCGAGCTGCGGCAGGTCTACGAGACCGTCTGGGGCGTCGAGCTCGACCGCCCCAACTTCCGGCGCAAGGTCCTCACCACCCCCGGCTTCGTCGATGCGGTGGCGGGCGGGGCGCGCCTGACCGGCGGCCGGGGCAAGCCGGCCGCGCTCTATCGCGCGGGGCCGGCGAAAGCCCTGCACCCTCCACTGCTGCGACCGGAAGGAGCGCGAAATGACCGCGAATGACAGGTCCGCGAACGACAGGGCCACGATGAGGACCGCCACCAAACGGGCGGCCACCGGCACCCTGACCGGACTGGCGCTCGGAGACGCACTCGGCTTCCCCACCGAGTTCAACGACGTGCCCGCGATCCTCGCCAAGTGCGGGCCCTGGCGGGACATGGCGCTGCCGAAGCCCGCGATCGTCACCGACGACACCCAGATGACCCTGGCGGTCGCCCGGGGCATCCGCACGGCGATGGACCGCGGCCCGCTCGACCCGCTGCGGATGACACGACCCGTGCGCGAGGAGTTCGTGGACTGGTACCACTCGCCGGACAACAACCGGGCCCCCGGACGCACCTGCCTGGTCGCCTGCGAGAAGCTCGACAGCGACAGGCCCTGGCAGGAGGCCAGCCAGATCGGCTCCAAGGGCTGCGGGGCGAACATGCGCGTCGCGCCGGTCGGACTCGTACCCCGCCTCGGCGAAGGACAGCGCGCAGGCGCCGCACAGCTCCAGGCAGCACTCACCCACGGCCACCCCACGGCCCTCGCCGCCTCCGACCTCACCGCACGCGCGGTGTTCCTGCTCGCCCAGGGAACGGAGCCGCTCGGGCTCGTCGGCCGGCTGCGCTCGTACGCGTACGAGAACCGCTCCCGCTACCACCACCGCTGGCTCGGCGACCTGTGGACCCGTGCCCATGACGCCTCACCCGAGGACTTCATCCGGCGCGGCTGGGACGAATGCCTCGCCGTCCTGGAGCGCGTGGCGGCGGCGCTGCGTGAACCGGACCCCGAGATCGACCCGTGCATCGCGACGGGCGACGGCTGGATCGCCGAAGAAGCCCTCGCCACCGCTCTGCACTGCTTCCTGCTCTTCCCCGAACAGCCGCTTCTGGCCCTGCGCCGGGCAGCATGCACCCGGGGCGACTCCGACTCGATCGCCTGCCTCGCCGGGGCGTTCGCGGGGGCGCACCTGGGAGCGGCGGCATGGCCCAAGGAATGGGCCGAGCGCATCGAGTACCGCAGCGAACTGCTGACGCTCGGAGCGCTCTGGGATGCTTGATCCATGCTGGATGCCCTGAGCCTGGACCTCAGCCCTGTCGTCGCCGATCAGCCGGACGCCCTCGTCTTCGCCACGGTCTCCGGCGCCCACCTGTACGGATTTCCTTCCCGGGACTCCGATGTGGACCTGCGGGGGGTCCATGTGCTGCCGGTGGAGCGGATCGTGGGGCTGCGTGACCCGGAGGAGACCCGGTCCCGGATATGGGACCGGGACGGCACCGAGCTGGACCTGGTGACGCACGACCTGCGGAAGTTCGTACGGCTGATGCTGCGGCGCAACGGCTATGTGCTGGAGCAGCTGCTGTCACCACTGGTCGTCCACACGACGCAGGAGCACGCCGAGCTGGTGGCGCTGGCACCGGGGGTGCTCACCAGCCACCACGCGCACCACTACCGGGGCTTCGCGGGCACCCAGTGGCGGCTGTTCGACAAGACCGGTGAACTGAAGCCGTTGCTCTACACCTTCAGGGCGCTGCTCACGGGCATCCACCTGATGCGCACCGGGCAGGTGCAGGCACATCTGCCCACTCTCCTCGGGGAGGTGACGGCGCCGGGCTATCTGTCCGAGCTCATCGCGGCCAAGACGGAGGCCGAGCACGGTCCTGCCGGGGTCGACACCGAGTCGGTCCGCGCGGACGTCGACGCGCTGCACGCCGCGTTGGACGCGGCACAGGAACGGACGGAACTGCCCGCCGAGCCGGAGGCGTTTGCCGCCCTGGACGACTTCGTCGTGCGGGTGCGTCTGGCGCAGGGGGCGGGTGCCGTGGCCGTACAGGCGTGACCGTCCGCTTCGTCAGCTCGCGGCCGACGCCCTGCGTGCACGCACCAGGAAGTCCTCGACCCGGCGGTGGTCCGGCTCCCCGGGCAGCGGGGTGCCGATGACAGCCCGGTCGGCCTCGTCGGAGAGCCGGGCCATCCAGGACTCCACCTCGGCCCAGGGCACCTCGCCACGCTTCACCGCGAGCAGCCGCTCGCGGTCCTCGCCGACCTCGATGACCAGCCGCCCCGTGCGCAGCAGATCGCGGCAGGACGCCAGCAGGCGCAGCAGATGCATGGCGTGCTTCCAGCGGGGCGCCCCATGCCGGCGTACATCGGCGTCCAGTTTGCGACGCTGGCCCAGGGCGTAGCGGACGAAGGTCTCATGCGCCTGGCGCGACAGGAACGCCTCGCGCAGGGCGAGCAGTTCGCGTCCGGTGTCGTCGATGCGCTCGACGAGCGGGGAGTGCAGGCACTCCAGGATGTTCGGGTTGGCGCGCAGTGCCAGCTCGCAGAAGCGCTCAAGCTCCCAGCTGAACTGCTCGTCCGCCGGACCCTCCACATGGGTCGGGGGCTTGTCGAAGCGCCAGTACAGCGGGGCGGGGGCCAGGAAGACCCCGCGGCGGTCCGTGTCGCTGCCGTCCGTCGCCAGGCCGAAGGCCCGGGAGCCCATCACACAGGAGTAGATGGTGTGGTCACGTATCAGCGCCTCGGGGGTCATGGGCGAAAGGCTATGTGACCGGGGGGTGTGTCAGACGAGTCTGATCTCGCCCCTGGAGACGGCGATCGGCTTGGCCGCGAGGGGACGGGTCGCGGGACCCCTGGCCACAGAGCCGTCCGTGACGCTGAACTCACTGCCGTGGCAGGGGCAGTCGATCGTGCCGTTCGCCACCTTGTCGACCAGGCAGCCCTGGTGGGTGCAGACCGCCGTGAACGCCTTGAAGTCGCCCTTCTCCGGCTGGGTCACCACGACCTTCTGCCCGGTGAACACCTTTCCGCCGCCCTCGGGTACTTCGGCGGTCGTGCCCAGCCGCTCGCCTCCGGGCGAGGCGGCCGTCGGTGAGCCGGGCTCGGGGGCGAACGACTCGCCGCCACCGGTGTCCTCCCCGTACCGGGTGCAGCCTGCCGCCGCGAGGACGGCGGCTCCGGATACGAGCACGGTACGGCGGCTGCTGCCCTGGCCGCGTACCCCGTCGTCCGGCGGGTTGCTCCTGCGCTCAGTCATGCCGTCACTCCAAACGTGCGGAAGAACCAGAGCGCCGAGGTGAGCCACAGCATGGTGAGCACGACGAAGACCACTCCGCCGACGACAGGCAGCAGCCACCCCGGCAGTCGCTCCATGCGCAACAGCAACATTTTCGCGCTGAACGCCCCGAAGAAGAAGCAGCCCAGCAGCGAGTGCCACAGCGCACGCGGGGTGTCCGTCTGGTAGCCCAGCGCGTACAGGCAGTGCACTGCCACCGGCACCGTCACCAGGAACGCCACCCTGCCCGACCAGCGGTGCAGCACGGGGGTCCAGGACCCGGCACGCAGCCCCGGCATCTGGTCGTACATCGTCAGTGCCGAGACGAGCTGTACCAGCGCCAGGGCGAGCGCCACCGTGGCCAGCCATGCCTTCACCGCGCTCGGACTGCTGAATCCGGCCAGGTTGAAGGCGGTGGCCGCAGGGGTGTGCACCCTCCCGTACACCCCGAGGACGACCGCGACCGCCGCGCCGACCAGGGCGGGGACCAGGAAGCGCGTCGCGCCGGGACCGGCGAGCTCGGGCTCGGACGGGGGCTGGGACGGGGGTGGGGGCGGCGGGGGCGGATAGCCTCCGCTGTGCGCGTTCGGGTCCACGCTCATGACAGACGCACCTCAGGGACGCTTGGGGACGCTCAGGGGACTACGGGGCGGGCGGTCAGCTGGGTCCCGTCCACCGTGACGGCACCGGTGGCCGGATCGATCGGGGGAGCCGCGGTGGTCTCGCCGTCGCGTGTGACGATCCCGACCTGGCGGCCGTCCTGCGTGATGATCCAGCCGCCCTTGAGTTCGGCACCGCGTACCTCCGCCGTTGCGCGGTAGAGCCCGGCCGGCTTGCCCGCCTTCGGGGCGGTGAACAGATGGTCGCGGCCGTTGATCCGGACCGTTCCGGTGACCCTGCCCGCGTCGAGGAAGCCGTCCAGTCTGGCGTCGGTGTCGGTGCTGGTCAGATGCATGTCGCCGTCGTCCTCGACCGGGCCCCGCAGCCAGGCCTCCTGGGTGTGTCCGTCGCAGAAGTACGCGATGGCCCTGTCCCCGCGCAGCGAGATCGCGACGGAGGCGGTGTCGTCGGCCGTGCGGCCCGCGTACTCGGTCTGCGGCCGGGCCACCGGGCTCGTCGCCGGGACGGTGGCTGGAGACCTGGGCGCGGGCGTGCTCGGACTCGGGCCCGGAGGCCGGCTCTGCGCCGGACGTTTCACCGCTGTGGGCGAGGGCTCACCGGTGGTGGCGTTGAGCGACAGCATGAACAGCCCGAGCACCAGTCCGGCGAACAGGGTGATCAGTGGTCCTGGATGCTTCATCGGCGCCTTCCGCAGGGGCGGCGGACAGGGTTGTGTCCATGCAAACCGACATCACATCGAGTGTCCAGTGGTCGACAATCCGTGATGCTCCGGGTGGCGGTAGCGCCGGGCGTGGGTGACATTGTCCGTGATCCTCCGTCTCCTACGCGAAAGGCAGGATCATGGCGGGAAACGATCTCGGCAGTCTTCTGGGGAATCTGCTCGGCGGAGGCCAGAGCGGCAACGGTCAGGGCGGTGCCGGAAACATCCTCGGCGCCCTGCTCAACGCGTTCAGCGGCAACGGGAAGAGCGCGTCCAACGGCAGTCCGCTCAGTGGGCTGATGGACATGCTCAACAAGTCCGGTCTGGTCGAGCAGGCTCAGTCCTGGATCGGCACCGGCCAGAACAAGCCGGTCAGCGGCTCGCAGATCGCCGAGGCGCTGCCGAACGAGACGCTGGACAAGGTCGCGCAGCAGAGCGGTGTGACGCCGCAGCAGGCCGCGGACGAGATCGCCCAGTCCCTGCCGAAGGCCGTCGACAAGCTGACCCCCAACGGTGAGCTCCCGAAGGCCGGCTCCCTGGAGGAGCTGATCAAGTCGCAGCGGATGTGACCCGTCCGCGCACCGACCGTGCCGCGGCGGCCGCCCTGTCTCGCAGGGCGGTCGCCGCGCCGGTGCGTCCGGGCGGCTGACTACGCTGACCTGAGCACATGCCGAGCACGAGCAGAGGAGCACGACGTGGCGGTACGAGCCGTCCGGGGAGCAGTCCAGTTGGAACGGGACGAGGCCGGGCACATGGACGAGCAGGTCAGTCTGCTGCTCACCGCCATCCTGGAGCGCAACGGGCTCACCACCGAAGATCTGATCAGTATCTGGTTCACGGCCACCCCCGATCTGCACAGCGACTTCCCGGCCGCCGCGGCACGTGGCCTCGGCATCGTGGACGTTCCGCTGATCTGCGCCCAGGAACTGGACATCCAGGGTGCGATGCCCCGCGTCGTACGGATCCTCGCGCACGTCGAATCCGAGAAGGCCAAGCCCGAGATCGCCCATGTGTACCTCGGTGCGGCGGCTGCTCTGCGCAAGGACATCGCCCAGTGAGAACAGCGCTTGTCATCGGAACCGGTCTGATCGGCACCTCCGCCGCGCTGGCACTGGCCGGGCGGGGCGTCAGCGTGCACCTCAGGGACCATGACCCGGCGCAGGCCAGGACGGCGGCGGCACTCGGCGCCGGTACGGACGAGGTCCCCGAGGGGCAGGTGGACCTCGCGATCGTGGCCGTACCGCCCGCGTATGTGCCCGCCGCGCTCGCGGAAGCGATCCGCGCCGGGGCGGCACGCGGGTACCTCGACGTGGCCAGCGTGAAGGGCGGGCCGCGGCGGGAGCTGGAAGCGCTGGGCGTGGACATGTCCAACTACATCGGCACGCACCCCATGTCGGGCAAGGAGCGCTCGGGCCCGCTGGCCGCGACCGCCGACCTCTTCGAAGGGCGCCCCTGGGTGCTCACCCCGACCCGGGACACCGACACAGAGGTGCTCAACCTGGCCCTGGAACTGGTCGCGCTGTGCCGGGCCGTGCCCGTGGTGATGGACGCGGACGCCCATGACCGCGCGGTGGCGCTGGTCTCCCACACCCCGCAGCTCATCTCGTCCATGGTCGCGGCGCGGCTGGCCGACGCCGACGAGACCGCGGTCAGGCTGTGCGGCCAGGGCATCCGGGACGTGACCCGTATCGCGGCCTCCGACCCCCGGATGTGGATCGACATCCTCTCGGCGAACCCGGGCCCGGTGGCCGACATCCTCGCGGGGGTCGCCGCCGACCTCGACGAGACGGTCCGCGCACTGCGCGCCCTCCAGTCGTCCGACGAGGACAAGCGGCGCGACGGCGCCACTGGCGTCGAGGACGTGCTGCGCCGCGGCAACGCGGGGCGCGAGCGGGTCCCGGGCAAGCACGGCGCCGCCCCCGCCGCGTACGAGACAGTCGCCGTCCTCATCAGTGACCAGCCCGGCGAGCTGGCGCGGATCTTCGCCGACGCGGGCCGGGCGGGCGTCAACATCGAGGATGTCCGCATCGAGCACGCCACGGGCCAGCAGGCGGGTCTGGTGCAGCTCATGGTGGAGCCGGCCACCGCCCCGGTACTCAGCGCCTCGCTGCGGGAGCGGGGCTGGGCGCTGCGCCAGTAGCCACCCGGCCAGGTCAGGAGCCCCGGTCGAGGTCGTCCGGCGGCCGGCTAGAACAAGGTCAATAAGCAGCCGATATGAACGGGTGCACGGACCCCGCCCCGCACTCGGTAACCTTGTGCGGGGCACCTTGGCATTCCGGCCTGCCCGCATACGCGTACGAGGAAGGTCCCGACACCGTGGAATCCGTGATCGTCGCCATCGACGGCCCCTCCGGCACGGGCAAGTCGAGCACCTCAAAGGCGGTCGCTGCCGAGCTGGGGCTCAGCTACCTGGACACCGGTGCGCAGTACCGGGCGATCACCTGGTGGATGATCACCAACGGGATCGACACCAGCGACCCGGTCGCGATCGCCAGTGCCGCCGAGAAGCCCGTCATCGAGTCCGGTACCGACCCCCTCGCCCCCACCATCAGCGTGGACGGTACGGACGCCTCGGGCCCCATCCGTACCCAGGAGGTCACCTCCAAGGTCAGCGCCGTCAGCGCGGTACCCGAGGTGCGCGCCCGGATGACCGACCTCCAGCGGAGCGTGGCGGCGGCGGCCGAGAAGGGCATCGTGGTCGAGGGGCGGGACATCGGCACGACCGTCCTGCCCGACGCCGATCTCAAGGTCTTCCTGACCGCGTCCGCCGAGGCCCGCGCCGCCCGCCGCAGCGGTGAGCTGAAGGGCAAGGAGGCCAGCGGGCTCGACGCCACCCGCGAGGCGCTGATCAAGCGCGACGCCGCCGACTCCAGCCGTAAGACCTCGCCGCTCGCCAAGGCCGGCGACGCCGTCGAGGTCGACACCACCGACCTCACGCTTTCGCAGGTCATCGAGTGTGTCGTGACGCTGGTCGAGGAGAAGCGGGCCGCCCGGTGACCGTGCCGGCTGTTCCTTCAGGGAGAGGTGCCGCCGTCGGCAGACGGATCGGGATCGGGCTCATGTACACGCTGTGGAAGCCGCGCGTGCTGGGAGCCTGGCATGTCCCGGCCAGTGGTCCCGTGATCTTCGCCGTCAACCACGCCCACAACATCGACGGCCCCATGCTGATGGGCTGCGCCCCCAGGCCGGTGCACTTCCTGATCAAGCGGGAGGCCTTCATCGGTCCGCTCGGCGGGTTCCTGCGCGGGATCGGCCAGCTCGAAGTGGACCGCACCAGCGCCGACCGCGCGGCCATCACCTCCGCCCTGGCGGTGCTCGAGAACGGTGGCGTCCTCGGGATCTTCCCCGAGGGCACCCGGGGCGAGGGAGACTTCACCTCGATCCGCTCCGGACTCGCCTACTTCGCCGTACGCTCGGGGGCTCCGATCGTCCCGGTCGCCGTGCTGGGAAGCAGCCAGCGGCGCGGCCGGGTGATACCCGCGCTGCCCCCGTTGCGCTGCAACGTCGACGTCGTCTTCGGCGAGGCCTTCACCGAGGGCGACGGGACCGGCAGACGCACCCGCAAGGTGCTGGACGACGCGACCGTACACATCCAGAAGCGGCTCACCACCCACCTGGAAAACGCCAGGCGCCTCACCGGGCGCTGAGCCAGACTTCAGTAGTGGGTTCCCGGCCTCACCGGCCCGCGCGAGCCCACCGATCACCACGGAAGAACAAGGAACGGACTTCATGAACGACCAGCACGACCACGGGGCACTCGGCGACACCGAGTACGCGGAGTTCATGGAGCTCGCCGCGGAGGAGGGCTTCGACCGGGAAGACGTCGAAGGCGCCATCGAGGAAGCCGGTCACGGCCCGCTGCCCGTTCTCGCCGTCGTGGGCCGGCCCAATGTCGGCAAGTCGACCCTCGTCAACCGGATCATCGGCCGCCGCGAGGCCGTCGTGGAGGACCGGCCCGGGGTCACCCGCGACCGGGTGACCTACGAGGCGGAGTGGGCCGGACGACGCTTCAAGCTCGTCGACACCGGCGGCTGGGAGCAGGACGTCCTCGGTCTCGACGCCTCCGTCGCCGCCCAGGCCGAGTTCGCGATCGAGGCCGCCGACGCCGTCGTGTTCGTCGTGGACGCCACCGTCGGCGCCACCGACACCGACGAGGCCGTCGTCAAGCTGCTGCGCAGGGCCGGAAAGCCCGTCGTCCTCGCAGCCAACAAGGTCGACGGCCCCTCCGCCGAGGCCGACGCCGCCATGCTCTGGTCCCTCGGCCTCGGAGAGCCGTTCCCGGTCTCCGCACTGCACGGTCGCGGCACCGGAGACCTCCTGGACGAGGTGCTCAAGGCCCTGCCCGACGCCCCCGCCCAGACCTTCGGCAGCGCGATCGGCGGTCCCCGGCGGATCGCGCTGATCGGCCGTCCGAACGTCGGCAAGTCGTCCCTGCTGAACAAGGTCGCGAACGAAGACCGCGTCGTCGTCAACGAGATGGCCGGCACCACCCGCGACCCCGTGGACGAGCTCATCGAACTCGGTGGCACGACCTGGAAGTTCGTGGACACCGCGGGCATCCGCAAGCGGGTCCACCTCCAGGAGGGCGCCGACTACTACGCCTCGCTGCGTACCGCGGCCGCCGTCGAGAAGGCCGAGGTCGCCGTGGTCCTCATCGACACCAGTGAGTCCATCTCCGTCCAGGACCAGCGGATCATCACCATGGCCGTCGAGGCGGGCCGCGCGCTCGTCATCGCGTACAACAAGTGGGACACCCTCGACGAAGAGCGCCGCTACTACCTCGAGCGCGAGATCGAGACCGAGATGCAGCAGGTCGCCTGGGCACCCCGGGTGAACGTGTCCGCCCGCACCGGTCGGCACATGGAGAAGCTGGTCCCGGCGATCGAGACGGCCCTGGAGGGATGGGAGACCCGGGTGCCGACCGGTCGCCTCAACGCCTTCCTCGGGGAGCTGGTCTCGGCCCATCCGCACCCGATCCGCGGCGGCAAGCAGCCGCGCATCCTGTTCGGAACCCAGGCGGGCACCAAGCCCCCGCGCTTCGTCCTCTTCGCATCCGGCTTCCTGGAGCACGGCTACCGGCGCTTCGTGGAGCGCAGGCTGCGTGAGGAGTTCGGCTTCGAGGGCACCCCGATCCATATCTCGGTGCGGGTCCGCGAGAAGCGCGGCAAGAAGAAGTAGCCCTCGCGAGAGGCGCGCAGACGCCGAAGTGGCCGGGGGGGGCCCACCCGCCCCGCCCCAAACCTGTGCAGTGACCCCCCCGGCAGCCCCGCCCCCAAGGGGGTTGGGGGGGGCGCCCCCC
>NZ_JBHWIW010000038.1:0-26124 GCF_042731955.1 Streptomyces sp. NPDC059828 | reverse complement strand
TCACCCTTTTGGGGGGGGGGGCCCGCCTGCGGGGGCTAATTATTACTTCCCCCCCGGGCGGGGGGCCCCCCCGCCGTGGGGGGGGGGGCGCCCCCCCCCCCCCGGCCACTTCCTGTTCCTGTCAGCCCGCCTGCCTCACAGCCCTCTTCGGGGTGCGGGGGGCAGCGCCGCCGGTGCGCGGTGCTGCCCGGTGCGCCGTCGCACCCCTGCCTGCCAGACGCTCAGGTCCCCGCTGAATCCCGAGCCGAATCCGGTGTGGCCACTGCTCTGGCCGGTGCCGAAGGCCTTGAAGCCGAAGTCCTCCTCGCCGCTCCGGTCTCCGGGCAGTGCCCGGAACGACCGCCGGTACTCGGAGTACAGGGCGTCATAGATCGGCGTGCCCTCGGGGGACTGGCTGGGATAGGGCTCTCGGGCGGGGTCGTATGTCTGCACGTATGAGCCAACGACCTTCGTGCCGGTCGGATGCGGCCCCTGCTGGGAAATGGCTGTTCGGCCGGGGTATGCGGGGCGCACGGGGAGCGTCTCCGGACGGCCCGGGCCGTGCCCGGGCCCCGGCGTGGTCAGGTGCCCGCCAGCGGCATGGCGGCAGCGACCAGCCGACCGTTCGCCGCCGCCTTGTCCAGGGCCTCGCGCAGCAGGTCCTCGCGCGGCTGCTGGCCGATGGAGCCGACCGGAGCGGCGAAGACCAGCACCCGGTGGGACTTGTTGGCCGCGACCCGCCAGCCGTCGGTCACCTGGAGCGGCTGGTGGGCCTGCCACCAGGCGATCTGTCCGCCACCAGGGTTGCCCGGCTGGAGCACGGCGTGCAGCTGGCCCATGGCGAGCAGCACGGACCAGCCGTGCAGCGTCGGCGGCACCTCGTTGACCGCGGACACCGGAAGGAAGCCCTGCTCGATCAGCAGCGGCAGGAAGTCGTCCCCGCCGCCCACCATGCCGGGGCGGGCGATCGGCCCCGTGGGCTCGACGACGAGCGCGGGGTGCAGCTCCTCGCCGATCAGCACAAGCCCGCTGGTGACACCGAGCACGGCGGGCTCGGGGGCGGTTGACTGCGCGACGGGACCCGGGTGTGCGGCCGGGTAGCCGTGCGCGACGGGTGCTGCGGCGGTCTGCGCCGGGGCCTCACCGGTGATCGACCGGACGGCGCCCTTGAGCTGCTCCTCCGAGACCTGGACGACCTGGGAAGGAATGCAGCTGGCGTGGGCGAAGGCGAGGACCGCGGTCTCCTCGCCGACGAACAGCACGGTGCTGGTGCGTTCCTGCTCGGAATCGCCCGGGGTGCGGCAGGAGGTGCAGTCGTAGCTGCCCGGGGCGTTCTCGCCGGCGAGCAGCCGGTCGGCTTCTTCGTCGCCGATCTCGGCGCGTACGTCCTCGCTGACGTCGAGCATGCGCGGCACGGGTGGCTCCTCGGACTCGGTGCTGGCTGGGAGCCGGGGCGTTCCCGGCTCATGACGGAACAACGGGTGAGCGGCGGAAGGAGTCACGCGCCGGGCAGGAGTATGACGACACATCGCCAAGTCGACAGATCAGCAATGGCGGGCTGCCGGGCATGCGACCCCTGTTTTCGACGCGGCGTCAACCTGTGTCATGGCGCGCACCGATTGGCGCGATGCGCCCAGTAGAGTCGTTTGCCGACCATCACGAACCGGGGGAAAAACGGGGGCGCACCAGCGCATGCATATTTCCTTTCTGCTTCACAACGCGTACGGCATCGGAGGCACGATCCGCACGACGTTCAACCTCGCTCAGGTACTGGCGGAGCGTCATGACGTCGAGATCGTCTCCGTGTTCCGGCATCGGGAGACGCCCATGCTGGGCGCCCCCTCAGGTGTCGTCATGCGTCAGCTCGTGGACCTGCGCAAGGGCAGTCCCGGCTACGACGCGGGTCATTCCGACTACGCACGGCCCGCGAAGGTGTTCCCGCGGGGCGACGGCCGCTGGAAGCAGTACAGCCGCCTCACGGACACCCGTATCGCCGCCCATCTGAAGTCACTGGACGCCGATGTGGTCGTCGGCACCCGCCCAGGGCTGAACGTCCACATCGCCCGCCAGGCCCGCCGTGGTCCGGTCCGGGTCGGCCAGGAGCATCTGACTCTGGACAGCCACGGTTACCGGCTGCGCCGCGAGATCGCCCACCGGTACGCCCTGCTGGACGCGGTCACCACGGTCACCGAGGCGGACGCCGTGGCCTACCGCACCCGTCTGAAGCTGCCGGGAGTGCGGATCGCGTCGGTGCCCAACAGCGTGCCGGCACCACATGTGGCGCCCGCCGACCCGGCGGCCAAGTGGGTGATCGCGGCCGGCCGGCTCACCAAGGTCAAGCGCTACGACCTGCTGGTCAAGGCCTTCGCCAAGGTCGTCGCCGCCAGGCCCGACTGGCGGCTGCGGATCTACGGCACCGGCGACGCGACCGGCAACGAGCGTGCCGCCCTGCGGTCCCTGATCGAGCAGCGTGGGCTGCACAACCACGTCTACCTGATGGGGCCCGCCAATCCGCTGGAACCGGAGTGGGCCAAGGGCTCGATCGCCGCCGTCACCTCGAACATCGAGTCCTTCGGGATGACCATCGTCGAGGCGATGCGCTGCGGGCTCCCGGTGGTCTCCACCGACTGCCCACACGGTCCGGGCGAGATCATCGAGGACGGGGTCGACGGACGGCTGGTCCCGGTCGGCGACGCGGACGCGGTCGCCGAAGCCCTGCTGGGCCTGATCGGCGACGACGAACTGCGGCGGCGTACCGGCGCCGCCGCACTCAAGGCGGCCGAGCGCTTCGACCCGGCACATATCGCCGAGCGCCATGAGGCGCTCTTCACCGAACTCACCACGAGAGGCGGTGCATGCCGGCACCGCGGAGCCCTGCGGGACAGCGTGCACCGGTCGAGGGGCGCCGTGCTCGACGCGGGCTACGCACTGCGCTACAAAGCCGCCGACATGATCCGGAAGGGCAGGAAGGCATGACCGCGTCGTCTGCGTCCACCGCATCCACGTCTGCGTTCACGAGTACGCCCGCCGGGGGCGAGCGGTGTGCGCCGCGCGCCGACTGCGTCGCCGACTCCGCGGGTGCGGTCACCTTCACCTGGGTGGGAAGCGCGGCCGACGGCGAAGCCCTGGTACTGCGGCGGCGCGGCGCGGGCAGCGGCCCCGACGACACCGTGCGGCTGCCGCTCATCGCCGGGGGAGACGACCGGGTGCACGCGGTGCTGTCCGCCACCGTCGAGCTGGCGGAGGGGCACTGGGACGCCTACCTGGGCGACGGCACCGCCGTCGAGGCCGGGATCCGTGACCTCCGGGCACTGATCGACCGGGTACCGCAAACCGGCCGGGTCACCGTGCGGCTGCCCCATCCGACGGCGGACGGCCGGCTCGCGGTGCGTTCCTGGGAGCGCGACCCGCACGCGGAGGCGGGGGACATCGCCGTGGAGCCGGGCGCCTTCACCGTCGAGTGCGTCCTGTACGGGGCGCGGAACGGCGGGGGCGCGAGCGTGGAAGCGCGGCTCGGGGACAGGGTCCACCGGTTCGCGGCGACGGGGCAGGGCGAGCGCTTCAGCTTCACCGTGCCGTACTCGGCGCTGGTCGAGGACCCGGCCGCGCCGGTCGGCAAACAGCAGCTGTGGACGCTGTGGCTGTGCCCCGCAGCGGAGGCCGAGGGCGCCGCTGCGGTGCGGATCTCCCGTCTCCTCGATGACGTATGGGACCGCAAGGACGTCTTCGTCTATCCGGCGCACGAGGCCGCGGGATATCGCGCCGCACCCTGCTACACCGCCGCCAACGACCTCTGCGTTCAGCTGACGCCCGCGTAGCAGCCGTGCGGGGACCGGTCCCGATGGCCCTTGCGGACTCGACCTGTCCGCAAGAGCTGCCAGACTCGCCCCATGCTGGAAACCTCGGCGCGACTGCTGCGTCTGCTCTCCCTGTTGCAGGCTCACCGCGAATGGTCGGGGTCCGAGCTCGCCCGGCGGCTGGGTGTCACCCCGCGCACCGTGCGGCGGGACGTCGACCGCCTGCGCGAGCTCGGCTACCCCGTCAACGCCAGCCCCGGCACGGGCGGCGGCTATCAACTCGGCGCCGGCGCCCAGATGCCTCCGCTGCTGCTCGACGACGACGAGGCCGTGGCCGTCGCGGTCGGTCTGCGCACCGCGGCGGGTCAGGGCGTCGAGGGCATCGGCGAGAGCTCCGTACGCGCCCTGGCCAAGCTGGAGCAGGTGCTGCCGAACCGGCTGCGGCGGCGGATCAGCGCCCTGAACGCGTTCACCGTTCCCATGCTGAGAGCGCCACGGAACCAGGTCGACCCGGCGGTCCTGTCGGAGCTGGCGGGGGTCTGCCGGGACGGGGAACGGCTGCGGTTCGCGTACGAGGACCACAGCGGCCGGTCGACCCGCCGCACGGTGGAGCCGTACCGGCTGGTGTGCAGTGAACGGCGCTGGTACCTCGTCGCATGGGATGTGGACCGGGCCGACTGGCGTACGTTCCGGGTCGACCGGATCACCCCCAGGCCTCCGCACGGTCCGCGCTTCACCCCGCGCACCCCACCGGCCGATGACCTCGCGGCCTATGTCTCCAAGGGGGTGTCCACGGCCGCGTACGCCGCGAAGGCGGTGATCAGACTGCGGGCGCCGGTGCAGCGGGCGGGCGAGGTCGTCTCACCGTCGGACGGAGTGCTGGAAGCGGAGGGCCCGGACAGCTGTCTGCTGCACACGGGGGCGGTCGGTCTTGATGTGATGGTCATCCATGTGGTGCTGATGGGCTTCGACTTCGAGGTGGTCGAGCCGGTGGAACTGACCGCGCACATCAGGGCGGTCAGGGACCGGCTGTCCCGGGCCCTGGGAGACCCCGGCTGACATCGTCGTGCGGGGACTCCGGCACGGCCGGGCGCAGCGCCGCGAACTCCGGGTGGTGCAGATCGAACGCCGGGGCCTCGGAACGGATCCGGGGAAGCGACACGAAGTTGTGCCGGGGCGGCGGGCAGGAGGTCGCCCACTCCAGCGACCTCCCGAACCCCCAGGGGTCGTCGACCGTCACCTTCGGCGCGTACCTCGCCGTCTTCCAGACGTTGTAGAGGAACGGCAGCGTGGAGCAGCCGAGCAGGAACGCCCCGATGGTCGAGACCGTGTTGAGCGTGGTGAAGCCGTCGGCCGCCAGATAGTCCGCGTAGCGCCGCGGCATCCCCTCGGCGCCCAGCCAGTGCTGCACCAGGAACGTGGTCTGGAAGCCGATGAAGAGGGTCCAGAAATGGACCTTGCCGAGCCGTTCGTCCAGCAGCCTGCCGGTGAACTTGGGCCACCAGAAGTAGAACCCCGCGAAGGTGGCGAAGGTGACCGTGCCGAAGACCGTGTAGTGGAAGTGGGCGACGACGAAGTACGAGTCGGTGACGTGGAAGTCCATCGGCGGTGAGGCCAGGATGACCCCCGTCAGCCCGCCCAGCAGGAACGACACCAGGAAGCCCACCGCCCACAGCATCGGTGTCTCGAACGACAGCGAGCCCCCGAGCATCGTGCCGCTCCAGTTGAAGAACTTCACCCCGGTGGGCACGGCGATCAGGAAGGACAGCAGGGAGAAGAACGGCAGCAGCACCGCACCTGTGGCGAACATGTGGTGCGCCCAGACGACCACGGACAGCCCCGTGATGGCCATCGTGGCGCCCACGAGGGTCGCGTACCCGAAGATCGGCTTCCGGGAGAAGACCGGGATGATCTCCGTGATGATGCCGAAGAACGGCAGGGCGATGATGTAGACCTCGGGATGTCCGAAGAACCAGAAGAGGTGCTGCCACAGCAGCGCTCCGCCGTTCTCGGACTCGAACACCACCGAGCCGAACCTGCGGTCGGACTCCAGCACCAGCAGTGCCGCCGCCAACACCGGGAACGCCGCCAGGACCAGGACCGTGGTGAAGAGGATGTTCCAGGTGAAGACCGGCATCCGGAACATCGTCATCCCCGGCGCCCGCATACCGATGATCGTCGCCAGGAAGTTCACCGAGGTGAGGATCGTGCCGAAGCCGGAGAGTGCGAGCCCCATGATCCAGAGGTCGATTCCGACACCGGGGGAACGCTCCAGACTGTTCAGCGGGGCGTAGGCGGTCCAGCCGAAGGCCGCGGGGCCCGTGGGCACCACCAGCGAGCCGAGCACCATCAGGCCGCCGAAGAGGAACAGCCAGTACGAGAACATGTTCAGCCGGGGGAAGGCCACATCCGGCGCGCCGATCTGGAGCGGCACCAGCTCGTTGGCGAAGCCCGCGAAGGTCGGTGTCGCGAAGAGCAGCAGCATGATGGTGCCGTGCAGGGTGAAGGCCTGGTTGAACTCCTGGTTGGTCAGCAGCTGGAGCCCGGGCCGGGCGAGCTCGGCCCGCATCAGCATCGCCAGCAGCCCCGCGATCAGGAAGAAGCCGAACGACGTGATCAGATAGAGATGGCCGATCTTCTTGTGGTCGGTGGTGGTGAGCCAGTCCACGACCACCCGGCCCCGGCGCTGCCGTCGTACGGGTGGGGGAGCGGTGGCGGCGGGAGTGTCCGGGGCCGTCCCCGCGGTGTCCGTCCCCATCGCTGCCCCCTCGGGATTCCGTCTCGGGCTGGAGCCACACTAGGCACGAAGGCCACGCGGGACGGCGCGACACGAACCGGGACACGGGTGATACGCGTACGGGTGACGGGCCCCGTTTCGTCCGGAAGTAGGGAGTGCGTAAGGAATGATGAATTCCCCTCCTCCGGCCGGTGGGCGAACGGGCGTTCCGGGGCGGAATTCCGCGGCGATCCAGGCATTTGGGTTCCGTGAAAATCCGAAAAAACTCGGACGTAGCGCGGAGGGGACCCGCAGAAGAGCAGAAGGGAACTGACGGGAGCTTGATACGGACCCGATCAATTCCCGCGCGAATTGCTCTGCGTGACGGTATGAATGAACGTTTCGCTGTCAAACGTGTGTCGTGATCCTGTGACACAAGTGTGACCGGTGAGGTACGAGGGACGTTGATGGATCAACGGATCCCTGGCACCGGCGGGACTTTCGTTACCGTTCGCCGCCACCTACGGTGAGGTTCCATGGCACCGATACCGACTCCTCCCGCAGAGCCACAGGACGCCCCCGACGACTACGTGGGCCTTGACGCCGACACCGCGGAGCGGCGCGCCCGCCGCCAGGGTTGGACCACCGTCAGATCGCTGTCGCCGGGGGCCATCATCACCATGGAGTACCTCGCGGGCCGGCTGAACTTCGAGGTGGACGACGGCAGGGTGCGCCGCTGCTGGAAGGGCTGACAGCGGCCGTGGACCTGGTGAACGCTGAACGCCGTGGGGCTCCGAGCGGCGTGCTCGGAGCCTCACGACGTTCAGCGTTCAGCGGGGGAGACCGGGGGCATCGGCCGCGCGCCATCCGCGCTCGCGTGCCGTCAGCCCCGGCCTCAGCCGCCCGTGGCCGGGCGCGACCGGGGCGCACGCCGGCCGCCGGCCGACGATGCCACCGGGTTGCCGTGCGAGGTGTGCGGAGCATGGGAGCCATGCGGGGAGTGCGCGCCGTACCCCGAGCGCGCAACGGCGTACGGGCGCGCCTGGGTGAGCTGGGCGGTGGCCCCGGACACGGCCGTGCCGGACGCGGCCACCCTTCCTCCACCGCCGCCCGCGCCCACCGGCCTGCGCACCGGCTCGGCGTCCTCCGACGGCGCCCGCTGCGCGAACAACGCCGGACGCGGACCGCCCGACACGACCGGGAACGAGGGCACCGGCAGCCGGTGTTCGCGCAGCCGGTCGCGCATCGACAGGATGGCGTCCTCCGCCCGCCCGATCAGCGGCTCGCACCAGGGCAGTGCCAGCAGCACGAGCAGTCCCGCCGCCCAGCCGAGCAGCACATCGCTCAGCCAGTGCGTACCGAGATAGACCGTGGTCAGTCCGACCCCGAGCGCCACCACGGCGGACAGCGCCGACAG
Source organism: Streptomyces sp. NPDC059828 (assembly GCF_042731955.1). NCBI lineage: Bacteria > Bacillati > Actinomycetota > Actinomycetes > Kitasatosporales > Streptomycetaceae > Streptomyces > Streptomyces sp. NPDC059828. The sequence goes on along the minus strand of NZ_JBHWIW010000038.1, from coordinate 18,215 downwards.
ATAGCGCCTGGCCCGCGGAGTGGTGGCCATATAGGCCAGGATTCCCCAGGTCACGACGGCATTGGCGGTGTGGCCCGAAGGGAATATATCTCCGCCCGCGAACATCTCGGCCGAGCCGATCTGCGTCGCGTAGTGCGGCCCGAGCCGCCCGAGGCCGAGCTTGACCGCGCCGACCGTCGCGTTCAGCAGCAGCAGTGCGGCACCCAGGGAGAGAAGCGGTCGCAGGGTGTGCTGCCGCCAGGAGCGCCAGCCCAGCCAGGCCGCCACCATCACGGCGGTCGGGCCGCGCTGGCCGAGCACGACGAAGTAGTCCAGAAACGCGTGCAGCTCCGGCCACTGCTGATACGGCCGGAAGAGCATGACCTTCCAGTCGAGGATCACCAGCCAGGACGAGACGAGCACGGCCACGACGATCGCGGCATAGAACGCCGCGGTCCCGCCGAGAAGGGCGAGACGGGTGCGGCTCATCCGCGGGATCTCTATCTTCGGCGGCTCCGGCTCCCGGTCCAGACGGGCAAAGATGTCGGTACGCACCCAATCGACGTTACAGGGAGTGAGTGTGCGGTCTGGCCGATCCCGGCCCTTCGTGATGACGATGTGATGTGGAGTCGGTCTCAGTCGGACATTCTTTCCGGTGCGCCCGGGGAAAAGCCGGGTAAGTCCGGGCAGCGCCGAAGAAAGGCCCACGGTGGCCGTTCGAATTCGCCGGATGCCCTTCTCGGAGCGGTGTGTTTGTACGCCGGGAAGTCCCCGGGAGCAGCGGACCAAGCAGTTCACGCGCCATGTCCACGCGGAATTCCGGGGCCGCTCGGAGCGTGGCCAGTGCCACCTCGCCGGCACCGCGGGCGTGGCGTACGCCACACCGCGGGGCTCGTCGAGGTGAGAGGTGGACCACGCGTCAGCGGCTCCGACTCGCGTACATTGACTGATCACTCGCCCTCGATGCCGGGCCACCCACCCAGGGCTCCGCCCCGGACCGCCCACCGACGCGAGAGACACCAGGAGGTACGTACATGTTCGGGACGACCACGACCGGAGCGCGCTTGCGTGCCGCCGGCGGCGGTGCCAACCGCTGGGTCGTTCTGCTCGTCCTCTGCGTCAGCCTGCTGCTGGTCGCGCTCGACGCGACCGTGCTGCACGTCGCGGTGCCCGCCGTAACCGAGGACCTCCGCCCGAGCGGGGTCGAGCTCCTCTGGATCGTCGACGCCTACCCGCTGGTGTGCGCCTCGCTGCTGATCCTCTTCGGCACCCTGGGCGACCGCGTCGGCCGACGGCGCATACTCCTGCTCGGCTACGCGCTCTTCGGCGTGGCCTCCGCCGTCGCCGCGCTGGCCACCACCCCCGAGGTGCTCATCGGCGCCCGCGCCCTGCTCGGCGTGGGCGGCGCGATGATCATGCCCGCGACCCTCTCGATCCTCCGTGCCGTCTTCCCGGACCGGCGCGAGCGTGCCACCGCCATCGGCATCTGGACGGCGGTCGCCGCAGTCGGCGCCGCCACCGGACCGGTGCTCGGTGGCTTCCTCGTCCAGCACTTCTGGTGGGGTTCGGTCTTCCTGATCAACATCCCGCTGATGGCGCTGATCCTTCCGGTCGGCCGCTGGCTGCTGCCCGAGTCCAAGGGAAGCGGCAGCGGCCCCTGGGATGTCATCGGCGCGCTGATGGCCGCCTCCGGTGTGCTCACGCTCGTCCTCGGCGTGAAGCGGCTCGGTGTCGGCCACGGCCCGCTCGACATCCTCACCTCCGGTCCACTGCTCGCCGGGGTGCTGCTCCTCGCCTTCTTCGTACGTCGTCAGCGGCGCCGCGACCATCCCCTCATCGACATGCGGATGTTCGCCCGGGCCACCTTCTCCACCTCGGTCGGCTGCATCGTGCTGGCCATGCTGGCGCTGGTCGGCCTGGAGCTGATCGCCGTCCAGTACCTCCAGCTCGTGCTGGGGCTCAGCCCCCTCGAGACGGGCCTGCGGCTCCTGCCGCTCACCTTCGCGGCCATGGCGGCCGGTGCGACCGGCTCGTACACCCTGCGCCGTGTCGGACCGCGGCGGATGGTCGGCTGGGGCTTCGTGCTGACCGCGGCGGCGGTGCTGCTGCTCACGCTGATGGGGCACGACGACCGGCCGCTGCTGCTCACCGCCGGGTTCGTGCTGCTCGGCTTCGGGCTCCAGACCACGCTGTTCGGCGCGTACGAGTCGATGCTCAGCGAGGCTCCCGCGGCGCAGGCGGGCGGGGCCGCCGCCATCGGCGAGACCTCTTACCAGCTCGGTGCCGGAATGGGCATCGCGCTGCTCGGCAGCGTCATGAACGCCGCGTACGCACCCGGGCTGACCGGTGCGTCGGGCGTGCCGGGCACCGCGCGCGAGGCCGCGACCAACTCGCTCGGTGAGGCCTACCAGATCGCCGACGCCCTGGGCGGCCCGGCCGGCGACGCGCTGCGGATCGCTGCGCAGTCGGCCTTCGTGCACGGCCTGCATGTCACGCTCGTGGTCAGTGCCGGTCTGCTGCTGCTCGGGGCGCTGGCGGCGCTGCGGCTGCCGAGGGCGATGGAGTGCCCCGACGGGGTCGAGGACACCACCGAAGCCACCGTGATCGCCCAGGCCGGTGCGGCATCGGGTACCAGGTCCGAGGCGCCCGCCGCTCAGCCCGACCCCACGCGAGACACCACGTCCGGCACCCAGGCAGAGCCGCACGCGCCCGAGCTGTCCGGTCAGGCCTTGCTCGGTCCCTGCGACCATCTGCGGTCCGCCACCACGGCTCCGGCATACCGCAAACCCGCGGAGGCGGCGGGCGCGGCCCGCTCTGGACGCACGGCACACTGAGCCGTAACGTCAGCGCTGATCGTTAACTAACACTGTTAGGTTCGCGCACAGCGCCAGTGCCGGCCGCCGGAGGCACCCCTGATGACCGCATCCTCGAAGCTGCCCCCCTTTGACCCAGCCGACCCCCTCGGCATCGACGACCTCCTGGAGCCGGAGGACCTCGCGGTCCGCGACACGGTCCGCTCCTGGGCCGCCGACCGCGTGCTGCCGTACATCGCCGACTGGTACGAGCGCGGTGAGCTCCCCGGCATCCGCGAGCTCGCCCGTGAACTGGGTTCGATCGGCGCCCTCGGGATGTCGCTGACCGGTTACGGCTGCGCCGGTGCCACGGCCGTCCAGTACGGACTGGCCTGCCTCGAGCTGGAGGCGGCCGACTCGGGCATCCGTTCGCTGGTGTCGGTCCAGGGCTCGCTCGCGATGTACGCGATCTGGAAGTACGGCTCGGAGGAGCAGAAGCAGCGCTGGCTGCCCTCGATGGCCGAGGGCAGCACCATCGGCTGCTTCGGTCTGACCGAGCCGGACGTCGGCTCCGACCCGGCCGCGATGCGCACCTACGCCAAGCGCGACGGCGGGGACTGGGTGCTGACGGGCCGCAAGATGTGGATCACCAATGGTTCCGTCGCCGGGGTCGCGGTCGTCTGGGCGCAGACCGACGAGGGCATTCGCGGCTTCGTCGTGCCGACCGACAGCCCGGGCTTCTCGGCCCCCGAGATCACCCACAAGTGGTCCCTGCGTGCCTCCGTCACCAGTGAACTCGTCATGGACGAGGTACGGCTGCCGGCCGACGCCGTGCTGCCGGGCGTCACCGGTCTCAAGGGCCCACTGGGCTGTCTGTCCCACGCGCGTTACGGCATCGTGTGGGGTGCGATGGGGGCGGCCCGTTCCAGCTTCGAGTCCGCACTCGACTACGCGAAGACGCGCGAGCAGTTCGGCAGGCCCATCGGGGGCTTCCAGCTCACCCAGGCCAAACTCGCCGACATGGCGCTCGAACTACACAAGGGGATCCTGCTCGCCCTGCACCTCGGGCGGCGGATGGACGCCGGGAAGCTCCGTCCGGAGCAGGTCAGCTTCGGGAAGCTCAACAACGTGCGGGAAGCGATCGAGATCTGCCGCACCTCACGCACCATCCTCGGTGCCAACGGGATCTCGCTCGAGTACCCCGTGATGCGCCACGCGACCAATCTCGAGTCGGTGCTCACCTACGAGGGGACCGTCGAGATGCACCAGCTCGTGCTCGGCAAGGCGCTCACCGGTCAGGATGCCTTCCGCTAGGCCGGAGGCCCGGACCGGCGAGCGCCTTCCTCGGTCCGGCTTCCGCGTCTGCCGGGGGACGCCGCGCGGTACGGCGTCCCCGCCGCGGGCCGGGGGGCGAGGCCGGGAGGCATGTCCCGGCCTCAGCTCTGGTTGAAGAAGCCGTCACCGGTCAGGCCGGTGGGCTCTCCGGTGACGATCTCCGTGTCGGCGGGGGTCAGCAGGAAGACCCGGGTCGCCACACGCTCGATCGATCCCCGAAGCCCGAAGGTCAGCCCGGCCGCGAAGTCGACGACGCGCTTGGCGTCGGAGGGCTCCATGGCGGTCAGGTTGACGATGACCGGGACGCCCTCACGGAAGTGCTCGCCGATCATGCGCGCATCACGGAAGCTGTCCGGGGAGATGGTGGCGATCCGGCGACCCTGCTCCTGAGCCGTCTCTGAGGCCACGCGAACCCGCGGGTCGGTGACCCACTGCTCGGCCGCTCCCGTACCCTCGGTGTACTCGTCGTCGTAGTACCGCTCGTCGTTGTCCTCGACAAGCCCCAGCCATGCGCTCGCCTTGCGTACCGATGCCATGGACGCCTCCTTTCACCGCGGTCACTTGAGGTTCCGCACCCCTATGGTCGTCCATGACGCGGATCGCGCGCCAAGGGGATAGTCGCCGCGCGAGGGTTTCGTGACGGTACTGGTGCAGAAGTTATGGCGTTTCGTCAACATTGTTCCTGAATAGGGGCCCTGAGGGAGCTTCAGGAGCCTCATATCGAAGCAAAATATGAAAGTCGTGCCGGATGGGTGACGTCCGGCGCGTATGGCCTAAGAGGCCCGGCGGGTACGATGCGGCCCGCGCACTCGAACAGCTTCCCGGGGGACATGTCGTGTTCGGAATCGTCAGGCCCTGCACCCACCGGCTGACCGACGGCCTCAAGACCGAGTGGATGGCCCATCTCTGCGGGCTCTGCCTGGCACTTCGCTCGGACCACGGCCAGTTCGCGAGGGTCGTCACCAACTACGACGGCCTCATCGTCTCGGTTCTGACGGAGGCTCAGACCGCGCGTCCCGCAGGGCCGCTCCGGAGAAAGGCCGGCCCCTGTCCGCTGCGTGCCATGCGTACGGCGCCCGTCGCCCAGGGCGAGGGCGCGAGGCTGGCCGCCGCCGTATCGCTCGTGCTCGCATCGGCGAAGGTGCGCGACCACGTCGCCGACCGTGACGGGCTGCTGGCACGCAGGCCGGTGGCCGCCGCGGCGCGCAAGGTCGCCAGGAACTGGGCTCGGGCAGGTGCGCGGACCGGCCGTGAGCTGGGCTTCGACACGGCCGTGCTGGTCGACGCCGTCGACCGGCAGACGGGGATCGAGGCGCTCGCGGGACCTGGCACCCCGCTGCTGGTGGTGACCGAGCCCACGGAGACCGCGACGGCGGCGGCCTTCGCCCACACCGCCGTACTGGCGGGCCGCCCGCAGAACATCGCCCCGCTCGCCGAGGCGGGCGGGCTCTTCGGACGCCTCGCCCACCTGCTGGACGCCGTGGAGGACAGGGAAACCGACACCCTGTCGGGCGCCTGGAACCCGCTCACGGCGACCGGTACCTCACTGGCGGAGGCGCGACGCCTCGCGGACGACGCGCTGCACGGCATCCGGCTCGCCCTGCGGGACGCGGAGTTCGCCGACGACAAGCTGCTGCACGTGCTGCTCGCACACGAGCTCAGGCGGTCCGTGGACCGGGCCTTCGGGTCGGCCGCCTGCTCGCACCAGGGGCACGGCTCCATGCCCCCTCAGGGGAACCCGTACGGTTCCGGCCCCGGTGGAGGATCACCCGGGCAGGCCGGCCCGTACGGCTCGTATGACCCTTACGGCGGCGGTCGCGGCGCACCCGGAGGCCCAGGTGGTCCCGTTGGGCCGCCCCCGCAGTTCGGCGGCGGCCCGCACCGGCCGGCCCCGCGCGGCTTCTGGGCTGGTTGCGCCGCCTTCATCGGACTGTGCTGCACATGCAAGCTGTGCTGTGCCGAAGAGTACGAGGGGCCCTGGTCCCGCAAGAAGCGCGAGGGCTGCTGCCGCGATTGTGACTGCTGTAGCTGTGACGGCTGCGACTGCTGCTGCCCGTGTGACGGCTGATGAGACGTCGACCACGCCGGAACGTCGACTTCCGGCCGGGGCGCAATCGGGGCGTGCGGGACATGGCGAGGCGGCACACCCTTCTGCCGCGCAACCAGGGGCGCTCCGACCCGGGCTGTCGTCACCGGCCTGCGGTCCGCGCCTCCCACCGGGGGAAACGACCGTCCGGTCCGGCCGGCTCCGCACCGGCGACCGCAGACGACCGGGCGAACCCGGCTTCTCCGCCCGGTCTGCCGAGTGGCCCGGCCAACGCGGCGGAGCCCCGGCCCAAGCGACCGAAAGACACCCTTGCGCAGGTAGTTGACGCTACGAATACTCCCGAGCAAGCGCTTGTCAGGGGCACGGTGGAACTGGAATCCCGGAGTCCCCTGCCCCACTGACTGCGCCTCACGGGCCCGTCACCCCACAGGCGGGTCCCCGATTCCCCTCTGGAGGAACGACAAGTGAGGATCAAGCGCACCATCCCCCGCAACGGAGTGGCGAGACGTAGCCGTCTGCTCGCCCTCACCACCGGCCTCGTAGCAGCCGCAGCTCTGGCCGTCCCCACCGCCAGCGCCGACGAGGCACCCCGCACGTTCAGCGCGTCACAGCTCTCCGCCGCGAGCGACGCCGTGCTGGAAGCCGATGTGGCCGGCACCGCCTGGCACATCGACACCGCGACCAACACCCTGGTCGTCACCGCCGACTCCACCGTCTCCCGGGCTGAGCTCGCCCAGATCCGGCAGTCGGCCGGAGTCAACGCGGGCGCTCTTCGCATCGAGCGGAGCCCGGGCACGTTCCGGAAGCTGATCTCGGGCGGCGACGCCATCTACACCTCCAGCTGGCGCTGCTCCCTCGGCTTCAACGTCCGTGACAGCGCGGGCACCACGTACTTCCTGACCGCAGGCCACTGCACCGACGGCGCGGGCACCTGGTACTCCAACTCCTCCCGCACCACCGTCCTCGGTCCGACCGCCGGGTCCAGCTTCCCGGTCAACGACTACGGCCTCGTCCGCTACACCAACACCTCGATCTCCAAGCCCGGCACCGTCGGCAGTGTCGACATCACCAGTGCCGCCAACGCCACGGTCGGTATGTCCGTGACCCGCCGCGGCTCCACCACCGGCACCCACAGCGGCACCGTCACCGGCCTCAATGCCACGGTCAACTACGGTGGCGGGGACATCGTCTACGGCATGATCCGTACGAACGTCTGCGCGGAGCCCGGTGACAGCGGTGGTTCGCTCTACTCGGGCAGCCGGGCCATCGGGCTGACCTCGGGCGGCAGTGGCAACTGCACCTCCGGCGGTACGACCTTCTTCCAGCCGGTCACCGAGGCACTCAGCGCGTACGGCGTCAGCGTCTACTGATCCCGTCTGATCCCGTCTGATCCCTTCCGGTTCCGCCGGAACGCAGCCGCACCGTGCAGCAGTTCGCGCTGTGGGCACACTTCCGTCCCGACGCGGATACCGCAGATGGTTCGAGGGCGGTTCCACTCGGCCCCGCTGAGCCTGGCTCGGCGGGGCCGAGCGCTGCCGAGGCAGACCGGGACGACCGTGACTGCGCGGTGGAACCCCCGGACCGCGACCCGCTGGCCACGCGCCCACGCCTGCGCCCCACCTCCTGCCCCTCGCCGGCGGCCCTGTCCGGCGGACGGAGTCGAAACCGGTGGCTTCGCCGAACGCCGCCCGCCGTACCGCCGTGTCCGAATCGAGGGCAGGGGTTCGACGTCTTGCGGGTATTTGAGAGGATGTCAGAACGGTCGCGCAGCGTTGGGTCTTTCTGGGGGGTTCGATCTGTGAAGCGCATCGGAGTGACCGGCCACCGGAACATTCCGCCCGAGGCCATGTCCCATGTCCGCGCCGCCATCCGTGCCCTGCTGTGCGATCACAGCGGCTCACTGGAGGCGCTGTCCAGCCTGGCGGCCGGAGCCGACCAGATCTTCGCCGATATCGCTCTCGAATGCGGCGCGGCGCTCACCGTGGTCATTCCGAGCGGCGACTACGAGCACGACTTCGACCAACCGGACGAGCTTGCCCGGTTCCGCAGCCTGCGCGGTCTGGCCAGCCAGGAGGTGCGGATGGCGTTCGACCACTCCACCGACGAGGCGTACTACGCCGCGGGGGCGTATATCGCCGACAACTGTGACCGGCTGCTCGCAGTCTGGGACGGGCTGCCTGCCCGGGGGCTCGGTGGGACAGGTGACATCGTGCGGTACGCGCGGCAGACGGGCACACCCGTCACCGTCATCTGGCAGCCGGGTGTGCGGCGCGCCTGACCGGGCAGCCCGCCGACGGGCCGTCAGCTGCGGTGGCGGACTAGCCAGTCAGTGTGCTGGGGCGAGACGATCCGCTCGGTCTCGTACACGGCGGACGGCCACTGCTGCTCGGTCACCGAGGTCTCCATCGCGATATGGATCGCCGCCAGGTCCTCCTCCACCAGCGCGTGGGCGGCGATCAGCGGCTGGTGCCGGCGGATCTCGCTCCAGGCCAGACAGGCGGCGGCTGCCGCCGAGAGCAGCCCGAGCGGCTCCGGGGAATCGGTGACCGCGAAAGTGCGCAGGGTCCCGAACACCAGGGCCAGCATGGTGAGCAGCCCGATGGTCAACTGCCACAGCAGGGTGGCGCGCCGGGAGACCTCCATGCGGCGGTGGTACCAGTTGCGCTGCTCGATCAGGCGGTCTCGTACGTAGGTCTCCTTGCGGACGCTGAACACCTTCTCCCGCAGCAGCCGCATCGGCGTGGTGATGAGTTCCGTGCCCGTCGCCGTTTCCCCGGTCTCACGCGGGTCCACCCAGCCGACCTTCTTCAGCTCTGCCAGACCCTCCTCCAGACGGGTCACGAACAGCCGGTCGGGGTCGGGGGAGTCGGAGTCGAAGGGGGCGCCATGGACGGCGTACCGCCAGCACATCGAGCGAATGAACTCCGCTGCGGACCGGTTGAGTTGCCACTGCGACTTCGCTCGCTGGCGGGAGCCGCGGAAGCTGACCACGAGCACCCCCGCGTACGCCAACACGCTGAGCAGCCCCGTGAGTTGGAAGGAACTGCCGATCGCACCGCGCCATGGGAGCGCGGCCAGGGCGGCGCCCAGGACCAGGAGCAGCAGCTGTAGCCGGGTGCCGTTGGCGGCTTCACGCTGGCGTGAGATGGCCGTTTCATCGGTTCGGTGGAAGAGAACCGGCAGATCAGCGTTTCGGAAGACCATGCTTTGGAGATGTCCGGGAACCCCGGCCATACGTACCCCCCTCGGCGGATTTGGCTTCACTCTTTCGATGGAATGGCTTGTTCCGTTCGGAGTGGGGAATACTCGCGCCACGCTTTTGTTGCAGATCCACGTGACGAGTTGCTCCGGGTGGCCATGAGAGTAAAGTCGTGCCGCCGACACTGCAACGGTGCGGCGCCCTGTATTAGCACAAGATCACCTAGGACGGCCGTCGTGACCTTCCAGACCTCAGCCACCTTCGCCGCAGCGAAGAAGAATCGTGTGCCCGTCACCGAGATCGACGTGCACGGTGCCGACGCAGTCAGGAAGCTGGGGCGCGTGCGTCCCGCTTCCGTCGGCAGGACCGATCGGGTGCCGAGTTTCAACTCTGCACTCTAGTATGGGCACCAGGCCCCCGGCCTGACCCTAGACTGGTGGAATGACAGGACCGTTGGTCCCATTCCGCGAGATCGTCCTCAAGGTGCACAGCAGGTGCGATCTCGCATGTGACCACTGCTATATCTACGAACACGCAGATCAGAGCTGGCGCACACGCCCTAGGACAATCTCTGACGACGCGATTGTCTGGACAGCTCGGCGACTGGCCGAGCATGCCAGGACCCACGCACTACCCTCCGTGACAGTGATCCTGCACGGAGGGGAGCCACTGCTGGCGGGCCCAGCCCGGCTACGACGGATCTGCGAGGAGCTGATCTCCGCCCTCGACGGCGTCGCCGCGCTCGACCTGAGGATCCATACCAACGGACTCCAGCTCAGCCCCCGCTATCTCGATGTCTTCAACGAGTTCGGTGTCAGGGTCGGTATCTCCCTCGACGGTGACAAGACGGCCAACGACCGCCACCGCCGCTTCGCCGACGGCCGCAGCAGCCACCCCCTGGTCCTCAGAGCCGTGGAGCTGCTCCACCAGGAGCGCTACCGCCACCTCGACCTCGGTCTCCTCTGCACGATCGACGTGCGCAACGACCCGGTCGCGGTGTACGACGCGCTCATGGAACTCGACCCACCGCGCATCGACTTCCTGCTTCCGCACGCCACCTGGGACGAGCCGCCCCCGCGGCCCGACGGTTCGCCGACCGCCTACGCCGACTGGATCCTCACCGTCTTCGACCGCTGGAACCGCCAGGGCAGGCCCGTCCCTGTGCGGCTGTTCGAGTCGGTGCTTTCCACGCTCTCCGGAGGCTCCAGCCTCACCGAGTCCCTCGGTCTCGCGCCCACCGACCTCGTCGTGGTGGAGACCGACGGCGCGCTGGAGCAGGTCGACTCGCTCAAGAGCGCCTATGACGGTGCTGCGGCCACCGGATTCACCGTCTTCGACCACGCCCTGGACGAGGTGGCGGCCCATCCCGGCATCCGCGCCCGCCAGCTCGAACTGGCCGGTGTCAGCGCGACCTGCCGCCAGTGCCCCGTCGTCCGCTCCTGCGGCGGCGGCCTCTACACCCACCGCTACCGCAGCGGCGGGGACTTCGACAACACCTCGGTGTACTGCACCGATCTGGAGGCGCTCATCCGCGGCATCGAGCTGCGCACCGCCGGCTCCTCCGTGTCGCCCGCGGTGACGGAGGCCGCGGCGCTCCGCACCGAGCAGTACGAGCTGACCTGGCTGCTGCTCGCGGGACTCCATGACGCGCTGGCCGGACGCGGCGGTGAGGACTGGGTCCGTGCGTGGGAACTCATGGAAGCCGTCGAGCACTGCGACGGACTCGGCTTCGACGAGGTGCTGACCCACCCGTACACGGCCAGCTGGCTGCACGAGGCCCTGGACGCCCTGGAGCAGGAGCGCCCCGGAGCCGTCACCACCCCGGCCGCCCGGCTGTCGGTGTCGGTCGCTGCGGCTGTCGTTCGGGGCGGCTCCGAGCTGCCGGTCCCGGTGCCGTACGAGCACGGCGTCATGTATCTGCCCACTCTCGGCGAACTCCGGCTGACCGGGGCCGAAGAGCGCGGTACGGCGCAGGTGTGCGCCATCGAGAAGGGCTTTCTGGTGCGGGTCGGCGGTGACGAGCGCCGGATCGTGCGCCCGGGCGAAGCCGCCGTCGGCTGGCGGCCGGTGCGCCGGTTCGGCCGGGACGGTGCCCCGGACCTCCTGATCGATGACCTCGATCCGTACCGGGACTGCTTCGGTGTACCCGTCGAGCCCAGGCTGGGACTCGGTGAGGCCGCCGACTGGACCGGCCGGCTGGCGGCTGCCTGGAGCCTGCTCCGTGAACGCGTGCCGCGGCAGGCGGACGCCGCCGCGGCCTGCCTGACCACACTCACTCCGCTCACCCGGCTCAGCGGCAACGGCCCGGTGGTGGGCCGGCACGGCCTCGGCGCCCTCGGGCTGCCGCTGCGCGCGGACAGCCGGGAGCTGGCGGTCGCGCTGCTGCGCGGCTACCGCAGGGCGCGGTTCCAGGCCCTGCGCGAAGTCACCGACCTGTACGCACAGGACGGCTGGTGGACCCACCCGGCGCCGTGGACGGACGCGCCGGTGCCCGTGTCGGAACTGCTGGCGGGCGCACACGAACGGGCCGGTCTCGCGGCGTTCGACCCGGACGCCGCCGAGCAGGCACTGCGGGCGCTCACCACCCTGGAGCGCGCCGCCGAACTGACCGTCAGCGGGAAGCACCTGCTGACGCAGCTCGAGGACGAGCTGAGGGAAGAGGTGGACCGTGACCTGTGCCGCGCATGAGCGGGTGGGGCTTGCGTACGACCTCACGCGGTTGGGAATCGGGGCGGGGGACGTGGTCCTCGTCCATGCCGCACTCGGCGGCAGCGGGCTGGAGGCCGGTGCCGTGCGTGACGCGCTGCTGACGGCGCTGGGCCCGGACGGCACTCTCGTCGTCCCCGCCTTCACCGCGGAGAACTCCGACACCTCCGCCGCTCATCGGCGCCGGGTGGCGGGCATGACACCCACTCAGGTGGCGGCCTTCCGGGCAAAGATGCCGGCCTTCGATCCCGCCACCACGCCCTGCACGGGTGTGGGCCGATTGGCCGAGTGCGTGAGGACCACTCCCGGGGCGGTCCGCAGCACCCATCCCCAGGTCTCCTTCGCCGCGCTGGGCAGCCGCGCCGGAGAGCTGCTCAGCGCACATCCGCTGGAATCGCATTTCGGTGAGGATTCCCCCCTGGCCGCCTTGTACCGGGCCCGGGCACAGGTGTTGTTGATCAACGTGGGTTTCTCCGCGTGCACCGCCTTTCATCTGGCGGAGTACCGCACCGGTTCGCCGTTGCGGAGTTATCGCTGTGTGGTGCGCGGCACTGACGGAACCCCGGAATGGACGGAATACAAGGACGCCTCGCTGGACGACAGTGATTTCGCGCGCATCGGAAATGCGTTCGACAGGCGTCGGGTGCAGAACGGACAAGTGGGAGGAGCGGCCGCTCGATTGTTTTCGATCAAGGAAGCCGTGGATCACGCCGCGTTGTGGATGACCGAAAAGCGGCGCTGATTGACTGACGGTGAGGGGATGGAGCACGGTCAGCTCCGGAATGATTAGTTCGCTCGCACTCCATCAGCCCTGAGAGTGCGAGTGCTCACACAGGACCAGGACGGGGGTCGTGTGCACGCGTCATCGCAGCAGCGAGCGGCGGACCATCGGCCGTACTTCTTTTTGAGCTACGCGCATACACCGAGGTACGGACCCGGGGGTCCCGACCCCGATATGTGGGTCGAGCGCCTCTTCCGTGATCTGTGCGGCCATGTGATGGCCATGACCGATCTGCCGGCCGGCGCCCCCGCCGGCTTCATGGACCGGGAGATACGCTCGGGCGAAGGCTGGTCGGAACGGCTCGGCGAAGTGCTCGCCACCTGCCGTGTCTTCGTCCCGCTCTTCTCGCCCCGCTACTTCGCCAGTGAGATGTGCGGCAAGGAGTGGTACGCCTTCGCCCAGCGGGCCATCTACCATCAGGCCAAGAGCAACCGGCCCGCCGAGGCCATCGTGCCCGCACTGTGGGTACCGATACCGCCCGAACAACTCCCGGGCCCGGCAGAGCGGTTGCAGTTCAATCACCGGGCCTTCGGCGACCGCTATGTCACCGACGGCCTCTACGGGCTCATCAAACTCCGGATATTCGCCGAGGAGTACGAGCGCGCGGTCTACGAGCTCGCCAAACGCATCGTCAGTGTGGCGGACACCGCCGGAGTCGGTCCCAGCCGGCCGCTCGACTACCGGCAGGCTCCGAGTGCCTTCGGCACACCGCGCCCATCCGAACCGCGCAGCACCGGACCCCGTCCCATCAAGGTCACCGTCGCCGCACCCACCCGGCACGATGTGCCCCAGGGGCGGGACCCCGTCTACTACGGCGACATGCCGCAGGACTGGAACCCCTACCACCCGGAATCCGCACGGGCCCTCGCGTATGTCGCACAGGACCTGGTCCGCTCCCTCAACTACCAGGCCACCATAGGGTCCTTCGACCACGACGCGACTCCCCTCGACGCCAAACAGCCGCCGACCCAGCCCGAGCTGCTGATCATCGACCGCTGGGCGCTGGAGGACGAGGAGAGACGGGCGCGGCTCGCGGCCTTCGACGCCGAGCACCGCCCCTGGGTGAGTGTGGTCGTCCCCTGGAACCGCGACGACCACCAGAGCCGGGCCGCCGAGGCCGAGCTGGCCGCCAAACTGGAGGCCACGCTGCCCACCAAACTCAGCCAGGGCCGGGCCGCCTGCCGCGCCGCCGCCCGGGGGGTGCCCAGCATGGAGGCATTCGGCCAGATCCTGCCGCAGGTGGTGGAGGCGGCCGCCCAGCAGTACCTCAGACACGCACAGGTCTATCCACCCGCCGGCGGCAGTCACACCGAACGCCCCCGGCTGCGCGGCCCGATGGCGGCCGAGTACGCCACCACGCAGTTCATTCCCGACATGCTCGACCGTGCGCCTGATGCGGAGGACCCGGATGACAGTCAGTCGTGACGGACGCATCGTCACCTTCTACTCCTACAAAGGAGGCACTGGCAGGACGATGGCGATGGCCAACACGGCCTGGATACTCGCTGCCAACGGCAAGAGGGTCCTCGCCGTGGACTGGGACCTGGAGGCCCCCGGTCTGCACAAGTTCTTCCACCCCTTCCTCGACCCCTCCACGCTCGGCGCCACCACCGGTGTCATCGACCTGATCACCGAGTACGCCTGGGCCGCGACCAGCCCCGTCCAGCGCCCCGACGACTGGCACCGCGACTACGCTCGCATCCAGCCGCACGCCGTGTCCCTGACGCCGGAGAGCCTGGGCTGGGAGTTCCCCGACGGCGGCACACTCGACTTCGTCTCCGCCGGAAAGCAGAACCGCGAGTACTCGGCGACCGTCTCCACCTTCGACTGGGACAACTTCTACGACCGCCTCGGCGGCGGGCACTTCTTCGACGCCCTGCGTGACGACATGAAGGCCAACTACGACTACGTCCTGATCGACAGCCGCACCGGCCTCAGCGACATCGCCGACATCTGCACCGTCCACCTTCCCGACATCCTGGTCGACTGCTTCACCCTCAGCGACCAGTCCATCGACGGCGCGGCGGCCGTTGCCCGCCAGATCGACGAGCGCTACGGCGGCCGGGGCATCCGGATCTTCCCCGTCCCCATGCGCATCGACGAGGGCGAGAAGGAGAAGGCGGACGCCGGACGGGCCCTCGCCCGGCTGAAGTTCGACCGTTTCCCGACCGGACTCTCCGGAGAGGAACTCACCTCCTACTGGGGCGCGGTGGAGATCCCGTACCGGCCCTACTACGCCTACGAGGAGACCCTGGCCACCTTCGGCGACGAGACGGGGCTCACCAACTCCCTCCTCTCCGCCTTCGAACGGCTCACCGCCGTGATCACCGAGGGCCGGATCACCGCCATGCCCGCGGTCGGCGAAGACGTCAGGCTGCGGATCCGGGATGCCTTCACCCGCCGTCGGCCTGCCCTGCCCGCCGACCTCTTCCTCAGCTACGTGGCGGAGAACCGGATGTGGGCCGACTGGATCGAGTCCGTCCTCACCCGGGCCGGCTTCCGCGTGGTCCCGCGCGATGTCTCCGCCGAACCCTCCCCGGAGGACGGCGCCGTCCAGGCCGCCGAGACCGCCGCGCGCACCGTGGTGCTGCTCTCCAGCGCCTACCTCAAGTCCGCTCGGGCGATGGCGGTCTGGGAACGTGCCGCGTCCGAGGATCCGGGCGGCGGACGGCGCCATCTGCTGCCGCTGCGCGTCGGCGACGTACGCCTGACCACCCCCTACATCGACCGCAACCCCGTCGACCTGTTCCGGCTCGACGAGGTGCACGCCACCACGGCGCTGCTGCGCGCACTCGACCGCCCGGTGCAGCTCGCCGACGGGGTCTCGCCCGGCCCGCGCTTCCCCGGCACCGTGCCCAAGATCTGGAACGCACCGCCCCGCAATCCCGGATTCACCGGCCGCTCCGTCGTGCTCGAACGTATGCGCGACCAGCTCGGTGGCGGAATGGCCGTCGTGCTCCCGCAGCCGCAGACCCTCTACGGACTCGGCGGCGTCGGCAAGACCCAGGTGGCGCTGGAGTACGTGCACCGCTTCATGGCGGACTACGACCTGGTGTGGTGGATCTCGTCGGAACAGGTCGACGACGTCATCGCCGGGCTCGCCGAACTCGCGGTCCGGCTCGGTGCCCAGGGCGGCGAGGACATGGCCGCCGCCTCCCAGGAGGCCGTCGACCTGCTGCGGCGCGGTGTGCCGTCCGCACGCTGGCTGCTGGTCTTCGACAACGCGGACGACCCCGAACAGCTCAAGCGCTTCTTCCCGACCGGGGGACACATCCTGGTCACTTCCAGGAACCAGACCTGGTCCCAGTACGGCGACGCACTGCCCGTGGACGTGTTCCTGCGCGAGGAGTCCATCGAGCACCTCCGGCGCCGCGCCCCCGGACTCACCGCACAGGACGCCGACCAGGTCGCCAGCGCGGTGGGCGATCTGCCGCTCGCCGTCGAGCAGGCCGCGGCCTGGATCGCGGAGACCGCGACCCCCGTCTCCGCGTATCTGGAACGGCTCGGCCAGCAGGCCTCCAGCGTCCTCGCGCTCAACCAGCCCGCGGGCTACCCCGAGCCGGTCGCGGCGACCTGGAACGTCTCCATCGAGCGGCTCAAGGAACGCTCGCCCGCCGCGGTGCGCCTCCTCCAGCTCTGCGCCTTCTTCGCACCCGAGCCGATCTCCGCGAACCTGCTCTACAGCAAGGAGATGATCGAAGCCCTCAAGCCCTACGACGCCTCCCTCCAGGAGAAGCTGGTCCTGGGGCGGGTCATCCGGGAGATCGGCCGGTTCGCCCTGGCCAAGGTCGACCAGGTCTCCAACTCCATCCAGGTCCACCGGCTGGTCCAGGCCGTGATCAGGTCCCAGCTCAGCGAGCAGGAGCAGATGGACGCGCGCCACGCCGTCCACCGGATCCTCGCCGGCGCGCGTCCCGACGACGACGAGCCGATCGACAACCCCGAGACCTGGCAGCGGTTCGGCACCATCTGGCCGCATCTCGCCACGTCGGAGGCCCGCTACTGCAAGGAGCCGGAGACTCGCCGACTGCTCATCGACCGGGTGCGCTACCTGTGGAAGCGGGGTGACTGGCAGACCGCGGGAGAGCTCGCCGAGGACCTGAGGGACTCCTGGCGGGAGATGCTCGGCAACGACGACCTCCAGTATCTGTACCTCCGCTTCCACCTCTCCAACATCTTCCGTTCCCAGGGGCGCTACACGGACGCCAAGGAGCTGGACGAGGTGACCCTGGAGCGCCAGAAGGCGGTGCTCGGCACCTCCCATCCGCACACGTACATGACCACATCCGGGCTCGCGATGGACCTGGGCGCGCTCGGCGAGTACGGCCAGGCGATGGAGTTGGCCACCGAGGCGCACGAGGGCTTCAGCCAGATCTTCCACGAGTCCCATCCGCGCACCCTGGCCGCCGCCAACAACCTCGCCCTGAACCTGCGGATGGTCGGCCACTACTCCCGCGCCCGGGAGATCGACCAGGAGGTCTTCGACCGGCGCACCGAGGTGCTCGGCCCCGAGCACCCGTACACCCTCTCCTCGGCCACCTCACTCGCCCGCGATCTGCGAGAGGTCGGGCACTACGAGGACTCGGTGACGCTGCTGTCGCGCACCTACGAGAGCTACAAGCAGACCCTCGGCCGGGCCTTCCCCGGCACGCTGGCCGCCGCCAAGAGCCTCGCCGTGTCGCTGCGCAGGGCGGGACGGCTCGAGGACGCGCGGCGGCTCACCACGGCTACCCGGAACCGCTACCGTGCCAAGTACACCTATGCCCACCCGGACTCACTGGCCTGTGATCTGAACCTGGCGGCCGACCTGTTCGCCGCGGGGGATCCGGTCGCGGCCAGGGACCTGGCACAGGAGGTGGTCGACCAGTACATCGAGGCGCCGGGCGCGAAGCACCCCTACACCCTCGCCGCGATCAACAACCTCGGCATCTACCAGTGGGGCTGCGGTGATCCCGAGGCCGCGGAGGAAGTTCTCCGGCCCACCGTCCGGAGGATGACCGGCATCCTCGGCAGCGCTCACCCCCACACCCTGTTCTGCACCGTCAACCTTGCCAACGGCCGGGCTGATCAAGGAGAGTTGGAGGAGGCGCTGGAAACCGAGCGGCGTGCGCTGAGCAAGCTCCGCGAGGTCCTGGGCGTCCACCACCCGGAGACGCTCGCCGTCGCCTCCAACATGTCCGTGACACTCGGCGCACTCGGCCGCAAGGACGAGGCGGCGGCGCTGCGTGCGGAGACCGTCGAGGAGCTGGGAAGGCTGCTCGGCGACGATCACAACATGACGCGGATCGCCAGGGAGGAGCGGCGGATCCACCGGGATCTGGAGCCGCTCGCGGTGTGACGCGTCGCCGCCGGGGGGGGGGGCCGGGCCCCCCCCCC